>CAXTDB010000370.1:0-4756 GCA_964242045.1 uncultured Leptolyngbya sp. | reverse complement strand
CAGTTTCAAGGCAACTTCGATGCGAGCGATCCTGATAGTTTTAGCTTCTACAATTTTTTAAACGAAGAAACACTGCTGCAAGCCGCGCGTGGAGCAGGCTACAACACCGCAGCCGTTGGCAAATTGGGACCGACTTTGATCCAAGATGTCAGCCAAGGAACCGTAAATCCAGCGACCGGAAAAGTTCCCATCCCACAAACAGTAATTATCGATGACTCAACCGGGAGAACGGGCGGGATTCCCTTAAACTCCGATATTCAGCAGCGATTGATCAAAGCAGGACTCGGCATAACGGCTCCCGATCGCACCAACGGCGCAACCGTCAGCGACCCGACCCAAGCGCAATTCAGCAATGGTTTCTCAGGCAACAACAAGACAGCGGGAACGCTCGAAGCAAACTACACGCAGCAAAAATATTTCGCCAATGCGGTCACGCAAGCGATTCTGCCAGAGTTCAAAGACAACGGCAATCCGTTTGCAATGGTTTACTGGTCGCGTGACCCGGATGGATCGCAGCACAATCAAGGCGATAGTCTCAATAGCCTAACCCCCGGTATCAATGGAGCGACCTCAAAATCTGCGATCAAAAATGCAGATGACAACTTGGCGCAGATTATCCAATCGCTCAAAGATCAAGGACTTTACGACAATACTGACATTTTCGTTACTTCCGACCACGGCTTCTCAACGATTAGTAAATCCGTCGTCGATGCTCAAGGCACGAAAGTTAATGATTATGCCTCTACTTTGACTTATGCAGGGGTGAATCCAGGCTTTCTGCCGTCCGGATTTGTGGCGATCGATCTCGCTCACGGTCTCGGAGAAACCCTGTTCGACCCCGATCAAGCAACGAAAAATGCAGACAGCACTTATTCTTACAAAGCGATTGATCCAACCAAAGGCGATCGACCCAATAACGGGAACGGTCTGATCGCTTCGAGTGCAACCCTGAGTACTCCGAATGCGACAACTGCGCCGCCTGCAGATGTGATTGTGGCAGCAAACGGCGGCTCTGACTTGGTTTACATTCCCAATCATGATGCGGCAACGCTTCAGAGAGTTGTAGATATTCTGACTAAGCAGAACTATGTGAGTGGCTTGTTTGTCGATGATTCCTACGGCTCGATCGCAGGAACTCTTCCCTTAAGCGATATCAACCTCAAAGGTTCCGCCCAAACGCCGACCCCTGCGCTCGTAATCAACTTCAAGACCTTCAGCACTGATCCGAGCAATCCGAATCAGACCGAAGTAGAAATTGCCGATACAGGCTTGCAGCAAGGTCAAGGAATGCACGGCAGCTTTGGGCGCGGCGATACGTTTAACAATATGATCGCGATCGGTCCTGATTTCAAATCTGGCTTTACCGATACTGCCCCAGTCAGCAATGCCGATGTTGCACCAACTTTGGCAAGCATTCTCGGACTGAACATTCCCGACAAGAATGGTAGCCTGGTCGGACGAGTCATCTCAGAAGCCCTCAACGACAATCCAGATAAGGTCGATTTCACGTCTGGTGTCCTGAAGTCGGATCAAGCACTAAATGGACAAACGACTTATCTGAACTATGAGCAAGTCGGTGATCAACGCTATTTCTCTGCGGCAGGGTTTGCCAATGGAACGGTTGGACTGACCACCGGGTTACCGTCGGACAATGATAAGCATGTGTTGTTATTGTCGATCGACGGTCTACGCGAAGCCGATCTCGCTGATCCAAAACTGCAACCGTACATCCCGAATATCTTGGCACTCGAACAATCGGGACTGTCGTTTACCAATGCTTCCACCAGTAGCCCGTCAGATTCATTCCCTGGCTTACTGTCTTACCTCACCGGAGCAGGTCCCGCTACCACAGGAGTCTACTACGACGATAGTTATGCAACAAATCTAATTGCACCGGGCGGCAAAGTGGGCGATCCAACCGGAACCGAAGTTTTATACGATGAAACGCTTGATAAAAATCCGACCTTACTCAGCGGTGGCGGTGACTTCGGATTAGGCAGTATTGATTCAACCAAGCTTCCACTCGATGCCAAAGGCAATCCGGTCTATCCGAGTCAATACGTCAAAGTCAACAACATTTTCGATGTTGCTAGTCAAGCTGGACTCTATACGGCTTACTCGGACAAGCATCCCGGTGGCTATCAACTCGCTCAAGGTCGAAGCGGTAATGCGGTGAATGATTACTATTCGCCAGAAATTGCAGCAAATGTAGCGATCGACCCGACGACAGGCAAGCTAATCGATGCGTCTGACAATCCGAACAATCTACCACTTGCAGCCACAACCACTAGCGTCAAGCTTACCGATGCTTACGATAATTTGAAAGTTCAAGCGATTCTGAATGAAATCGATGGTCTAAACTCGCGTGGCACTCAAAAAACCGCAGTTCCAAATCTGTTTGGCATGAACTTCCAGGCGTTAAGCGTTGGACAGAAAGTTCTATCCGGCGGCATTTCAGCAGATGGTACTCCGTCCGCTGATCTGATTACCGCGCTAGAGAACACCGATCAAAGCGTTGGCAGAATCGTCAATGAATTAAAGCAGCAGGGATTGTACGATTCAACCATGATTGTACTCACCGCGAAACACGGACAGAATCCGCGTCTCGGCTCTGCCGACTTGGTGAAAGATAATGTGTTCACAGCTCCGCTAGAATCGGCGGGTATCAAAGTAGCGCAAGCAACCCAAGATGATATCTCGCTGCTCTGGCTCAACGATCCGACTCAAGCGGCGGCAGCAGGTGAACTCTTGACTCAACTGCAACAGTCTGCGAGCAATCCCGGAATCAAGCGCGTACTTGTGGGTGATCAAATCTCTCAAGCGGGCTATGGCACTCCAGGCGACGGACGCACTCCGGACGTGATTGTTGAACTTAATCCTGGTGTTGTCCTGGTTGGCAATCCTGCAAAGGCGACCAAACAAGCGGAACACGGTGGAGTTTCGCCGGATGATCTGAATGTTGGTTTAATTGTTGGAGGCGGTCTTGTACCGTCTGGCTTCCAAGGCAGTACCTTCAGGAGTCCAGTCAGCACGAAGCAAATCGCTGTATCTACTTTGGATGCGTTGGGTTTAGATCCAAATCAGTTGCAAGGTGCGACTGCTGAACATACCCAAGCACTTCCAGGCTTAGATTTCCAGTCCACTAGCTGTTAATTGAAGGCTTTTTACACGATCCAATTACCCCGTAGATTCCTCAAACAAGGAATTTACGGGGATTCCACCATGGATTTAATTCGACGCGATCGCAATAAACCATCCTATCGATAGTGGTTCGGCAATTCATCAAAGTATTAACAGTAGAGAGTTGCAATCAAGATCAGGAGTTTGAGCAGTGATGGCACCCCAAGAGTCTCCGAATGATAGTGCGATGACTCCTTCAGAGGAAGACCAGCAAGATAGGAAGATGCTTAGAATCGATGGCAATCGCCCGATCGATCACAGTGATCTTGAGGTTCAGAAGGTTTTGTCGATCGATGGTGATCGTCCGGTTGTAGCCGATAGCGTTGAGATTTACGACACGATCGAGGTGGATGGGAGTCGCCCGATTGCAGCCAATTCAATCGACTCGGACAAAACTTTGGGCATTGATGGTAATCGTCCGATCGATCGCAGCGATTTAAATGTGAAAGAAGTTGTCGAGGTGGATGGGAGTCGCCCGATTGAAGCCGATGAAGTTGAAGTTCGCAAAACGCTTCCGGTCGATGGCAATCGTCCGATCACTTCCGAGAAGCAGGAAACTCCAGACATGATTCGAGACTTCATTGACTAGCCGAATCTGAACAATTGGCGCGATCGAGTCGATCGAATGCTCAATCGGTCGATCGTGCCTTTAACCTTTCTATAGTTTCGGAACTCGCGTATGCCAATCCGTCGATCGCTCATACGCCGATGCCACCTGGAAGACTTGATCCTCACGCAAGACATTGCCGATAATTTGCAGCCCGATCGGTAAACCCTGTGAATCGAACCCACAAGGGACACTCATCCCCGGCAAGCCCGCCAAATTCACCGGAATCGTCATCAAATCGATCAGATACATACTCAGCGGATCTTGCGACTTATCGCCTAATTTAAACGCAGTCGTCGGTGCAGTCGGTGAAACTAGAACATCAACTTGCTCAAACGCTGCCTCAAAATCTTGTTTGATTAGCGTTCTCACTTTCTGAGCCTGCAAGTAATACGCATCGTAATATCCAGCAGACAGCGCGTAGGTTCCAATCATGATCCGGCGCTTCACTTCCGCTCCGAATCCTTGCGATCGCGTTTTCGTATACATCTCCATTAAGTTCTCAGCATCTTCAACTCGCGCGCCATATTTCACACCGTCATACCGCGCTAAATTCGCGGAAGCTTCCGACGGTGCGATGATGTAGTACGCTGCAATTCCATACCGGAATCGAGGACAAGAAATTTCTTTAACTTCGGCTCCGAGTGATTTGAGTTGCTCGATCGCGCTCATCACCGATGCTTCAACTTCAGCATCCAATCCCTCCCCAAACGTTTCTTTAATCACTCCGACTCGCTTTCCTTTAAGGTCAGAGCTAAGAAACTGCGTGTAATCGGGGACATCGACTTTTAAGCTCGTGGAATCTCTCGGATCGTATCCCGCGATCGCGTTCAGCAAAATCGCGGCATCTTCCACCGATCGCGCAAACGGACCAATCTGATCGAGCGACGACGCAAACGCCACTAAGCCATAGCGCGATACTAATCCATAGGTCGGTTTCATTCCGACAATGCCGCAAAACGAAGCAGG
>CAXTDB010000369.1:0-4820 GCA_964242045.1 uncultured Leptolyngbya sp. | reverse complement strand
ATGTACATCCACCGATTCACCAGTTTATGCCGACTCCGAGCGGATCGGAGTTTCACAGCAAATTAAAGGCAGTGGTAGAGCAAGAAGCGATCGAGTAAGGCTGCCTGAGTTAACGTAAATTCGACTTCTCTCGCTTCCGACCGCGCGGAAATCAATTTCGCGTTAATGAAAAAAACTATTTCAATGGGTTGCGATCGCTCTATTTCAGTCCTTCTGAGTCCTTTGAGTGGACTTGCCTTGATTCGCCCGGAAATTAATTTCCGGGCGAATCAAGGCAACTAGAAGCTTTGTGTCGAACGTCAGGTCACCCGCCACAAAGCTTCTAGTTGTGGGCAGGATCAACCAAAGCGCCCTCTAAACGGTCGCTCCAACTAACCCCGATCGTTGAGGCAGTGAATTTTTCAGTCGATCGCCATACAGCGCCAGCGCATTTCCATTAAGCAGTAGCTCTAGATGATCGCGATCGTAGTTTGTCACTTCAGCTGCCGATCGCACACAGTCGCGCAACACGCCGTCCCAATGCCCATAATCGCCAGAGAAACAAGCGAGTCGCTTGCCCATTTCACCCATCGCGACCGGGAGATAAGCAGGAGCCGGATCGTCCGACTCGAACGACGTGAAGATCTGTCCGCGATCGAAGTATTCCATCGGATCGCGATGTCTTAGCTCGAAGTGTTCGTACAAGCTAGAATCGTTGATCTTGCTCGGATCATGCTGTTTTGTCCACAGCAGATCAAAGAGGTTTTTCGCCTGAGTCACAATGCTGCTGCTATTGTGTACGCCACGTTCTTGAATCATCAGTTTAGTGAACTCGATCGCAGACGGGCGATACGGATGCTTCGGATCAAAGTCGCGAATCCGTTTTTCCCAGTGTTCATGGAAAGAATGCGCCAAATCCGGCAGCCAGCCGCAACCGCCTTCAAGGAATCCTACACGCAGAGTCGGGAAGCGCTCAAATACGCCGTCGAACACCATGCGGGCAAGCGCTAACTGTTGCTGATTGCGCTGCACAAAAATGTGGCTCAACACAAAGGTTTCGGTGTGATCCGATAAGCCACCGACCATGTAGGAACCTGGGCCGCCATGAATCCCGATCGCGACATCCAAATCAACCGCTGCCTGCAAAATCGGCTCAAAGTCAGGATGAGAAATCGTTTTACAAGTGCGAATTTCGGGAAAGGCTTCGGGCGCTTTCGGATGCGGTACCGCAATATTCGGTGGAACCGCGACCGCAATCAAGCCAAGTTCTTCGACGCAGCGACGCAATTCTTTCACCGATTCTTCGACATCTTGAATCGGTAGAACTCCGATCGCTTTCAGGCGATTATCATAGCCGCGACAGTCATCCGCAATATAGTTGTTATACGCTTTGCAGAGCGCGACGGCTAAATCTCGATCGAGATAACTGCCAAAACTGAGATTCCACGTTCCGTAAATCACCTGCACATCGATGCCTTCTTGATCCATGTGTTCGATGCGGGTGCGGTTAAACACGGCTCCGAGCGTCGTTTCAGGATGCAGATTGCGGAATCCCCCTTTACCGAGTCCTTGCGGTTGAGGAAACAAGCGAACTAAATCGTTTTTCCCAGTGGCTGGGTTAAAATCCACAATTCGCATGCGCTGATCGCCGAGATTATCCACGATCAAAGTCACGCGATCGCGATACTCAGGTTCAATATAATCGCGAATGATCAGCGGATTTTCAAGTTTATGGGCATCAGCATCAATCACGAATATGCCGTTATACATTAACGAGGTCTCCAATAGAAATGTTATGAGTGAGCGTTGAAGCGTTGCAAAAGTTCTCGAAAGCCAAACCAGTGATCGAATGACCACGACAATGAAGCCAAAATCGTAATACCCGGATATTTGACAAAGGCGGGTTCATTTTTTTCAAACACTGCGTGTCCTCCCAAAGCAAAGACTTGGGTGAGAACTAAACAGACGATCGTTAAGCGCCAGTCGATCAATAAGAGAACGACTGCTGCGATCGCAAGTGCATTGGTTAAATGATGCAGCACTTTGTTGATGGGATGTTGATGGGATGCAATAAAGTGGGCTTTTGCTTCCTGAAAATAGCTCATGACTGCCCTCCAAACGGATACAGTTTCACGAACGATAACACAAGGAAACTAAGCATTCGAGTGAATCAGGAATTTGTAATTTGACAGTTGTAATTCGTAATTTTAAGCAATACAAATCAACACAAACTATCTCACGGCGGCGATCGCAGTTTCTGCCGTCCAATTCGGAATCACGTATCTCTTGATCAAATTACTGCGGTGCTGAAATACCGTTTCCTCGTCGTAGAGTTTCCCAGATTCCGCTGCTTGCCGAATCAAATCACACAGTTTGGCGCGATCGCGATCCAATGCCACAATCTGATCCGCTAATGCCGTTTTGTCGTTTAACGGTGTGAAAATTCCGCCTCCCTGCTGCGCTACCAGTCCACGCGGATACGGGCTGTCATATCCGACGATCGGTAATCCAGACACCAACGCTTCAACCAAACATCGCGGCGATTCTGGCGTTTTGTGGCAGAACATGAAGATATCTTGTTGCTGCATCGTGTCGAGCATCAAAGCGCGATCGCTGACGAACCCACCAAACGTAATTAAATCCGAAACGCCTAATGTTGCGGCTAACTGCTTCATCTCGTTCAGCAGATGTCCATTTCCTAACCAGGTTGCTCGTAACTCGATGCCGCGTTGATGCAGTTGATCAATGATTTCGATCCAATCGATCGCGCCCTTCATTTCGACTGCGCGCCCGACATAACAGAGGTTCAGCGGTTTAGCTTGCATTAAGCGATCGAGCTTGGCGGTTAGGCGATCGCTACTAATCTGATCGGATTTCTGCGTGTGAATGTCATACACACAGTGCGGATTTTGGCTCAAAGGCGCATAAGCGGTATAACAATCTTGTCCTTGAAACAGTCCGACTTCGCTTTGCCGAATCAAATGATGAATGTAGCGCTTAGTAATCGGCAGCGTTAAGGTTTCCTTGATTTTCTCCTTTAGCGGAGTGTTTTCTTTTAGCAGTCGCCGAATTACTTCGTATTCAACGCGATCTGCCCACACTGCATAAGAGCGCTTCTGCCGAATTGCTTCTGAACACGCAACCCCCGCCCAATCTCCGATCCAAATCGAAGGCGCAAAACAAAGATACTGACATTCTTGAATTTTGGCGCGAAGCAAGCTCCGCACTTTCCGGTAGGTACGAAGATAATTGATAGGTTTGTACGCATACGGCAGGGGAACTAATTCGATGCGATTGGCACAGGGCAGATCCTCGATCGCTCTCCAAGTTTCCGTTTTCGAGAATTCTTGCGCTTGCTTGTCGGGAAGAACCGGAGCCGCCATTACTAAGCGATCAAAATGTTCAACCCAGCGTACTAAGCCATCACAGGTTTGTTCATCGAGTCCATACTGCCCATTCACTACCCGAAACGGAACAGGTACTACAAGTAACAGACTGGTATTCATGACAATCCCTGCTCTACAGATTACGATCGAGGCACATCAGTATGATCCACATTTACCACTGAAGGCAACAATCAAGCTGCGGTAAAGTACTCAGAGCTATTTTTTATCAAACTTATATGGAAAAGCAAGTACTTTAAATTTTTTGCTTTAGTTGCTCCACAGCTCTGAGTTTGCATCTAGTCATTCAGTGCGATCACGGCTTTGTGAGCGATAGAACATTAGCGAAAATATGGAGAACCCGGTTTAATACTAAGAGTTTGTAAATTCTGAATTAAGCGATCCATCGAAAAATGGCAGCCTTGGTAGCGAAAATTCCTGAAATTGAGTGTAAGAAAATCGCTTCTTTAAATACTCGATCGAATTCGGCAAGATTTCCATGAACTTACGGAGAATGTGCTCGCTTTTATGCAAAATAAGGAAGAAATTCTACGGAAGCGTGACGTGATGCGCCTGCAATCTCTACTCCCGTTGAGTCTTGGATTATTACTTTCTAGCTGTAATATCTCCGGAGTCGATGCGGGCAATAGTCCCCAAATTAAGGTGAATCAGGCTTATCTTGTCAAGCCTGATATTTTGGCAGTCCGAGTCGAAACGGGCGAAGTGATTCACGCCAAACAAACTCCGTACAAACCGCAATCCGGCGATCACATCGATCAGCCCCGCCCGATCGACGAAGATTGGGTGATTCGCAACGGTAAAGCGATCGGCTCACTCGTCGGCAAGCAGCGCAATGTGCTTTATCCGTTTGATCAGTTCGTTTCTTCTGAATTCGATCCGCAATGGGCAGATCGCACCACGAGCTATCGCATCACTTCATCAGACGACTCGACATATTCATCGACATTGAATCCCACCACGGTTTCCCGCAAATCTAAACCGACCGACATGGCGCGAGTCGGTCAATGGAAGTTTGAGTTCCCGATGGCGCATGTTATGTACCTCAAACTTCCAAGCGCCCTAAAAGCTGGAAAAACCTACCAAATTAATTTTCCAGGTAGTAAAGTTGAACCGCTGACGTTTAAGTATGAACCGAACGTGAGTCGCACAGAAGCAATTCATGTTTCTCAAATCGGTTTTGCACCACAAGATCCGGCGAAAGTTGCGTTTCTTTCGACCTGGATGGGGAGTGGTGGACGGCTAGAATACGGCTCAGGATTGGGTTTCTCAGTAATTAACGAGAAAACAAATCAAAAAGTATTTACCGGAAAAACGCAGCTATCTCGCACCAGTCAAGAAAACGAAGATCCTCGATCGCGCAATTACACAAACACGAATGTGTATTTAATGGACTTCACCAAAGTTCAAGCCCCTGGAAAATACCGCGTTTGCGTAGAT
>CAXTDB010000368.1:0-4820 GCA_964242045.1 uncultured Leptolyngbya sp. | reverse complement strand
CACACGCACCTCAAGCGTGCGCGTATACCAATTCCGCCACATCCGCCTAAGCCTTTTCTAGAATAGCAGAGAAGTGGAAATTCAGTGACAAAGTTTTTCAGAGGCAAGAATTCTGTAATTGTCTCAGTTCCGATCGCAGATTTTCACGTGCAGTCTCTTCTTGCATCATTGAGCTGTAGTAAATGCGATCGCGCTGCAAGAAAGCTTCTAAGACTCTCGATCGCCCGTTCCGATAGTCTTCTTCCGCAATCCAGAAATATTCTTGCCGAATTGCCTCAGCATACCTCTGATATCGAATCGAATCAGAACTGAGAATAGCTAGATCCGCATCTAAAAGAATTTCACTTTCTGAATCGAAAGCTTGATGCGTTTTAGTACTGAGAATCAATCGGCGGACTTGAGCGATCGTTTCAGATTCAAACCGAAGCGATCGTAAAATCTCTTCTGCTAAATCTGCGCTTTTCTCTTCGTTATCGTGAGCGCGAGTATCATAAACTGCGTCGTGAAACCAAGCCGCGAGATTGATCACGATCGAGTGCATTGGAGCTAATTGCCCGATCGTACAAAGAACATGATGAAGATGATTGATTGTGTGATAGTGGCGATCGGGGCTGGAATAAGCAGCAATCAATTGCAAAAAAGCGGACTCAGAATCGAGCAACCAGCGATCGCGTAATTCGGGGACAACGTTTATCATGGTTAGTCTTTTGGTCTAGCCAAGCTTCACTCAAAGCGGTACACTCAAAACCTTATCAACTAAAAACTTCTCATGTCGTTTCACGCAACGCTGGATCAACTGATCACGATTCTTGGGGCATCTTTCCAAAATCTACCGGATTTAACCGCAAAAGGCATCACGACCGATACGCGATCGATTCAGCCTGGTGAGGTTTTTTTAGCACTGCGGGGCGAGAAATTCGACGGGCATGATTTTGTTCGATCAGCAATCAACCAAGGCGCGATCGCGGCGATTGTCGATGCTCAGTTTGAAGCGGCTGACTTACCTATTCTCGTTGTTTCGGATACCTTGCAAGCGTATCAAGCGATCGCGCACTGGTGGCGTAAACAGTTTAAAATTCCAATTATTGCAATTACCGGATCAGTTGGAAAAACAACAACAAAAGAATTGATCGCAGCGGTTTTATCGAAATACGGAAAGGTACATAAAACACAGGCAAACTATAACAACGAAATTGGAGTTCCAAAAACGCTATTAGAATTAAACGCTGATCATGATTTCGCTGTGGTTGAGATGGGAATGAGAGCGCTCGGAGAAATCGCGCTGTTATCGCAGATTGCCAGTCCTGATATTAGTGTGATTACGAATGTTGGAACAGCGCATATTGGAAGATTGGGATCGAGAGATGCGATCGCACAAGCGAAATGTGAATTACTCGCAGAAATGCCGAGAGAGGCGAACATTCCGGGCAGCGAAGCTATCGCAATTCTGAATCACGACAATCCTTTATTGCTTGAAACGGCTCAAACCGTTTGGCAAGGCAAATCGATCACTTATGGATTGCAGGGCGGCGATCTGCAAGGACAGTTAATCGATGCCGAAACGCTCAAAGTTGGGGACAATCAGTTTCCGCTACCGCTTCCCGGTGAACATAACGCGCTCAATTTCTTAGCAGCATTGGCAGTGATTCAAGCCTTGAATCTTGACGCTTCAAAATTAACAGCAGGGATTGAAGTCGAACTACCGAGCGGGCGGGCGAAACGATATGAACTCTCAAACAATATCGTGATTCTCGATGAAAGCTACAACGCAGGGTTAGAGTCGATGCTGGCATCTTTGAAGCTGTTGGCTCAAACTGAAGGCGATCGCAAAATTGCCGTACTTGGAACGATGAAAGAATTGGGTGACTGGTCGGTTCAGTATCATCAACAAGTCGGGGAACAAGTGAGAGAGTTGCAACTCGATCGAGTATTGATTCTGGCTGATCCTGACGAAGCTCACGCAATGGCGATCGCGGCTGCTCCGGTTCCGGCTGAAACCTTTACAGCTTATACAGAAGTGATTGCACGACTAAATGAATTGATTCGATCGGGTGATCGAATCTTATTCAAGGCATCTCGTGCCGTCGGACTCGATCGCGTAGTTGCCGCATTCATTCCGTCTAAATGAGTACCTCTTGTACCGTGATCCCCGCATTCAAATCTGCGATTTACTCCTTTTAGTTGATGCGTTCTACCCCTTGAGAAAGATGATGATGTACCTCTCCCTCAGCGATTCTGGCATCGAAGGCAGTGTTTCAAAATAGCAGCCTCACTGACACATCTTTCTTGTGTTGGGCGGAGTCTGATGAGGGAATTTCTATGAGTCAAGTAGCAAATTTAACATGGGAACTCGGTCAGAGTCTCCTAGCACTGGTTCCAACTGATCGAGGAGCGGCTACACCTGAGCAAGCAGCTTTAGTGTTTTCAGGTCCTCGATTTTTTGTTGCCTTAATTTCGGGAATTGTATTAGCATTTGCATTCCAATTACTGTTCACAAATCTATCCGTTGCGGCTGGAATCTCTTATTTAGGGCACTCTTCAGACGACCACGATTCGCACGATCATTCGAGCAGTGGTGGTGGCGGGACGATTCGCAAAATTGGATTTGCAGTCGGACTCTGGACATTAATCACAGTCACGCTCTCGCTGTTTATCGCTTGCTTGTTGGCGGTAAAGCTGAGCTTGCTAGAGACTGCGAGCTTGGGCGCGATCGTGGGTTTAGTCATCTGGGCAGCATACTTTACTACCCTAGTGTGGGTAAGTTCAACGACGGTTGGATCGCTGATTGGTTCAGTCGTGAATACTGCAACTTCTGGGTTTCAAGCGATCGTCGGAACTGCGACCGCTGCACTCGGAGCAAAAGCGGTGAATCAGCAAGTCGTTTCAACCGCAGAAGCAGCAGCAGCAGCAGTGCGGCGCGAACTGGGATCAGCGATGGATCCGTCGAATATCCGCGATTCTCTCGAAGACTACATTGAACAGCTTCGCCCAGGACAGCTAGATTTCGGTCGAGTGCGGCGCGAAATCGAAGGGTTGATCAACGATCCAGAACTGCAAAATATTGTCGGTGGCGGTTCACCCGCAGAAGTGATGGAGCGATTACGCCATGTCGATCGCAATACTTTTCTGAAGCTGATTAGCGATCGTACCGATTTATCAAAGAAAGACGCGAATCGCTTGGTCGATCAGCTTGATTCAGTTTGGACAGAAACGATCGGACGCTTTCAACGCAAAGATCCAACTCAAGAATTGGTGGAATACTTGAAAACCGTTCAGTCGGGACAAGTCAACACGAATGATTTGAATCGCCGTTTGGATCAGCTCACTGAAGAATTGCGTCGTCAAGGTCAAATGTTGCAGAACACGCAGCAAGACCAAACGTCAGGAATGCGCGATGCGTTCTCAAGCTTGGCACAACAAGGCTCGAAGCAGGAACAACCGGGCTTGGTTAATCAAGCGATGCAGATGGGGTTCTCGTCATTAATGGCAACAGTGATGGGACGGGCAGACCTTCAGGATCTCGATGTTGAAAAAATTATCGGACAGATTCAGTCTGTACGAGATAAAGTGACATCGGGCACACAAAACTCTGGTGATCAAGTTCCTTCAGGCTTTAGTCCGATCAAGGCGGATGTTGAGAACTACCTGCTGAATACTTATTCTTGGCACTTCAACCGGGAAACGTTGGACAACGAATTCCGCGAAGTGCTTTACGATCCAGAGGCTGATCCGGCGGCAGTCAGACGCGAACTCGATCGATTGAACCGGGGCGACTTTGTGCATTTGCTGACTCAAAGCGGAGATTTATCGCCTGCACGAGTCGCTGAGATTGCAGATCAACTCGAAACGATTCGGACAGCGATTCTCAGCCAAGTTCAGACCGCTGAAGAACAAGGAGAAAGCACCGATCTCCGCAACCGCGTCGAACACTATCTCCGATCGACGAACAAAGATGAACTTAACCCCGACGCGATCCAGCGGGAAGTTTCACTGCTGCTTGAAGACCCCGAAGCGGGTTACGACGCGCTGAAGAATCGCTTGAGTCATTTCGATCGCGATACTTTAGTGCAACTCCTCGGACAACGCTCTGATCTTACGCCCGAAGAAGCCGATCGCATTGTTGGCAACGTTGAAAGCACCCGCGATCGCGTTCTCAATTCGGCTCAAGAAGCTCAAAACCGAGTGCGTTCTGAAGCGGAAGCGCTGCGGCTGAGAGTGGAATCCTACCTGCGAAACACGAACAAAGATGAACTCAATCCCGACGGGATTAAGCGCGATTTTCGCCTGCTGCTCGATGATCCGCAAGCGGGAGCTTATGCTCTGCGCGGACGACTGAGCCAGTTCGATCGCGACACGCTGGTTCAACTGTTATCGCAGCGCCAAGACCTCACGCCCGAAGAAGCTAATCGGATTGTGAGCCAGCTTGAAGATGTGAGAAATAACGTGCTTCATGCTCCGCAAATTGTGGTGCAAAAAGCAAAAGATCAAGTCGATCAAGTCACTACGACGATCGAATCTTATCTTCGCAATACGAATCTCTCCGAACTCGATCCCGATGGGATCAAGCGCGATTTGAGCGTATTGCTGAACGATCCGCAAGCGGGCGCGGCTCGACTCAGAAGAAGGCTCTCACAAGTCGATCGTCAAACGATCGTCAAACTGCTGGCGCAACGTCCCGATCTTTCCGAAGATCAGGCAAATCAACTGGTCGATCAAGTGCAATCCTCGATCCGGAGCGTGGCGCGATCGCCGCGTCGTTTAGCAGCGAGAACTCAACAACGGGTGCAAGACTTCCAATCGACGCTTGAAAGCTATCTGCG
>CAXTDB010000367.1:0-4837 GCA_964242045.1 uncultured Leptolyngbya sp. | reverse complement strand
GATTTACAAAACCGATTGCAGCGCCGCGACGCACTACATCAGTTAATGAATCCGATGGGGCTAGGTGGCTTTGGTGTTCTGATTCAAAGCAAAAACTTGAGCCAAGACATTCAATTAAAAGGCCTGATGCAGCAACTCTAATTTAAAGAGGAGTGAACAGTTTAAACGATCGCTGCATCAACAAGCAGTCTATTAAAAGAATAGGTTCAAGCGATTGTGGGATGGGCATCCTGCCTGCTCCTGAGAGTCAGGCAAGATGGCTAACGTACAATGTCTGTCCCGCTACTTAGTCGCCTGTTGCGACCTGTTTGCGATCTCTGATTTCAAGGCGAACGGGAGCAACGCCGCTTTCCACCAAGCCGAGAACACGAGCCGCGCCTGTGGACAAATCGATCACGCGACCGCTGGAGAACGGACCACGATCGTTAATTCGTACCGCAACGGTGCGACCGTTATCAAGATTGGTCACTTGCACGATCGTGCCAAACGGCAGCGTTCTGTGAGCCGCAGTGAGCGCATTCTGATTAAATGGCTCGCCGCTCGCGCTCATCGCACCATCGAAGCCAGGACCGTACCAAGATGCCATGCCCGTTACCCGAAATCGAATCGGACCTAAAGCGATCTGCTGAGGGGCGCGAGTTGGGCGATTGGCAACTTCACGCAGCGGTTCAGCATTTCCGAGTAAACGGCGCAGACGATTGGCAACTTGCAGCGCGTCTTGTTCAGGATCGCGCGTGGTATCAGGAAGCATCGTCTGTGGATCGACAGCAATAATCGTCTTTTTGTTTGCCTCAATCAGGAATTGAGCGCCGGACTTAGTTTGGTTCCATCGCACCGTGATTTTGCGGGCATCTATTCCATCACGTTGGAGTTGATTGAGTCGGGCTGCGATCGCGGTAGCTCTAGCGATCGGGTCAGCGGATGGGTTTGAGGAATTCTGGCGCGGCTGGGTGCTGAATTCGACCGGGGTAGTGGCACCGTATTTGAGCTTCGCGGCTTGAGAGGGAGTCGTTTGCACTTCACCGACTTTCACTTCGGTGACTGAGTTGCGAGATTGACCCACAAACGTAACAACAGGGATATTGCGGACATAGAGGGTGGCGGCTTTGCGCCCAGAGGTCTCGTGCGACTGGATTTTCGCGATCGAGTCATCGGTTTCGGGGGTTTGCTGTTCACCGAGCTTCACTGCATTGCGAATCTGCGGCGAAGACGGTCGGGGAGTTTCGGACTCCGTAGATCCTTGGCTGGCTGCCGGGGTGGACTCTGCAAGGGCAGCAGTCGCACCGATCGTACTGGTACACAGTAGAGCGGCAGTCAATCCGCTAATCAATTTCTGGTTCATACATCCTTTGTGAGATTCACTTCCAACTTTGAGTCCGAGATGTGACGGTCTGCCAACTGACACAACTTAAGCTGTGCTAACTCGTACTCGCTCCGTGTTCACTCCTGAGTTCAGAACTGCAACAGACTAGCATGAAGTTTTTACTCAAGGGATCAGGGTAGTGTCTGTGCGAAATAAAACTTCACACTACCTTTACACGCTGGTTTGGGCTAGAAACGTTGCTACGAGGCTGTTTGCTTAGTGAAAACCCAAAATGAACTTTTTTGAACTTCACGTCAACTTTACACAGGCTTCATACAACTTGTGCGGTATGCTGATGTTTTGCAGATTCAATTTGCGCGCATGGATTATCGGGAAGCAGGAGTTGATGTTGAAGCGGGGCGGGCGTTTGTCGATCGCATTCGCGATTCTGTCAAGCGTACACACCGTTCTGAGGTTTTGGGTGGGTTAGGTGGATTTAGCGGTTTGTTTCAGTTGCCGGGTGGGTATCAAGAACCTGTATTAGTGTCAGGAACCGATGGCGTTGGGACAAAGCTGAAATTGGCACATCAATTGGATCTTCACAACACGGTCGGAATCGATTTGGTGGCGATGTGCGTGAATGATGTTTTGACCTGTGGTGCAGAGCCGCTGTTTTTTCTAGATTATGTAGCAACGGGAAAGTTGTTGCCGGATCAGCTTGCGGCGGTCGTCGAAGGAATTGCACAAGGATGTGAGGCTTCGGGATGTGCGCTGTTAGGCGGCGAAACGGCGGAAATGCCAGGATTTTATCAGCAGAATGAATACGATTTAGCGGGATTCTGCGTTGGGATTGTTGAGAAAAATCGAATTTTGAACGGCTCGCAGGTCAAGGTTGGTGATGTCGCGATCGCGCTTGCGAGTACCGGAGTTCACAGCAACGGATTTAGCTTGGTGCGAAAGATTGTGATCGATCGTGGGTTTGATTGGAGCGATCGACCGACCGGACTGGGTGGCGCAACGTTGGGAGAAGTGTTACTGACTCCGACTCAGATTTATGTCAAGCCGATTCTGGCTGCGGTGAAAGCAGGAATCGAAATTCACGCAATGGCGCATATTACCGGGGGCGGCTTGCCGGAGAATTTGCCTCGGTGTTTGGGTGAGAATCAAGCCGTAGAAATTGATTCAGATGGATGGGAGATTTTACCGATTTTTCATTGGTTAGCTAACGAAGGGAAAGTTGCACCGAATGCGATGTTTAATACCTTTAATATGGGAGTTGGATTCGTGGTGATCGTTCCGAGCGAGAGTGTTGAGCAAGCTCTAGAGTTTTTCAATTCTGAAGGATTAAAGGCTTCTCAGTTTGGAACCGTGATTCCGGGATCGGGTGAATTACTAGGACTACCTGAATAAGTGCCAAAAGCAAGAAAACAATTTGGTCAGCATTGGTTAAAAAGCGAAAAAGCTTTGAACAAAATTGTCAGTTCTGCGGAATTGACGGAGCGCGATCGCGTTTTAGAAATTGGTGCTGGAACCGGAATTTTAACGCGACAGTTGATTTCGCAAGCTCAGGCAGTTGTGGCAGTCGAAATCGATCGCGATTTGTGCCCTATCTTAGTGCAAAAGTTTGGCAAGTCTGAGAATTTCTTGTTGCTTCAAGGTGACTTTCTTACAATAGATATCGATCAATTATTAGAGCCTTTTCCAGCATTTCAAAATCCTCGGAAGGTTGTCGCGAATATTCCTTACAACATTACAGGACCGATTTTAGAGAAATTATTAGGCACGATCGCTGATCCAAATCCGAATCCATTTGACTCGATCGTATTGCTATTGCAGAAAGAAGTCGCGCTCCGTATTTGTGCGAATTCTAATTCATCACACTACGGTGCGTTATCGATTCGAGTTCAGTATTTAGCCGATGCAGAATTCATTTGTGATGTTGTAGCGAAAGCGTTTTCGCCACCTCCGAAGGTTGATTCTGCGATCATTCGGTTGAAACCAAGAGCGATCGAGCATCCTGCAAAAGATCCGAAAAAACTAGAAACTTTGATCAAACTGGGCTTTTCGAGTCGGCGCAAAATGCTGAGAAATAATTTGAAAAGCGCGATCGAGATCGAACCATTAAACGCTTTACTCGAAACATTAAATATCAATCCGCAAGCAAGGGCTGAAGATTTGAGCTTGAAAGAATGGATTGAGTTAAGTAATGCGTTTAATTCTGACAAACTCGATCATAATATCCCCTAATCTCTTCTTCAATGCAACGTCTTCCTTTGTATCTTCGGCAGTGTTTTGTTTCTCGCCAAACCAAGCTTGAATCTCGTTCTTGTTCAGACGTTCGCGCTTCAAATGTTGCAGAAATCTTACCTGCTTCAATTAATTGCTGTCCGCGCTTGATTTCATATTCAAACTGATTTTCACCAGGCTGAACCGCGAGAAATTTTCCTTCATGTCGATCGCCAAATCGCATCTCGAATCCTTCGGACACATCCCCGCTGAAATATTCGCGATCGGTAAACGGTTTCTGCTCACCTGCAAATCCGAACGTTACATTTCTGACGATCGCCCGTAGCTCTGGTGCAGGACGAGTAGACCTTGAGAAGAACCGCGCTCGCGTCGATGCAACTTGCTCACCCGGACATTCACCCGTGAAGCGAATTCCGACTAAAGCAACTGTCTGATCCAAACCGCCCGCTCTTCGACTCTCGAAAAGAAATCCCATCAGCGGTAAATCTTGTGCGTGTCCCGTTGTCACCACAACCATTAACCCAACAATTGCGAATCCAATTAAGCTTAAGATTCTCTTGAGTGCTACCGTTTTCATTGTGTTTAGCGTTGCAAGTCAGGCAGAAGGACTGTTTTGATTCCGGTTCTTTCTTGTTCACTCGATCGAGGAACAATCTGCAAGAAACGTCGTAAAAATTTACAGTTGAAATCGCCTCGACAGTCCTGATAATGGAGTTAGTCAGAATAGGCTGATTTATGCGATCGTATTCTTTAATTGCTCCTGCCAAAATCAATCTTTATCTGCAAATTGTGGGCGATCGTCCTGATGGCTTTCATGAACTGATCATGGTGCTGCAAAGCATTGAGCTTGCAGATCAAGTGACCGTACGATCGCGCAGTGTGGACGGCGTTCGCCTACATTGTGACAATCCTGCGGTTCCAGTCGATCAAACGAATTTGGCGTATCGCGCCGCAGAATTGATGATGCGCGAATTTCCCGAAACGTATGCGAAGCTAGGCGGGGTAGAAATTGATTTGCAAAAACGGATTCCAATAGGTGCGGGATTAGCAGGCGGTTCGAGTAATGCTGCCGCTGTTCTCGTGGGAATTGATTTGATGTGGAATTTAGGCTTAACGCAGTCCGAGCTACAAGATTTAGGCGCAAAGCTCGGATCAGATATTCCTTTTTGCATCTCAGGCGGAACTGCGATCGCAACCGGACGCGGCGAAAAACTTGCACCTTTAACCGGATTAGATAGCTTCTACGTGGTGTTAGCAAAATATCGAGATTTACCCGTTTCAACCCCT
>CAXTDB010000366.1:0-4910 GCA_964242045.1 uncultured Leptolyngbya sp. | reverse complement strand
TGAATGCAGTTGCACCCGGATTTATCGAAACCGATATGACAAATGATTTGAAAACCGATGAAATTCTTAAATACATTCCGCTGAATCGCTACGGGAAGCCCGAAGAAGTGGCGGAAATGATTCGCTTTCTGGTGGCTTCTCCAGCAGCGGGGTATATCACCGGACAAGTGATGAATGTGGATGGTGGAATGGTGATGGCGTAATCGAGGAGCAGAAAGTATGAAGATTGGCGTGATCGGGGCAGGTGGCATTGGTGGAACGATCGGGACATTGTGGGCAAAAGCGGGACATGATGTATTCTTTAGCTCTCGCAACCCAGAAAAGCTTTCTGAGTTAGTAACCGGAGAGAACACGCAGGCGGGAACGGTGGCAGAAGCGGCAAAGTTTGCAGATGTGATTTTGCTGGCGTGTTACTACTCGACGATCGATGATGCGATCGCGTCTGCCGGATCGCTCGATGGCAAAATCCTGATCGATGCTACGAATCCTTACATGCGCGAAGACGGCAAAATCCACCGCGTTCCTGATGCAAGTTCAGGTTTAGAAGTGGCAGCAAAAGTTCCAAACGCGAAAGTGGTGAAAGCTTACAACACGCTCCCGACCGCCACGTTTGCGAATGAAGCACATCGTTCTGAACCTTATGCTTTGTTTTACTGTGGCGATGATGCGGAAGCGAAAGCGATCATCGCTCAGTTAATCACCGATAGCGGCTTTGCCGGAGTCGATACGGGCAATCTAGCTCAAGTGATTCATCAAGAACCGGGCGGCGTGCTGTATAACCATCCGATGTCAGTTACTCAAGCGCAAAAGCTGTTACCCTCTCTCCGCTGATTATTTTGGCTTTACCACCAAAACCGAGCAGGGGGCATCTTCTACAATTTGACTGCTCACGGAGCCGAGTAAAATTCGCTTCATCCCGGTTAAGCCTCGGCTTCCTAGCACGATTAAATCAGCATCGTAGATTTTTGCAAGTCGCACAATTTCTTCGGCTGGATCGCCCGTGACGATTTCGACTGCGCTACTACATCCCAAGCGTTTTTGATAGATCTGTAGCTGTTGTTCAATTTGACGATAAGGAAAATGTTCGAGATCCGTGGCGGGTCGATCGACAATGATTTCAACCTCAGACTGGTTCGCCGGAACCACATGCGACAAAACGACTTTCGATCGCGCTTCAAGCTGCAATTCTTCTAGCGTTTGCAGCACTTGATCAGAGAGTTCCGTTTTCGCGATTGAATCATTCGCTGTGACATCGAGCGCAACGAGAACAGTGTTCAACATCGAATTTCCTCCCTGAATCTGTGATTCACGATACGATCGACTCTACCGCAGTCTTTCTCAGGTTCCAGAAACGACTGGATTCTTTAACCTTCTTTCCTTCTTTCGATCGCATCCAGTTCACCCCAATTCCTTCTAGAATTTATGAACTGAATAAATTCTGCCGACGATTCATGGTGAACGACGAACAAATTAGCCTGTTTGATACTGCGCCTTCAGAGCCATCGCCTCCGAGCGGTTTTGATCCGGAGTTGATTCCGACGAGCGCCAAGATTCCGATTCCATCGGGAACGTATCAAACGATGGAACAGATGAGCGCGCATTGTAATCGCTGTCATCGCTGCGATTTGGGTGCGTCTCGGACTCATGCGGTGATCGGGCGCGGCAATTTGAACGCACCGATCATGATTGTGGGCGAAGGGCCGGGACAAACTGAGGACGAAACGGGAGTTCCGTTCGTTGGCCGATCGGGGCAATTGCTCGATCGAATTCTGGCTTCAGTTCATCTCACGACCGAGGAGCATGTTTTCATCTGCAACGTGGTGAAGTGCCGCCCGCCGGAAAATCGAACTCCGACGACCGATGAAGCGGAAGCGTGTCGCGGGTATTTATCCGAGCAGATTCGCATGGTTGATCCGAAGATTATTTTATTAACCGGAGCGACCGCGATGAAAACCTTGGTCGGAATTAAGCAAGGCATTACGAAAGTTCGGGGGCAGTGGATCGAGAAAGACGATCGCTTTTACATGCCAATTTTTCACCCTGCTTATCTATTGAGAAATCAATCAAAAGACAAGGGTAGCCCAAAATGGTTGATGTGGCAGGATATTCAGGCAGTGCGAACCAAGCTCGACGAAATTCTGGCTAGTTGACGCTTTCAGGCAGTCTGACGGCAATATTCAATTGAGTCGATAAAAAGCGGACGTTTTCGATAAATAGATCTGCCTGACCCGTCTGCTGAATCACGGGAAGGGCGGTTCCGACTAAGGCTAAGAAATAGGCTTTGATTCGCTGAGGTTTGCGACGGTAAGCAACCTTCATTTCGTTTTGCAAATCTTCGAGATAGACACAGGCGACCTCGGCGCGATCGCTCGGCAGCTTCTCGACAATCGGCTGAATGCGATCGAGCGCTTTGATGATTTGCTGAATGTCGTCTGCAGGTTCTACCGGAATCTCAATGATCGCGGGTGTCGTTTTGACGATCGAAGCTTTTCCTTTATCCGTCAGATACGCCCGCACCACTTGAAACTCGCGGGTCGCGTTGTCATAAACTTTTGCGACTTTAAGATACCCATCTTCGGATAGCGTATCTAAGTAATAGCGAATCATCTGCATCGATGAACCGATCGCGGTTGCAATACTCTCTCCTGTGGTATTTCCGGCATCAATGATCTCTAAAATCCGCTGTTGCTTTTCGTTCAATAGCATGGAGAGTCTGTATCCCTAGCAGGAAGCTTACTTTAGCAAATTCGCGGGTTCTTTTGCTAGTAATGGCGGACGTGAAACGAATGCTTGGACAGATTGTTAAACTTTGTAATGATTTTGTAATACTATAAGGATATTCCTCTCATTTTTTGCACCAACATGGAACCCGCATTCGCTCTAAATATTTCGATCTGCGCTGCGATCGTTGGACTCACCGGATTCGCGATCTATACAGCGTTCGGACCGCCTTCCGCGAATTTGGATGACCCGTTTGAAGATCATGAAGACTAGAAATCAGAGGGTGTCACTACGATGCCCTCTTTTTTATTTTGTAAGTCCGAATTTCCCAGGGTTGAATTTGGGCGGGAATGTTGATTGGGCGTTCGAGCAGATCGAGCGATTCGATAATCTCGAAGTCGCCTTTTAAGTTGAGTTCTGCGGGTTCTCCGTGGCATTCGTAACAGCGCAGAATGTATTCGTCTGGGTTATCTTCGGATTGCTTTAGGCAAGAGAGAATCAGGTTGTCGGATTGCAGATCGAGGAAGGAATGAACGGGGGGAAGTGTGCCGTTTGAAGAAGGTCGATCAAGAACGATCGCCTGTAAAGGAGATTGAAGCTCATAAGCTTTGCGAACCGTTTGCGCTTTTTTCCAGTTTCCAATGTGGGGATAAATTGCATAGGTGAAGCTGTGTGGTCCTAAATCTGCTTCGGGGTCTGGATATTCTGAGCCGCGCAGGAGCGTGAGGCGAATTTGGTTCGGTTGGCAGTCATAGCCGTGTTTGCAGTCGCTTAGAATGCTGACTCCGTACTCGTCATCGCCCAATGTGACCCAACCAAGTGCAGGAACTTCCCATTTGGCTTTTTCGGCTGCGGTTTGGGGACGGGTAGTTCTCTCGATCGCACCTCCCGCAGTTTCGTAAGTTACGGTACTCGATTCGATGTTCAGCGGAAATGCGGCTTTGACTAAAATGTGCCGCTCTTCCCAAAAGATCCGAGTCTTAATTTTGATAATGGGTGAGTCTGCTTCAAGAATGTAGGTTTGAATGAATATCGATTGACCGAATCGACGAACTACATATATTTCGGATTGCACACCTGATTGAAGTTGATCCAATCCACCTGAAAGACTGAACAAGCCTAACCTTGTAGATGCTAACTCTGGAGATGGCAAAGCATGATCAGCATACGCTGGATCAATGTTCCAGGCATCCCAATACTGACCTTCATCGCGAAATACTTGAAGTTGAGTACCCAGAATGCTAAGAACCTCTCGCTGATTTTGCTTATCAAAGATACTGCCAAGATCACCATTTTCATTGATAGAAATTCTCAGAAATTGATTCTCAAGAACTAATGATTCTGGCAATTGAGGAGGAAGAAAAGCTTCATTTTCAACTGGGCAAAGCCAAAAGCATTTATATCCGGCTGCGGGAACATCCTTGGCAAGAAAAACAATTAGATTGCATAAGTAAGACCTTGCTATTTTGCTTAACTTTTCGCTGTCCCGTTCATGGTAATAATTCTGCTTTTCGAGTTGATTACCTTCTAAATCGGTAATTCTCCACTGTTGAGAATAATCAAGATTACTAATACGAATAAATTGGTCTCGATTCCAATTTGATGAATTGAGAACAACAATTAATTTAGCATGGGGATGAGGTAAACTCAAAGTTTGAATAGAGTCTGTAATTGCCCGTCTTGCAATTAAACTAAATTCCTCAGAATTTTGGTATACATTATGCCAAGCTTTGTTTGCTGTTTCAAAAGCTTGATAGATTGAGGTTCCTGGCAATATGTCATGAAATTGGTTAAATAAAGCTTGCTTCCAAATCTCTTCTATATCGAGTTTTGGATATCGACTTTTAACCGCGATTTCTGCTAAAGATGACCAAAGCTCAACTTCTCGTAAGCGCGTTTCACAGGATCGATTAAGGCTTTTTTGATCGCCATGTGTCGTATAACAACCGCGATGAAATTCTAAATAAAGCTCATCATTCCAAGTGTCTTTTGGAGCTTCTAAGCTTTCTAAATAATTCAGTGCAGTAGTAAATTCTAGCTTTGGAAAGAAGGGCGATCGCTTCCATCGTTCCGCAACTTCCAACATATCGCGCGTCGGGCCGCCACCATGATCGCCGACTCCAAACAGCCACAGCGGATTCGGTTGACCTGTTTTCTTCACCCAATCCCAAGCGAATCTTGCCATTTTG
>CAXTDB010000365.1:4804-4914 GCA_964242045.1 uncultured Leptolyngbya sp. | reverse complement strand
TCGAAGAAAATATGCTCGACATCGGGTTTGCGGACAAGCAGCACGGCTGGATGGTCGGCACGAACTCTTCGCTGCTCGAAACCACAAACGGCGGTAAGACCTGGCAACAA
>CAXTDB010000365.1:0-4743 GCA_964242045.1 uncultured Leptolyngbya sp. | reverse complement strand
TTTTAGACTTGGGCGAACAGAAGTACCGTCTCACTTCAGTAAATTTCTCAGGTAACGATGGTTGGATTGCCGGACAGCCTTCGATTCTGCTTCACACCGACGATGGCGGCAAATCTTGGATACGCCTTCCGCTCAGCAGCAAGCTTCCTGGATCACCTGAGAAGATTGTCGCGATCGGGGATGATCAAGCTGAGATGACTACCGATGTCGGTGCGATTTACCGCACCACAGACGGTGGAAAGAACTGGAAAGCGCTTGTGGCTGAAGCGTTTGGGGTAATGCGGAGTATCGATCGTACTCCCGATGGCAAATACCTCGCGGTTTCTTCGACTGGAAACTTCTTCTCGACTTGGGAACCGGGTCAGAACATTTGGCAACCGTTTAACCGCAATAGTTCACGAAAGCTGCAAAACATGGGATTTGCGCCAGATGGTCATTTGTGGATGTTAGCAAGAGGCGGACAAATTCAGTTCACCGCTTCAGAGAGTCCTGAAGATTGGCTAGAGGCTCAAAATCCTGAGTTCTCAACAAGCTGGGGGCTGTTGGATCTTGCCTATCGCACTCCTGAAGAATTGTGGGTTGTGGGCGGAAGTGGCAACCTTTTAGCTAGCTTTGACGGCGGTAAAACTTGGCAGAAAGATCACGATGTCGAAAACATTCCGGCGAACCTTTACAAAATTGTTTTCTTTGACTCGAAGACTGGATTCATCATGGGTCAGCGCGGAACTTTGTTGAAGTATGAATCAAGCGCGCAGACTGCGTAATCGTTGATTAGGAATGGGACGAGGGGATCAATTTTCACAATCTGACTTGTGGGGGTTTCTTCCGTCCCGTATGATACAGATAAGGCTTTTGTTACGTTGACTTCTGGAGAGAGCAAACATGGCAGGTACTACTGGAGAGCGCCCGTTTGGGGACATTATTACAAGCGTTCGCTACTGGATTATTCACAGCATCACCATTCCTGCATTGTTTATCGCAGGCTGGTTGTTCGTTAGCACTGGTCTGGCTTACGACGTATTCGGTACGCCTCGCCCGAATGAATACTATCCCACTGCCCGCCAAGAACAGTTGCCGATCGTTAGCAACCGCAGCGCAGCGAAGCAGCAGGTGGATAAATTTACCTCGCAAGTTGGTAAGTAGTTTTAGTGTCTAACTGAGGTTAAAAACAATGACAAGCAATACTCCGAACGAACCGATTTCATATCCGATTTTTACCGTTCGCTGGCTGGCTGTGCATACGTTGGCAGTTCCGGCGATCTTTTTCATTGGCGCGATCGCATCAATGCAATTTATTCAACGATAAGGAGCTTGAACCGTGGCAGGAATTAAAGGCAGTCCGAACCCAAACAAGCAGCCTGTTGAACTCAACCGGACTTCGCTTTATCTGGGTCTTTTGATGATTTTCACGCTGGGAATTTTGTTCTCTAGCTACTTCTTCAACTAAATTTCGAGTTGTTCAATTTACGTATTTAGGAGGATAGAACCGTGCAGACTGGTGGAAGAATTCCCTTGTGGCTTGTGGCGACTGTCGCAGGCTTGGGCGCGATCGGTGTATTGGGACTGTTCTTTTACGGTTCTTATACGAGTGTAGGTTCGTCGATGTAATATCGATCGAAGCGCTATAAAAGAAAAACCGCTTAACGTATCAGTTAGGCGGTTTTTAATATGCTAATGCGTTTGGAACAAAGGGCTAGATACCGCTCGGATCTTCGCGTTCGATGTACAAGAACAACAAACCGAAGACGACCGTGGGGAGTAACCAGGTCACGATGGGGATGAGAATCCAGGGCAGATATGAAGCTGCGTATGAACCTGTCATAAGAAAAGTTTCCTATTCGTTAGATGATTCCATCTGTGACTGTACCTGTGAACGGTGACAGGGGTTTGCGGTTCTCAAAATTCTTAACATTCGAGTCTGAACATATTTCTCAACCGTGATTTAAGAGCCAAGTTTCCAGGTCGCTTAAGTCCAAAAAGTCAAATAGGGCATCGGCTAAATCTTGAAGTTGTTCGATCGATAGGGCATTAACTTGCGATCGCATTTCTTCTGATAAATCTCCAAATTGTCGAGTCAAAAGACGCAGAATCAGCGCTCTTTGTCCCTCTTGTCGTCCCTCTTGTCGTCCCTCTTGTCGTCCCTCTTGTCGGGTTGTTTGCTCCCATTCCAAAAAAGCTTGTGAAAATGCCATCAGTACCTCCTGCCGAGAAAAATCCTCAATCTCGCCTAACTCGATTTTAACTTTCCAGTTTGCTAACAACTGTAGAATGTTACTCCGACGAGGGTGATTCTTGGGGAGCGCTAGTACTTCTCGAATCGCTCGTTCTTGCGTTGCATCTCGACCCAAGATCCTCAGCCAGAGCGTTTCTTCGGTTTCTGGAAGTTGATCGATCGCAACAATCGCACTTCTAAACAGTTTAGGCAGAAAGTAGATGCCGGGAAGCCATTCTTGATCGAGTTGCCCCCCAACTTCTTGAATGACAGATTGATGTGTGGTTGCGGCTAGAATCCATAATTGAGGCAATTCTACGTCGGGGAGCGATCGATTTTCTGATTTGGCTTTGCGGCGATCGTTTTCTTGCAGCCACAATAGTTTGAGCAGGCACGATCGCAGTTCTGTCCGTCGAGGAGCATTTCGATACGGTTCGAGTAAGCATGAGGTTTGAACCATTCGCGCTAAGATACCTAAATCGTCGATCGGAGGATTAACACGCGGCGCAAAGTAAATGTCTACAAACTTTGATTCGCCGAGTATCTCCAAATTCCGTGTGACTTCTCCGAGGGGTGATAGAAACTCTTCTAGGTACTGTTTGGAAAGCTGATCGAAGGGAATCTGTGACATGGGCGCGGCAAAAATTGAAGCTGTTTATTGACAGTAGCGCGATCGCAGATTGGATTTATTGTTCGATCGATGTTTTCAGTTTGATTTCGCGCTACGGTTTGGTTATATCTGTTGCTATGAATTATGTCTTCTAGCATTCCTAAAATTATTCTTGATACCGATCCGGGCGGTGATGATACTTTTGCGCTGTTTTGGCTGCAAAGCTTGGTGAAACAGGGACTTGCAGAACTGATTGCGGTGACGACGGCAGGCGGCAATGTTTCAACTAAGAAGACGTTTTCTAGTGCAAGTCGGATTCTGAGCCTGGGTGGTTTGCCAAATGTGGAAGTGGGTCGGGGAATTACGATTGCACAAACCCCCGATGATGCCTCACACATTCACGGCGCTGATGGCATGGGAAATCTCTCCTCACAGCTTCCTGATCCGATTCACCGTTATGAAACGGCGCGATACTCAGATGACCTCCTGATCGAGCAATTGAATGCGATGCCGGGAGAAATTACCGTAATTGCGATCGCGCCGCTCACCAATCTTGCAGCCGCAGAGAAGAAACATCCAGGCATCCTTAAAAAAGCCAAGGAAATTATCATCATGGGTGGCGCGTTCACTTGTCCAGGAAACATTACACCGCACGCAGAGTTTAATCTTTGGTTTGATCCAGAAGCAGCAGAGATTGTTTTGAACAGTCGCGCTGATTTGGTGATAACTCCGCTCGACATCACGCGACAATTAATATTCACACGAGAAATGGCGCAGTCGATCGCGGCAATCAACCCGCAGAGCGAACTAGCTCAATTTCTAATCAATCTTTGTGAATTTATGATTAGTACTGCATTACAGTATCGAGAAACAAACGGGATTTCAGGCTTTCTCGTACACGATGCAGCAACCTTAGGATATTTGTTTTACCCGGAAACAATGATGTGGAAACGGGCAAAGGTGCAGATCGAAACGCACGGGAAATGGACGCGCGGGCAAACATTGACTGACGATCGCTCGATCGCAAAACAGTCTGCAAACGCCTGGATTGCCATCGAAGTCGATGCTACTCGGTTTTTCACGAATCTGATTGAAGGCTTGAAGGCATTAAATAAGGGATCAGGAAGAACCTGACCCCTTGGATATCTACGATCGAGATTTAACTATCGACGAGCATTCGGCGTGAGGACGTTAATCACAGCACCAACTGCCGCACCATTCGCCGTATTTCGGATCGCATGGCGACGATTCGTGACCGCTCCAACTGCCGCACTCGCACCCGCTCCAACTGCTGCATCTTTAAGCAAGTCAGGACGCTGACCTTTCGGAGTTAACAAATCGCGGGATTGGTTCACCGCTGCTCCTGCTGCTGCACCATTCACAATGTTCGGTATAACTTTGTGACCTGTGATCACACTAGAAACAACTCCAGTTGCGGCTCCGATGCCAATGTCCCGCCAAACGTTTTGATCGGCTGAAGCAGGCTTCATTGGAAGAAAAGTAGCGCCGACTAAGCTCGTTGCCATCAATCCAGGAGCAAGGGCGCGTTTTAATGTCTGATTCATGGAAAAACCTCCATACATCCACAATCTAAGAGAGTTAGTCAATCGTTGCCAACTCGCTTATCTATTCTTAGTCTAGAAAGCTAAAATCAGGATCAAGTCTCTCTGAAGTGAGAGATTGTTTGACTCAATATAGTTCTTGCGACACCTGATTAGAGTGCTAACAATCCAAGGTATTTTCCAGTTCCCAAGGTGTCACACAAGCAGTGTACTGATTCCATTCTTGGTGTTTGAGCTTGAGATAGGCAGTGATGAAAGGTTCACCGAGCGATCGAGAAATTACCTCATTTGATTCCAAACACCGCAGCGCATCTAGCAAGTTCTTCGGCAATGTTTTCACTTCATTCGCAGGTAGCGGA
>CAXTDB010000364.1:4289-4957 GCA_964242045.1 uncultured Leptolyngbya sp. | reverse complement strand
ATACACATCGCGATCGCGGTGACATTGCAAGTAGACCAATAAAGCCGGGGGTTGTCTCGCTGTGAGAAATAAGGCACATTCAACTCCACCGTGTCGGGAATCGGATTAAAGGCGCGATTGCCCCGACTCATTCGCACAAAATCTGGAAAGAGATAGCCTGTATTGCCAAATCCCGGTAGCTCTTCATTCAGCGAAACTTTAATGTGTCCGCCTTGAATCATGTAGCTCGATACCCCGTAGAACTGATTTGCGCTGAACGTCGATCGTTCATCTGGTTTAAGCTCAGACGAATCAACCGGACGCTTTTTGATAATCGTGTCGCGTAAAGCCGTTACCATTAGCGCGCTTGAATCGTAGGGAATTTCGCGACCGTTGCGCTTGATTTGAGCATACTGCCAGAAAATAAAGCCCCGGCTGCCAAATCCTGGAATCGGATCTTTGAGCGTCACTCGAAAATGTCCACGGGTGCAAGCATAACCTGTAATTTGAAAGACTTGACCCTCTAGCACATCCGTTCTTTGATTTGCAGCTAAAGTCGAAGAGTCTGCTGGAGAAGTTTTGAGAAAGGTCGTTTGAGTAATTAAAAGCTGTGCAGCGAGAGGAATATCGGGAACATCATCGAGTGAAAACCTGAGAATCTGCGCGCCTTTTGTGAGTTGGACATGATC
>CAXTDB010000364.1:3263-4279 GCA_964242045.1 uncultured Leptolyngbya sp. | reverse complement strand
GAAATAGCCGAAATTGCCGACGGGCGCGAGCGCACTTCCCAACTCTAATTTCAAGTGTCCATCAATAAACCCGTACCGATTCACCGGAAAAGTTTGTCCAGCTCTGACTAATACTCTTTGCTGATTGTTCAACCGCGCAGAATCATCGGTCGAGACTTTAAAAAAGGTATCGCGCAGCACTTTAACCGAAAGCGATTGTCCGATCGTCAAGGGATCGCGGCTCACGGTAATGTAAAACACTCGATTTTCGATCAGCTTATTGCCCGCATCAAATCCTTTCAGCCGCAGCCAACGCGCTCCCGGTGTTGAAAATCCTCGCGGCATCGATACTTGCCAAGTTCCATTCTTTAGCGCTACGTCTAAATTGACTTTATCCTCAGCCATCACCGTAATGTGTTTGATCCGGCTAGCATCGTAACTGCCTTTCAGCACCGCAGGCTGATTGACCAACACTTCTAGCGGTCCTGCATAAGTTGGAGGCGCACTCCCGCCCCCCGAAGTCAGCGAACTCGCTGCGATCGTCGTATCTGTCATGAGTTTTTCCTTGAGATCGATCGTGTGCAAAAGCAGAAACGCGCGATCGTGCTGCGCCCGCCCTGATGAAATTGCCTCTAATATACTCCCGCTCTCTTGGCTAAAAAAAGAATCTCTCGATTCAACGTGAATCAAGAGATTGAGATTTTATTGTGCAGGTGATACCTGCCACCCTACACAGCTAATTGCTGCAAAACATCGGCTGCGTGAGTATCCGTCTGAATCGTTGTATACACCTGAGCAATCTTGCCATCTGTCCCAATCACATAAGTGACGCGCTTGGCATAGCCACCCCCATCGACATCGTAAGCCTTGGTAATCGCTCCATTGGCATCTGCTAACAGCGGAAACGGCAAGCTAAATTTTTCCGTAAAGCGCTGGTGTGATGCCTCATCATCCATGCTGACTCCAAACACGGGAATGCCCTTACTGCTGTATTCGGTGTAATTGTCGCGAAAACTGCACGCCTGCTTGGTGCAACC
>CAXTDB010000364.1:0-3253 GCA_964242045.1 uncultured Leptolyngbya sp. | reverse complement strand
TACATCACCACGGTTTGACCTGCATAGTCTGAAAGCTTAACGGTATTGCCGTTCGTATCTTTGACGGTGAAATCGGGGGCAGTATCGCCTACATTGAGCGGCATAAGGATGACTCCTTCAGAGTATGTGCTGTTATGAATTGTAATCTTTCTGGTTCTAAGTTTTAATCACGAAGCATTAGAGCGCAGCAAATCGATAGTCTTAGCTGATATTTTTAATCGAATCAACTTTATATATCGAAGGAAATTAGATCCTTGCGTATAATCTGAACAGGAATCTTCACAAATTTCTGAGTCTTTGCTCTTGATCATTCACCTTCCTTTAGTAAGAAGAGATTAATTATGCCGAGAATATTAGTCATCGATGACGATCCGGCGATCGCGGAACTCGTCGCAGTCAATTTAGAAATGGCGGGTTACGATGTCAGTCAAGCTGCTGATGGCACTCGCGGACAAGCGCTCGCACTCCAACTTCAACCCGATCTAATTTTATTAGATCTGATGCTGCCTCAAGTCGATGGGTTTACGATTTGCCAACGGATTCGGCGCGATGAGCGAACGGCAGATATCCCGGTTCTGATGCTGACCGCGCTCGGTCAAACTCAAAATAAAGTTGAAGGGTTTAATGCAGGTGCAGACGATTATTTGACCAAGCCGTTTGAAGTCGAGGAAATGCTCGCACGAGTCCGCGCGCTTTTACGCCGTACCGATCGTATTCCTCAAGCCGCAAAACATTCAGAAATTCTCAGCTACGGACCGTTGATTCTCGTGCCAGAACGATTCGAGGCGATCTGGTTTGCCAAAACTGTAAAACTCACCCATTTAGAGTTTGAACTGCTTCATTGCTTACTTCAGCGGCACGGTCAAACAGTTTCTCCGAGCGAAATTCTCAAAGAAGTGTGGGGCTACGATCCCGATGATGATATCGAAACGATCCGCGTTCACGTGCGTCATTTGAGAACTAAGCTCGAACCCGATCCGCGCCATCCAAAGTACATCAAAACGGTATACGGTGCAGGCTACTGTTTGGAACTACCGAGCGAAAGTATCTCGATCGAAGAAGTTCAGATGGCAGGATGATTACTTTTCGAGCCGAATCGCATACCACTGCAAATACTCACCCGGAGCCATGTCTAGCTCGCAGGTCGTATCGAGCAAGTAGCGAATTTGGGCATCAATGCTTGCACCGCGCTCCGCGTTCGTGCCCGCTTTCACCTCCGGAGGCAAGTGATCTTGTCGGGTTGCGAGAATCGATCGCAGCTTTTCACTCAACTCAGTCGCGGTCAAAATCGCTTCAGGCTGATTGGTTTCGAGAACAACAAAGTGTTCCTCATCGTACAGATTTGCCGCAGGCATGAGAATGTGGGGATTCAGGACATTCTCATTCTGGCACTTCTGCTCTCGATTCGAGAGGAAGATCTTCCACAAGTCAGAACCCGATCGCTCGAACTGCGTGATATTCAGGAAGTAACTTATATTCTGAATCGCTATGCAAAAGGCACATTTGATCTTTAATCCAGTGGCGGGTCAGGGAAACGCAGAGCAAGACCTCGAACTGATTGAGCGGTTATTAAGTGAAAAGTTTGAATTAGAAACGAAATTAACTTCTCCCGATCGCGATGCCGACAAACTCGCCGCAGAATCAGTCAAACAAGGCGTTGATGCGATTTTTGTTTCCGGCGGCGATGGTACGGTTTCGGCTGCGGCAAACGCTGTGATTCGGACAGGAACGCCTTTAGGAGTGATTGCGCGCGGAACTGCAAATGCGTTCGCAAATGCGTTAGGAATTCCAACGACGATCGAAGCTGCCTGCGAAAACATTCTTAAACAACAAACGAAAACGGTTGATGTTGCCTTTTGCAACAATCGACCGATGGTACTGTTGGCTGGAATCGGATTTGAAGCAGAAACCGTTCAACTTGCGAATCGCGAAGCCAAAGATCGATTCGGAATTTTGGCGTATGTTCTCGCTGGATTGAGACAACTGCGCGATCTCGAACACTTTGAAGCCGAAGTTGAAACCGATGACAAGGTGATTTCATTTACTGCTGCTGCGCTCACGGTTGCAAATGCGGCTCCTGCGACTTCGGTTCTCGCTCAAGGTCCGGCAGGGTTGGTGATCGATGACGGCTTACTCGATTTAACGATCGTAGCTCCCGCCAATCGCACAAACGCGATCGCGGCAACTTATCATCTTTTGCAATCTGCGCTCAGTGGCAACCCGGCTGAACGGGATGACATTGGGTATATTCGATCGAAGCGCTTTAAAATCACCACGAATCCTCCTCAAAAAGTGGTGCTCGATGGCGAAATGATCGGCACAACTCCGATCGCAGTGGAATGCGTTCCGGCTGGACTCGTGGTGTTCATGACCGATCCAGAGGCAGACATTCCAACCGAAAAGCTAGAGGGTTTACCGGATCTTGTGGTTGAAGCTAAAGATTCTGCTGTGTCGTGATCAAGAAACGAATTTCATCCTTTATAAAGGAATGGGATGCTGAGTTGAAGCAGTTCTAAAGGGTTTGCAATTTTGGCTGTTTTTCATGCCGAATCATGAATTACGAATTACGCATTGGCAACTAAAATGGCGATGAGTCTCGAATGGCTAGTCGGAGGAGCGGCGCTAACGATCGCGATCGGGCTTGCGAGTTGGCAACGTTGGCGAGCGTCGAGCGAAGATTCAGAACAAGCGATGCAGGCAGCGTTATGGCGACAATCGATCGCCGTCGAAGCCGCATTGGATGGAATTGCCATCATCAACGAGACGGGAAAGCTGTTGTATCTCAACGATGCTCATCTCCGGATGTTTGGATACAGTCGCACTGAACTGATCGGGAAAAGCTGGAAAACGCTCTACTATCCTGAAGAAATCGATCGCATCGACCGAGAAATTCGCCCGATTCTCAAACAAACCGGACAATGGCGCGGTCAAGTTGTGGCGAAGCGTCGAGACGGCAGCACTTTTTTCGAGGAAATCTCGCTCACGCACACCGAGAGAGGCATCATTTCAGTTTGTCGTGACATTACTGAAACAAAGCAGACCGAAATTCGTCTGCGAATCCTGGAACGCGCCATCAGTGCCAGCAGCAACGGAATCATCATTACTGACCCGACTCAGTTAGATAACCCGATGATCTTCGTCAATCCAGGTTTCGAGCGGATGACAGGCTATGCGGCTTCAGAGGTGATTGGTAAGAATAGCCGACTGTTGCAAGGAGCAGCAACCGAGCAAGGCGCGATCGATCGCTTACGTC
>CAXTDB010000363.1:0-4975 GCA_964242045.1 uncultured Leptolyngbya sp. | reverse complement strand
GGAATTGATCGGATTGTTTAAGGTCTTGATTGACGATCGCTTGCTGAATTTGCCAATCGAGCCAGAGCGGAGCGCGATCGAGTAATTCCTGATAGTCCTGAGAAGAGTGACTTTTGAGAAAATCATCAGGATCTTTACCATCAGAAAGGTTCAAGATCCGAAGCTGGACTTCGCCTTGATAAGCAAGCGTTGCAACTTCTCCGATCGCGCGTTCTGCGGCTTGCATTCCTGCACGATCGGCATCAAAGTTAAACACAATTCGCTTTGATTCGGTGTAGCGCAAAAGCTGTTTTACTTGAGCAACACTTAAGGCTGTTCCGAGAGAAGCGACTGCATTGGTGATTCCAGCCGCATGAAGCGCGATTACGTCGAAATAGCCTTCAACCACAACTGCTTGATCTTGTTTGGCGATCGCACTTTTCGCTTTGTCGAGTCCAAACAGCGTTTTCCCTTTATCAAATAGCTCGGTTTCAGGAGAGTTCAAGTACTTCGGCTGTTCGTCGGTTAAAGTTCGTCCGCCAAATCCAATCACCCGACCTTGACTATCGTGGATTGGAACCATTAAACGGTTGCGGAAGCGATCGTAGTATCCTTCTCCCGATTTGCGCGGAATCAACAGTCCTGCTTTTTCAACGAGCGCAACTGGATAACGCTTTTGTTCGACTAAATATTTCGAGAGCGTTTCCCAACCAGCGGGAGCGTAACCGAGTTGGAACTGTTGAATGGTTTCGGAAGAAAGTTGGCGATCGCGCTTCAGATAAGCCAAGGCTTCCGCGCCGTGCGACTGCTGCAAAGCGTGTTCATAGAATTTTGCGGTGATTGCCAGAATTTCGTATAGCTGTTCTCTGACGGATTGTTGGCGCTGAAATTCTTGGCGATCCTCGGCTTGAAGGGTCTGAACCGGAATTTGGTACTTGTTCGCAAGTTCTAGAACGACTTCGCTAAAATTGCGTTTACCCAACTCCATGAGAAACTTGATCGTGTTTCCACCCGCACCGCAGCTAAAGCAGTAATAAAACTGTTTACTGGGACTGACCGAAAAGCTCGGAGATTTGTCATCATGAAACGGACACAAGCCGACAAAATCTTTGCCCTGTTTTTTCAAGACGACGTATTCCGAAACAACGTCTACAATATCGGCGCGTTGTTTCACTTGCTCGATCGTATCAGGATGCAGGCGAGGAACGTTCATGATCAACCTTCGGCTGGTACACCTATTCTAGCGACAGAATGAATCTCTAGAAAACGCTGTAAATAGGATTTGGTTTATTCATTCTACGCTATCTGTAGCGTCTGTCCGCAAGTTTATCATTCTGGAATTTTTCATGCAACTAACGACGACAAGACTTCAAGCGCAGATTCAGTTTATTGTCGAAATCGATAAGCTGAAGCACGTTTTACGCCAAACGATCCTGATCGACAAATCGCGGCGCGAGAACGATGCAGAGCATTCCTGGCACTTGGCGATGATGGCGATCGTGCTTTCCGAATATGCCGATCCACAAGTCGATTTACTGCGCGTTCTCAAAATGGTGCTGATTCATGATTTGGTCGAAATCGATGCGGGCGATACGTTCTGTTATGATGCGATCGCACAGCAAGACCAAGTCGAGCGAGAACAAAAAGCGGCGGATCGTCTGTTTGGAATGCTGCCAAGGAATTTAGGTGAGGAACTGCGATCGCTGTGGGAAGAGTTTGAGGCGAGGGAATCGATCAATGCTCAGTTCGCGGCGGCGCTCGACCGACTTCAGCCGTTATTGCACAATTACTATACGCAGGGCGGCACTTGGAGAATGAAGGGTGTAACGGTGGATCAGGTAAGGAAGCGGATGGAACCTGTATCGATCGCTTCTCCGGTGTTAGGGAAGTTTGTAGAGAATTTAATTCAAGATGCGGTGCAGCAGGGATTTATTTTGAAACCTGAAAAGTAGCAAATCAGTTAGCAATAGAGATTCAGAGCAGCAATTGTCTAACTCGGTCATGCCGCTCCTCAAATCATTGGCTAAGTAATCGATCGTCGTGAATGAGTGATCGATCGCCGTGAATGAGTGATCGATCGCCGTGAGCGAGTGATCGATCGTCGTGAACGAGTCACAGACATTAGACTCTAACCGAACTGCTGCAACAGCCAACGATTTACGGCTCGATCGTTCTCAGTTTGGCTACGTCGCAATGCCTCTTCAATCACGGCGACAAATCAGGCAGCACTACTCCGCCACAATGTAAAACGCAAGATCAATTTGGCATCCTCGCTCACCTGCCTTCCGAAAGCTGCCAAATGCAGGTGCGACTACTCGTTTATGCCGCACCGGGAGCAGCGGCTACAACTGCAAACCTAGCTGCTCCAAAAGGTTCTATCCGACGGCTACAGATTCCGATAGCGTCACTTGCTGCACGATCGTATGATGTCCCAACCATTGCTGCGCGACTTCGATAAACGGTTGCGGATCGCCGCTGACATAAAACTGAGTCGGTAGCGGCGACTGCAAATTTCGCAATCCCAAGATCTCTAGCTCTTGCGCTGCCGCCTTTGCGACAGATACCGCCGGATCAACGAATTGGACTGAATTCGGCACGATCGACTTCAGCACCGGAGCCAAATGCGGGTAGTGCGTACAGCCGTAAATTAGCGTATCGATGTTTTGATCGAGCAGCGGTTTCAAATATGTTTGAGCCACTTTGTAAGTATAAGGATCTTCGATTCGTCCTGCCTCGATCAGTGGCACAAACTCAGGACAGCCAATCTGCCACACTTGCGCCGTTGGATCAACTTCGAGAATGGCTTGACGATAAGCATCGCTCGCTGCGGTGGCTGGAGTTGAAATGACACCGATGCGTGTACCTTGTCTCACGGCAGCACTTGCACCCGGTAAAATCACACCCAAAATCGGTAGATCTGGAAACTCTTGACGCACGGTTTCAATCGCCAGTGCCGAACTGGTATTACACGCCATGATTACCATTTTGGCGCGGCGTTCTACCATCCACTGTAGAATCTCGCGCACGAATTGAATAATTTCAGACTGCGATCGCGTTCCATACGGAACCCGCGCCGTATCGCCAAAATACAACAGCGATTCATTCGGCAATTGCCGATACATTTCGCGCAGCACAGTCAAACCACCGACCCCGCTATCAAATAGCCCGATCGGATCTGAACTACTCGGTGTGCCAGAATGCGGACGACCGAAGTTCTCTGCTACGTTTTCCATTTTCTCAATCCTCACACCAGAAAGTTAGAAGTCAGAAGTCTGAAGCGATCGCAAAGCGCGGTGCAACCATCGTACTCTGACATTCAGTTTCAGACCTGCTAACGTTCATCTCAGTCTAAGCCGTCTTGCCCAGAGGCTCAAGACCAGATCGGAGGATAATCTAGTTAGCGTCGTCCTAAGTATTCGAGAACGCCACGCGCGATCGAATCTGCCATGCGCTGACGATACGAGGAATCTGACAAGCGTGCGGCATCACTCCGACCTGTGACAAATCCAACCTCGACTAAAACAGAGGGCATCGATGTCCGACGCAAGACGTAAAACCGGGCGCTGCGGACTCCTCGATCTTCGATGCCCGTTCCTTGTAAAACGTTGCGATGAATCGTGCGCGCTAGTTCTAAACCGCTCTGGTAATAGTAGGTTTCTAGACCGCTAATATCCTGGCGACTGAGGCTGATTGAATTCGCGTGAATGCTGACGAACACGGTTGCATTCACCCGCTGAGCGATATCGACCCGTGGCTGAAGATCCAAATCAACATCGGCGGTGCGCGTCATCACTGCCTGAATGCCCGATCGCTCTAGGTTTGCCTGCACTCGACGGCTGATATCGAGAACCAGTCCTGCCTCTTGCAGTCCTCCAATGCCGACCGCTCCCGGATCAGGTCCGCCGTGTCCCGGATCGATTACAACGACAAGACGACCGTTCGGAACACGCGGAGGAATCGGACGCGGATTGGGGGTGGGCAGGACTGGAACGGGTGTCGGGGTCGGAGTCGGGGTTGTGGGTGGCACGACTGGGAACAGTCCGCGACGTAACGGTAACGTCAACTGCTGCGAGGTAGTTTGCACAATTTCACCAAACTGCACACCAGAAGCGGGAGTCAGTAAGATCGCGACATCATTTCCGTCTTGCCGGACTCGTGCTTGCAAGAGCGGCCCACCTGCGGAAAGTTGCGGTCCTCTAAAGCCAGAATCGATGCGCGCCGATCGGATCAATACCCGATACGCTCCCGAAGCGCGATCCCATCCTGCTGAATAGTTGAGCGGCTGATTTCCACGAATGATCAGTTGGCGATTGGCATCGAGATCGACCGATTGGACGATCGCGCTCTGACTCACCGGAGGCTGCCCAATCACTGGAGGCTGTGCGCTCGTCGGAGGCTGCACACCTGGAGTTGCACCGATCGATTGTGGCAGAACAACCAAGCCACCGGAAGGACTTGCGCTGGCTTGCCAGTTCCCACTCTCAGGCGACAGGGTTAACGTTAATCGAACGGTATTCGGTGCAAACTGGGCGATTTGGGCACGAGAAACGCCATTGGCATTCACCGGGATATCACGTGGGAAAAGATTCGGGGAAAGGGTCGCGTTGAAAATATCGATGATCATTTGGCGACGATCGGTAGATCTTAGCGATCGTATTTCCGGGGTCGCGCCAGTGGTTCTCAGAAAGAAACCATCTCCGGTTGCTTGCAGGCTTTGAATCGAGGTACGAGCGTTCGAGGTGGGGGGTAGCTGGGCGATCGGAGGCTGTGAAATCGGAGGTTGTGAAATCGGTGGCTGTGAAATCGGTGGCGTTCCAATACCTGATGCGCTTGGAGTCGGTAACTGTACCGCCCACTGACTCGCCGTTCTGCCTTGAAACCGGATTTGATTTGGATCAACCGTGTATCCGGGCGCATACTCGACCACGATTCGCGTGGTTGCTTGATCGAACTGTCCGACCCGAATCGATCGCACTGCACCGCTATAGGTTTGCGT
>CAXTDB010000362.1:0-4986 GCA_964242045.1 uncultured Leptolyngbya sp. | reverse complement strand
ACGAAGCGGATGCTTTGGGCGGTGAGATTGGCAAAATGGCGGATCGGACTTATCTACAAAAGCGGATTCTTAATTCGTCACGTGGGCCTGCGGTATGGGCATTGCGGGCACAGACGGATAAGCGCGAATATGCAGCGGTGATGAAAACGATCGTCGAAAATCAGGAAAATTTGACGATTCGCGAAGGCATGGCGACGAATTTGGTTTTAGATGCACACGATCGAGTGATCGGAGTTGAAACTTATTTCGGTGTGGCGTTTGAATGTAAAGCGGTAGTGCTGACGACGGGAACATTTCTCGGCGGCAAGATTTGGGTCGGCAATAAATCGATGGATGCGGGACGCGCTGGAGAATTTGCGGCGATCGGGCTAACCGAAACCTTGAATCGATTTGGATTTGAAACCGGACGCTTGAAAACGGGGACTCCGGCACGAGTTGATCGCCGATCGGTAAACTTCAACGTTTTAGAACGCCAGTCGAGCGATTCCGAAATGCGCTGGTTTAGCTTTGATCCCGAAGTTTGGGTCGAGCGAGAAACGATGGATTGTCATCTGACGCGCACAACCGCAGAAACTCACCGGATCATCCGCGAGAATTTGCATTTATCCCCAGTTTACGGCGGTTGGGTCGATGCGAAAGGTCCTCGATACTGTCCGAGCATCGAAGATAAGATCGTGCGGTTTGCTGATAAAGAAAGCCATCAAATCTTTATCGAGCCAGAAGGACGCGACATTCCAGAACTGTACATTCAAGGCTTTTCAACTGGATTGCCTGAGAAAGTTCAGTTGCAAATGCTGCGATCGCTGCCCGGTTTAGAGAATTGCGCGATGCTGCGTCCGGCGTATGCGGTGGAGTACGATTATCTTCCGGCAACGCAGTGCTACCCGACCTTGATGACCAAAAAAATCAATGGTTTATTTTGTGCGGGGCAAGTCAACGGCACAACGGGTTATGAAGAAGCAGCGGCGCAAGGATTAGTGGCGGGAATCAATGCAGCGAGGTTCTGTCAAAATCAAGAAATGGTCATTTTCCCGCGTGAACAAAGCTACATTGGGACACTGATCGATGATCTTTGTACAAAGGATCTGCGCGAACCTTATCGGATGCTGACTTCTCGATCGGAGTATCGCTTAATTCTACGATCGGACAATGCGGATCAACGTCTCACACCCTTGGGACGTGAAATCGGATTGATTGACGATCGACGTTGGGCATTGTTTAGCCAGAAGCTAGAAAACATCGCCGCAGAAAAAGAACGTCTGCATGAAACGCGCGTGAAGGAACACGATGAGATTGGGAAAGCGATCGCACAAAACACCCAACAAGCGATCAAAGGATCAATCACACTGGCTGAACTTTTACGACGCTCTGGATTTCACTATGTCGATCTAGAACGCTATGGTTTAGGAAATACAAGCTTGAACAGTTTTGAAAAAGAAGGTGCAGAGATTGACATCAAATATTCAGGCTACATTCAACGTCAACAACATCAGATCGAACAAATTAGCCGTCAGGAAAATCGTAAGCTTCCAGAAACGCTAAACTACCATGCGATCGAAACGCTTTCAAAAGAAGCGCGCGAAAAGCTATCGAAAGTGCGCCCACTAACGCTGGGGCAAGCGACTCGGATCGGGGGAGTCAATCCGGCGGATGTGAATGCGCTGCTGGTTTATCTTGAGATTCAAGCGCGTCGATCGACTGAAGTAGTGACGAGTTGATCCAAAGGTGAGAAATCGCTGAGGTTTATAATCTTGTGAATGTCGTCGTTTGCTTTAGTCATGTCAGAAGAATCTCAAAACGATTTAAGCAATGCTTCGTTAAGTCGCCTAAGCGACAAACTTACGCGCTCTGAATCAGCGATCGCACAGTCAATTCAACGCCGCGATCGAGACGGACTCAGACAGCTTTTATTGCAGGAGATTGAATCTGCTTCTGATACGACGATCGAGAAAACGCTCGATTTCGTGCGCTTTCTTAACTATGACGAGCGCGAATTAGCACAAGACCTTACAGATGCGCGGACGGCTCTAGAAGAAGCGAAGCAAGAAGGCACAATTTCACTCGCTGATCTGAAGCGAGAACTCGGCTTGTAGTGCATGTACGAAGTCGAAATTCTTCCCGCCGCTCGCCGCCAAATCAAAAAGCTTTCGTCTAACATTCGCGCCCAGATCTTGATCGCATTGAGAATTTGCGGTTTGAACCGAGACCGCCGGGAACCGTCAAGCTAGAAGGTGAGGACGGACTGTATCGTGTGCGGTCGGGGGACTACCGTATCATCTACACGATCGACGATGATCAGGTTTTTATTTTTGTTGTGAAAGTTGGTCATCGCCGTGAGATCTATCGATGAACTTGTGCGACGCATTACAGAAAGCGATCGCAGGGGTGCAGACCCGTTGCCGAGATTTAGATCATGGCGTTTTGGGGCGAGACGATCGACAAAATCCGATTCACTCGCTCCTGATATTCCGCCTCACTCAGCACCGGAACCGCCTGATCGACATTCACCTCATCGACCTCAATCCACGATCGACATCCGCCATAAGCCTCTCGATAAGCAATCTCCTGCGCCTCTGGCAATCGAGACACCCGCAACAACAGCAAATACAACGGCGATCGCGGTTTCCATTTCAGGCGTTCTTCTACAAATCGATCATTCCAAATATGAAACGGTAGCAGCGATCGCACTACAGTCGGATCACTGACCTGAATCACATCAGTAATTTCTGCGATCGAACCAATGACGATCGTTTGCGGATGCCAACCGGATTCAACGCGATCGACCAAATTCGGAGACTTAAGCAACGCTGGATCTTGATGCTCGAAAGTGGGATACAGCAACACCCGACGAAACGGAACTTCAAAGCGTCCCTTTTCTTCTCGAATGCCACCCTTGCGAAGCAGCAAAATCGTTTCCCCTTGCTCCAGTGCTTCAACCGCGATCGACCATTCTTTGAGCGCTTGTTTCATGACTGATTATTTCGGTAAATTCAGCGTCGAGAAAAACTCTAAGCACACCACAAAAAACGGAAACATAATTCCTGCAAGACCAAACCAACCGCCAAACGAACCGATAAACGCAGAAAGTTTTTTCCCGCCTCGCAAGCTTCGCTCTACGTAGCGTTCGCTCGTCGTTGCCAAAAACCGAGAACTCATACTCACCAATGCCGCCCCGCCTAACCCAAACGGCACACTCAGCAGAAACCATGTTCTCAGTCTAGCGCCTGGATTAATCAAGCCAAGTGTCGGAAACAGCACAAAACTCACGGCTTCGATTACGAGCCAAAGTCCCAAAGCCGTGAGTAAATCTTTCTTTTGCAGTTCATTGAAGGAGAAGTTGTTCATCGTCAAACCTTAAGGGTTTCTCAATCCTTGGGCAGGAAAAGATCACGATCGCATTGCCTAGAATGAAGGCAAGTCAGAACTTTGGAGCGCTCAAACAATGAACACCCACGATTTACTTATGCTGATTTTGATGCTGATCCCTGGGATTTTGCTGTCTGTGGCAATTATGGCAACGTTTGCAGCAGGTGGCTAACTTATTTCAGCCCAATTTCGGCAAGTCGCTGCTGTAAATATTGACCCGCTGTGATTTTGGGAAATGCAACTGCGCCGCCCGTTCTTTCGACACAAGTTTGGAGCGGCGTAAGATTGGTTTTTCCCACTGGATGTACAAAGAATGGCATCGAAAACCGCCGAGAACGATTTCCGGAATTCACGACGCGATGAGTGGTACTCTTCAGCAATCCATTGGTTAGTTGCTGCAACATATCACCGCTATCGACAATAATTTGCCCGTCTAAATTCGGAATTGCTCTCCAAGTTCCATCGCGCTGCAAGAGTTCTAATCCGCTATCGGTCGCTTCGCAAAGCAGCGTGATCAAATTAATATCTTCGTGTGGAGCCGATCGTAAACTCGCGGGATTCACATCCTCTGGAATCGGTGGATAGTGAATAATCCGCAGAATCGTATCTGCGTCGATCGTGGTTTCGCTGAGCAACGATCGCGACTCTCCTAAATACAAGGCACAAGCTTCGAGCAGTTTAACGGCACACTGTTCGAGTTGCGCGTATAGCTGATTCATTGTGGAGCGAAATTCAGGAACTTCGATCGGGTCAAGATTGGCTAAGTGACTTTCCCGCCCAACGTGCCAAAATTCTTTGAGATCGGGTACGGGATGATCTTTTGCGTGTTCTCTGCCAAACCGGGTAAATCCTCGCTGTCCATTTAGGTTGGGGTCTTCGTAGTGCAACTTCGCTGCGTCGGGCAATTCAAAGAATTTTTCGGCGAGTTGATAGGCACGTCGAATCAGAGCGCGATCGACACCATGATTAATCAGCGCAAAGAAGCCGATTTCTTCTAGCGCTTTGCCGATCGTTAAAACAAATTCCTGCTGTTGAGTTGGATCATTTGAGAGAAAAGACCGAAGATCTGCGATCGGAATTGTTTGCTGCATGGTGATACCTAATTCTGAGCGAATGACTTGTTGATTTCAGTAAGTGACTTGTCGAATCGCGTGAATAACTTGTCGAATTGACTGTGCAAAGTACGTTATCGAGTTAGAGGGCGGGTAAATGAAACGATCGATACTTCTCAAATTTAAATTAATTGCTCAACTCGATAACGCATGATCAGATTTAAGACCTCGATCGATATCGCGTCAGCACACTCATTGATAAACTCGTTCCCGGCATCGGAATCGGCACGCGAGCGTGAGCCGAAGGCACTGGACTCCACAACTCGACCTCTACATATCGCAGCGCATGAAGCGTATGGGTCGCTTCAAAAATGCCTTCCGGTGATCCGATCAAAACGTGCTGCAACTTTTCACCCTCGCGCTCAGACGCATCAAATCGCTGCAATATGCAATAACTCTTGCAGATTCATGTTCATGGGCTTTTCTCCGGTTTATACATGGAAAGAAAGCCCAAAAACTAAAGCCACCCCAATCCATTAAAAATCGAGGTGGCTACTTCAGATGCTAT
>CAXTDB010000361.1:0-4991 GCA_964242045.1 uncultured Leptolyngbya sp. | reverse complement strand
TCTTAAGTCTGCTAAAAGATGTGGAACTCGTTGGAGTTTCTGACATTAATGTAGAACGCGGGTTGGACACGGCAAGTAAGTATCGTGTCCGATTTTTTGAGGATTATCATGACTTGTTGGATCGCGTCGAAGCAGTGTGCATCGCTGTGCCGACTCGCCTGCATCATGCAGTTGGAATGGCGGCTCTGAAAGCAGGAGTGCATGTCTTAATCGAAAAGCCGATCGCGGCAAGTATTGCAGAAGCAGAATCGCTGGTGAATGCCGCTGCAGATTGCCAACGAATTCTGCAAGTGGGTCATATCGAGCGGTTCAATCCAGCGTTTCAAGAACTCAGCAAAGTTCTTAAAACCGAGGAAGTGTTAGCGCTTGAGGCTCATCGTATGAGTCCTTACAGCGATCGGGCCAATGATGTCTCGGTCGTGCTGGATCTGATGATTCACGATATTGATTTGCTTTTGGAACTGGCAAACTCGAAAGTCGTGAAGCTAACCGCAAGTGGAAGCCGTGCTTCTAATTCGGGTCAGCTTGATTATGTAACAGCGACGTTGGGTTTTGCAAATGGAATTGTGGCAACACTCACCGCTAGCAAAGTCACTCATCGCAAAATCCGGCGAATTTCAGCACACTGTAAAAACTCGTTGACCGAAGCGGATTTTCTCAATAATGAGATTTTGATTCATCGTCAAACGACGGCAAATTACAAAACCGATTACGGTCAGGTGTTGTACTGCCAAGACGGGCTGATCGAAAAAGTGAAGACGAGCAATATCGAGCCGCTTCATGCAGAGCTAGAACATTTTGTGCAGTGTGTTCGGGGGGGTGTGGCTCCTTCGGTTGGAGGAATTCAAGCGCTCAAGGCTCTGAGATTGGCAAGTCTGATCGAACAAATGGCGCTGGATGGAAAAGTTTGGCATTCAACTCCCGATTCTAAAGTGATCGAGCTGGAAACGGCAGCGATCGCGGTTTAATTCAATTCCAAAATCATGATCTGAGGGACGGTATTTCTGTCCCTCTTTTTTGTTTGCACGAAAGTAGTCGTTGAAGGGAAAAGAGTAGACAGTCATTTAAGCGTCATAAAAATGCTTGATTCTAGGCTTATTATGTAAGTGTACAGAAATAATCTAGATCAAAGCGCTGAACTCTACCAGAATTAAGTTTTTAACTGTAACCCTACGAATTTATTTTCCTTACTCGCTGAAGTTATTACGATTCCAGAAGTGGCACAAGCGCGATCGAGTGGAGTTTGCTTTCCCTTTACATTAACTCCGTGCATCCACCGCAACATTTATCACAAAAGAACGTTCGGTAGACGATCGCTAAAATTCCAAATCAATCCGCGATCTCTGGCGTTCACGATTCAATTTTTCGTGTTGTGTTCCTCATAAAGTCTGTTTCAAGACTCAGCAAAGCTTCTTCAGTTGGCTAGAACGAGATCGATGTCGATCGCAGCAGAATTATCTTCCAGATTCGATCTCGATCGAGATCAAATTTGGCATGACGATTTCTGCTTGTTGTTATTCAAAAAAACGCTATGCTCTTTTCCTCATTTAACGAATTGCTGAGAAGTCAGCAAGTTGCCTTTGGAGGGCGCTTTCTCACGCCGCTCAACCCTGGAACTCAGCCCAACGGAGTGCCTTTGCAGCCCCAATCGAGTAGTTCTGCACCGCTGAATGCTGCACCGCAGCCCGCCCCGGTTCAAGCTGCTCCGACTCCAGCTTTTGGAACCTTTGAGCAGCAGGTTTTCGATTTGACGAATCAGCAGCGCACTCAGCAAGGATTATCGCCTTTGTCGCTGAATCTCACGCTTAACGATGTCGCTGAAAAACACAGTCAAGACATGGCAACGCGGAACTATTTTAGTCATCAGGGTCTAGATGGTTCTCAACCGTGGGATCGAATGCGGGCAGATGGCTACAACTATTCTAGAGCGGCTGAGAACATTGCATTCGGGCAACCAACGCCGCAAGATGTTGTGACCGCTTGGATGAATAGCCCAGGACACAGACAGAACATTCTTGATCCAAATCTAAAAGACATCGGAGTGGGATACTCTAATGGATACTGGACACAAGATTTTGGAACGGCAATGCAGCTTGCTTAGTTGATCCAAGATGAATTGTAGTTGAGCTTTCTACGATCGCAGAACTCTAACTCTTGAATGAGTTGGAGTTTCCTCGTATCAAGAAACCCGCGCTCACCGACTCAGCCACGCATACTACAATAAAGGCATGAGGCTTGGTTGAAATTCAACTGAGTTTCTTAACCTGATTCGCCAAGAGTTATGTCATTGTCATCCACGCAACTTCCACCTTCACTCGATCGCATTGTGCAACGTTTAGCGCGATCGACCGAGCCAAAACGCAAATACGAACTTTTGATCACGCTGGCTCAACGCCTCAAACCGTTTCCTGATGCTGAGAAGAACGCAGAAAACAAAGTCCCTGGCTGTGCGTCTCAGGTTTTCGTTGTGGCGAATTTAGAAGACGGCAAGGTTCAGTTTGAAGGCGATTCGGACTCGCAGTTGGTGAAAGGATTAGTGGCGCTATTAGTAGAAGGATTGAGCGGATCGACTCCGCAAGAAGTCGTGGAACTTTCGCCGGAATTCATTCAAGCAACGGGGTTAGATGTGAGTTTGACTCCTTCGCGCGCAAATGGTTTCTATAATATTTTGGCGAAGATGAAGCAGAAATCGCAGGCGCTTATTGATTAAGATCGCGCGTGGCTTGTTCGATCGACAATCCTGCAATCTGAGCAATCTGCTCGACGCTCATCCCCGTTTGTCTCAAATTCTGCACAATTTGTTGCACTTGTAACTGAGCTTGTTCGGCTTGAATTTGAGCTTGGTCTGCTCGTAACTGCTCTTGTTCTGCTCGTAGCTGAGCCTGTTCTGCTTGAATTTGAGCTTGGTCTGCTCGTAGCTGAGCCTGTTCTGCTTGAATTTGAGCTTGGTCTGCTCGTAACTGCTCCTGTTCTGCTCGTAGCTGAGCTTGATTTGCTTGTAACTGAGCTTGATTTGCAAGTTCTTCTTGAGTGGGTAAAAGAACCTGATCGCGAGTTGCCCAGCGGAGCCAAATCGCGTCTACACCTGCATACCGCCCTTCCCATTGAGTTAAAACGAGATCTAATGCTTGAATCGGCATCTGTCCTTGAGCGTCGATCGGAATCTCAACAAACGATCCCGCTTGCAGCCGAAATCCTGCCCAGTCTGAAGGCTCCCAGGGATCGAACCAGATGTATTCACCGACCTTTAGCCGATCTTGGTAGACCTGTTTTTTCTGTTTCTTATCAAAAGCAGCGGTACTTTCAGATAAAAGTTCAATTACAACATCTGGCGGTTTGCCTTCTTGCCAACAGACCCAGCTTTTGCGCTCTCGATTGGAAACACCCACAGCAGCAAAGAAATCGGGACCTTTGAAATCTTGGTTTTTGACTTGGTTGGGGCTGTAGTAGACAAACATATTACCGCCTGTGTAGCCACCGTTCGGGCGCGCATCGAGCCATGGGCGCAGGGTTTCGATTAAGAGATCCATCTGCATCTTGTGTCGTCCTGTTTCCATTTTTTCGTCATCGTCTGAAGGCAAATCGTCCTCGGTGATGAAGGCGAGGTCTTGGAGTTCTAGCTCTGCGGGAGTCATGGCACAATCCTCAGATGCAGGATGGTTTTATTGTACCAATGAATCTAAATGCAGAATCTAAAATCCAAAATGAGATAGAATGCAGTGCTAAACCCGTGACTCAATCCGTTGGAATATTATCAGCCGACTCTTCCAGATCTTCCGATGCCTCCGCGCTCTGCGATCGAGCCTGCGCGATCGCGTCGCCATCGTCGCAGTTCTGATCTCAATCACATTCGTCATCAAGATCGATCGGCTCATGATTGGTATCGGTTCGTCCTGTCGTTTCCACCGCATCTAGTGCAGAAATATTTAACCGATTTTGCGATTCGATCGGATCAGCGCGTTCTTGATCCGTTTTGTGGAACCGGAACGACGGTGGTTGAGTGCAAAAAACAAGGCGTTCCGAGTGTGGGGGTAGAAGCGAATCAACTGGCGTGGTTTGCCGGATCGACAAAGCTCGATTGGTCGATCGACCCCGATCGCTTAATCAATCACGCAACTCAAATCGCAGAACTCGCTCAAGCAAATCTCGATCGACCATTGCGAACATTATCAGAAGAACAAACCCAGTTACTTCTTAAGAATTCAATTAGCCAATTACCGTTACATAAAGCGCTCGTTCTTTTGGAACAGTTAGAGCAACATAGAGATGAACAGTGCGATCGACATGAAAGACTCGCACTCGCAAAGATTTTAGTTTATTCAATTAGCAATCTTAAATTTGCGCCAGAAGTTAGCGTCGGGAAATCAAAGCAAGATGCTCCAGTCATTGAGCTTTGGATAGAAGAGATTCAGCAAATTGCAACTGATTTAGAATATTTGAAAACGCTACCGGATACGCCTGCCACAATTCATCATGCTGATTCTCGTAATTTGTTAGAAGTCTTGGAGACAAATTCGATCGATGCGGTGATCACATCGCCTCCGTATCCAAACGAAAAGGATTACACTCGTACAACTCGGCTCGAATCGGTGCTACTAGGATTTTTGCAGACGAAAGCGGACTTGCGGGTTTTGAAACAGGGATTAATGCGATCGAATTCTCGCTGCGTTTATCGATCGGACAACGACGATCAGTGGGTCGCAAATCATCCAGAAATTCAGCGGATTGCCAACGAGATTGAAGCCAAACGAATCGAACTCAATAAAACCAGTGGTTTCGAGCGGCAATATGCAAGAGCAACGAAACTTTATTTTGGGGGAATGGCAAAGCATTTAGCGGATCTGCGTCGAGCTTTGCGACCGAATGCACAATTAGCTTATGTGGTAGGCGACCAGGCTTCTTATTTGCGCGTGATGATTCGCACCGGAGAACTGATTGCAGATTTGGCAAAATCGCTCGGTTATGAAGTCACCGATATCGAGCTTTTCCGA
>CAXTDB010000360.1:4477-5005 GCA_964242045.1 uncultured Leptolyngbya sp. | reverse complement strand
AAATAACTACACTGCCAACAATCCAGTTCCGCGCTTTCGGAGTCTTCAGCGGTGCGGGGATTTTCTGCCCCAGCGATCCGATCCGGGTATTTGCTCCGTTTAACCAATTGCGAACCCCGACAAGACGAGGATTATCTGCAAGCTTCGATACACCACTCCGCGCGCGTTCCCGTTTCGATCGCGGTTTGATCGGGCGCTTTTTTCCTTCGGTTCCGTCTGTCATGGAGTCCAGCCCTGTTGGGGAATGATCACGCTGATTGGATTTCCCGCTGCGCTTCGAGCTACTCTTTGCCACAGTCGTGCCTCACACACAAAGATGCTTGTTTTCCGCAAGAATCAGGCTCAATCTTTGCTAGATTGACGCAAAGAAACTCCCGCGTCAACCGTACTATCAAAATCGCATCGCTTCCGCTGCGGAGGCAGAAGACACTTCACGATTCGTAGAATTACTGACGATTAGTTTACAAGACTTTAGGAACTTTGCGATCGCGCCCCCCAGATTTTCTGCCTTTCGCAGATTGTCACCGA
>CAXTDB010000360.1:0-4446 GCA_964242045.1 uncultured Leptolyngbya sp. | reverse complement strand
CCCCGCGTGTCCGAGCGCCAACGCCGTCACCAGCATTCCAAACACTAGAAACGGTTGGGCACTGGCTTGATATTTCACGTCGTTCTGAATCGGATCGCGCAGAAAATACATATCTTGAAATGTAATCTGTGGAATGATCAGCAGAATCAACAACGTGGCATATAGATTTTGATGCACCGACATCAAATAAGCTGCAACTCCCGCTTGAAACACATCGATCATCAAGACACAAATCCAAGCCGCTTTTGTCACTCCGAAAATCACAGGCAGCGATTTCAATCCTAGAGCTTTGTCGCCTTCAACGCTTTTGAAATCATTAACGATCGCAATTCCCAACCCCGAAAAACTGTAAAACAACGTCAGCGCAATAATTGTCGGATTCAAGTTGCCAAACAGCGCGTGACCTGTCCACCACGGAATCGCGATATAGCTCGCACCGAGCGCATAACAGCCGAGCCAGCCGTTTTGCTTCAGTTTCAACGGAGGCGCAGAGTAGATGTACGACAAAAATGATCCGGCGATCGCCAACACCGTAATCGTCGGAAACTCGTGACCTGCCCAGCGATCGAGCACATACGCTAATCCAACGCCACCAATTAGCAGAATCCAAATCTGAATCACCACTTGCGGCAGGGGAATTGCACCAGAGGGAATCGGGCGGTAAGGTTCATTAATCGCGTCGATTTCTCGATCGTAATAGTCATTTAAAATCTGCGTGTAGCCTGTAAGCAAAGGACCTGCTAACAGCATACAAGTTGCCGATTTCAGCACGTCTTCTAAGACCCAGTGATAATTTCCCGACGATGCCGCACCGCAGAGAATTCCCCACATCAGCGGAATCCAGGTGATTGGCTTCATTAGTTGCAGTCGAATCTTCCAAATCGAAGATTCTTTGACATCAGCCCCTTTCATACCGAGAAGCTGGCGAGTTTTAGCAGAGCGATTCTCCGGGGAAACGCTCTCTTGGGAGTCCGTGGTCAGGTCAGGAGAGTCAGTCATAAGGAGAGGTTAAAAAGAAATGATCAGGTAGCCGTCTTGGAATTTTGCGCCCGTTACAGGTTGTCCCCGCAGTGCCGCAGGCAAATCGATATTTCGTCGCTGATCGCCCGCTTCGATCGTGATTTCCGCTCCGTTCTGGGTAAGCTTGACTTGTTTTTTATCGAATCCTGGTAAGAATAAGCTTACTTTCCTTTCTGCCACATTCACCGCGATCGGGCGAGGCGCTTCGGACGCGCGATCGAAGTCCGGTAACGCATCGATCAGCGGTTGCCAATCATTCACGGGCTGAACTGGAATTGTAGAAACCGAGAGCGGATGGAAAGTTTCGCCTAGTGCAGCGGAATCGGTGGATTGATTTAATAAAACGCCCGCAACGGTTAATCCGATCTGCTGAGCGCTGCCCCAAAGATATTTCGCGGTTGCGATCGCGCCTTCGTCTTCGGTCGTGACTAAATAAGCCGCCATCCGTTTCGGATCGTTCACGGCTTGCTTGCCTTGCTCTAACAAGTCATTCACTTGCCCGGTCGGTTGAGCAAAGTTATCGCCCACAAAATTAACGTTTGTGAAAATTGCAGCCGCAACAGGTTGAATAAATGGCGATACCGTTCGACCCAAGTCAGAATCAACAAACAGTTGACGGAATCGCCGAATGTACCAGCTTGCCACTTCAGCCGTTCCAATCAATCGCAGCGTGTCTTGATCGCCTGCGCCATCGTAAACGATCGCATCGTAGCGATCACTTTGATTGAATTCCCGCAGCGCATTCAACGCCAGCAGTTGATCCAAGCCTGGAAAAATTCCCAATTCTTGACCAAACACATTCTTGAAAAACGGCGTTCGGAGATATTGCGCCTCCAGCTTTTTCACTTCATCCCAACTGCGTTCTAGCAACGTTGCGGTCTGAAGCTGAACTGCGCTCAGATTCGGGGCAATCTCTTGTGGATCAACCCCAACCGTCGTTCCCAACGCCAACCCAAACGCCGGACTCGAATCTTGTCCAACCAGCAAAACGCGCTTTCCTTGGTCGGCAAACTTTTTCGCCGCAGCGATCGCGATCGTCGTGCGTCCTGTGCCGCCCTTACCCAAAAACGTCAATATAAAAGCCATATCCAATGCTCGAAACAAAAAGAGTCAGAATCCGAAAACCGAGAATGCAACTCCCGATGCCCGACTCCCAACTCCCCTATGGTATCGACTGTCTGAACTCTTCTTCAGATTAATTAGTCGTATTCCTCTACTTCGTCTTCAAAAAACCAAGTCGAGTACTTGTCTTCAAACTGAACCAACATTCCTACCCCTTTGCCATCGACTACTTTGAATTGACGAATAACGCCAATCGCACCGAGCTTTTTGATTACCTCTTGAGGCACACGATCGCGCAGTCGACGAACGCGAACTTTCTGACCAATTTCCATCGCTACTTTCAGTACTTGACCATCCAGAAGTGTACCAGAATGTTGCAACTTATTAAGCCCAGGTCAAGACTGAACCCAGTGCTTGTGGGGTCACACCCCCGATCAATTTGATCACTCTCAATTTGATCACTCATTGTCAAGTGTGAGAACACGCTGAATTTGAAACTGCTGATTTGACAGTATTGTTGGGACTTCTGAACGCAATTACGGGAACGTTAGGGCAAGCTACAAGAAGAAACGCGATTTAAAGCTTTCTTGATTTTTCTCAAGTCTGAATTAGCCCTGAACTTGATCAGCGTGAGGCATCACCATGTCGGTTAACGTGAAAACGATTTTGAAATCTCCTTTAAGGGTTGGGGCATGTCTCACCGCAACCGTCACCCTCGCTGGAACTGTGTACGCGCTCACACACTCACGATCGATGGTGAAGCGCGCAGAATCAGCCCAACTGGTACAAGCGTCTCGCTGTAAAACCGTGGTGTTCGATGACAAGCCACCGCTGAATGTGCGAGAGACACCCGTTGAACGATCGGGAAATATAGTTGCTTCGCTCAATAACGGTGAGATTCTTACCGTAGTTGGAGAGCAAGACGGTTGGTTAAAAATTAGCGAACCGACTACGGGCTGGGTTTACCAGAATTTGACGCGCCTGAGTTGCGACGATGTTCCAACCGCGACTTTAACCCGCAAGCGCGTTACTGATCCGACTTTAGCCGCCCTGCCAAACGACTCAGGAAGCCGGATTTATCGTGAGGCAGTATCTCAGTTTCAAGCCGGGAATTTAACAGGTGCGATCGCGCTCGCCCGATCGGTCTCAGCGGACAGTGCCGCTTATCCCCAAGCTCAAATCGCACTTAAAACGATGCCTCAAACCTGGAATCAGGCAGAAAACAAATACTCCACAGCTCGCGAAGCCGCAGAACAAAGCCGCTGGAATGACATTCTCAAAATTGCAACCGAGTATCCGGATATTCGCTTCTGGCGTGAAAAATTAACGCCGATCGTTAAAAAAGCGATTCGGATGCAGTATTTTACTCCCGGTAAGGAAGGGCAGTAGCCGATCTGAAATAAATACAACGTCACAATGCCAGTCGCTGATCGAACGACTGGCATTGTTGTTTTAAGAGAATGAAGAGACTTTCTATCGTTCTAAAACTACATTCCAAGGAATCTTCTTAATGTCTAACTTGCTTTCGAGCGTCTCTTCCAAATTTAAATAATAAAAACCGACAGTCTTCCTAAGAAATCTGTCGGCCAGTCGTGTGTTCCCTGTTGATGACTCGGCTAAAGTTGAGTCTTCTACAGTATGTCTGTGGTTAATGATACCTTGAGTGATCAAGATCACACAAGTCGGTGATCTTGATCACAGCCAAATTAGTTGCCGCTCGAAGCCGCATCAAATCGGCGGTTAATTTCTTCCCAGTTCAAGACATTCCACCAAGCGTTGAGGTATTCAGGACGGCGATTCTGATACTTCAAGTAATAAGCGTGCTCCCACACATCGTTGCCCATGATCGGGGTATGCCCTTCTGTGAGCGGGCTATCTTGGTTCGGGGTTGAGATCACTTTGAGGTCGCCTTGATGCGATCGCACTAACCAAACCCAACCGCTACCAAAGCGCTTCGTTCCAGCATCGTTAAATTGCTGCTTAAAGGCATCGAAGCTACCAAAGGCATTATTAATCGCCTCGGAGATCGCTCCGGTCGGTGCACCATTGCCGTTGCCGCCCATGATTTCCCAGAACATCGTGTGATTCACGTGACCGCCCGCATTGTTGCGAACCGCAGCCCGAACATCTTCAGGCACTTGGTCGAGGCTGGTGACGAGTTCTTCAACCGACTTGCTTTGCAGATCGCTGTATTTCTCGATCGCAGCATTCAAGTTATTCACATAAGCAGCATGGTGCTTATCGTGGTGAATCTGCATCGTGGTCGCGTCGATATACGGCTCTAGAGCGTCATAAGCATAAGGCAGCGGTTTCAATTCAAAAGCCATGAGAAAGTTCTCCAGAATGAGTTGAGAGAAAGCTTGT
>CAXTDB010000359.1:0-5012 GCA_964242045.1 uncultured Leptolyngbya sp. | reverse complement strand
TGCAAGCGCCGATCGCGGAAAGGTTGCTAATCCAAGATATCTGTTCAGTTGCAATGTACAGACGCTGAATGTAAAAGCCTTTGAGCAAAGTGTAACTGCAAACATAAGCTCAAAAAGAGCGAAGAAAATCAAACCAGCAAAACTAACTCGCCAGCAAATCGAGGCGCGGCTAGATGACTTGTATCATAGTGGCAATCTTTTTCTGTTTCTCGATAAGTCGAACCCGCTTTATGCTGGGAATAATTTGACGCGATGGATACACGCGCTGCGCGGTCGTCAACAAAAAGGACAAGCGTTTCGATTTTCAGTGATTAGCTCTTCTGAGTATTCTGCTAATTTACCGCCTGACTTAGCTGAAGACGCAGACGTAATTTCGTTGAAGTCTTAAATAAGAACCGTAATCAGATTTAAGAGCCTATCCCTAACGCAAGGAAGTTTCTGAGGTTTAATATGAGCATAAGTTTAAGTCGAGATTCATTCAGAGATGCTTTACCGAATGTGAATTGGAATGCACCAGAAGCTTGGCGAGTTGAGCATTGGCTTCACGATTTAGAAACAATGCCTGACCCATTACGACTTTACCTGGATCTGTTTATAGCTTTACTCCCTGTTCGACGATCGCTAGGTGCAACGACGGGTGAAATTAAACTGGTTTGTGAACACCAATGGGAACTGTATTTTCCAAAAACAGTTTGGTTTGTGGCACTTCATCAAAAGGGATTTAGAACCGGAAATCCCACTCTGGGCGCAGTGGGCGTAAAAGTAAATACGACTGTTTTCAAGTCTAAACGACTTAACCTGAATGTTCGCATAGAGCGAGACCGGATGTGGGTTCCGGAGTTGTATCAACAATGGGCAGAAGCACGAGGATCGAACAGATACGCCAGCTAGAGATCTAAAAGAGACAAATCACTTCATTTCTATGACACCGAGCAACTCCAGAAATAAACTGCTTATCATTGAAGCACCAGGGAAGCTAAAGAAACTAAAAGCAATTCTTGGTGCTGAATATGATGTTCGCGCCAGTGGTGGACATATTCGCGAACTAGCCAACGATGATGCGGAATCATTAGGGTTTGAATTTGTGGGCGATCGCGTGACCTGTCGATGGACAGCTCGCGATACGAAAGCTCGATCGACAATTTCTGATTTAAGGTCAGCAGCCAAGCAAGCTTCTGTGGTTATTCTTGCTACTGATGAGGACCGCGAAGGTGAGACGATTGCATGGCACTTAGCCCAGGCGCTGAATCTGGTAAATCCGCTACGGATTACTTATCGGGAAATCACAGAATCCGCCGTCAGATCTGCGATCGCAAATCCGCGTAGTATCGATCAGAATCTAGTGAATGCGGGAATTTGTCGATCAGTTCTCGATAAGCTTGTCGGTTATCGAGGGTCGCCGTTAGTGTGGCAGTTGAATGCTGGAGCGAAATCAGTCGGACGAGTGCAATCAGCGGCGCTGCATCTTGTTGTAGAGCGTGAGCAGAAAATTACGGAGTTCAGACCCCAAGATTATTGGAATGTCTTTGTTAATTATGCCGAAGGGTTCCGCGCTTATTACTCGCGATCTCACTCAAAGGATGAAGTCGAACAAACCGATGATGCAGCCGATCCCAGCGATCGTAAAGAGGCAGAGTCAGATCGAATTACGTCTCGCGCTGAAGCCGATCGCTTAGTCGCGATCGCTCAATCACATCCGCATCAAGTGCGATCGATTGAGGGAAAAACGGTGACGCGCACACCGCCACCCCCATTTACGACTTCAACACTTCAGCAGGCAGCCGGAGCCAAACTGAAATTTTCACCCGATCGCGCAATGGAACTAGCTCAAAAACTTTACGAGCAGGGACATATTACCTATCACCGCACCGATGCAACGTTTTTGAGTCCTGAATTTTGCGAATCGGTGCGGCAATGGTTGAGCGTACATGATTCCGAAAATCTACCGCAGAAAGCGACGCAGCACCGTTCTAGTAAAAATGCTCAAGAAGCACATGAAGCAGTTCGTCCAACCCACATCGATCGCTCCGCTGCTGCACTGCAATCCGAACTCGATGCCGATGCGTTTGCACTGTATATCTTGATTTGGAAGCGCACGATCGCGTCACTCTGCGCCCCGGCTCGAATTCGTCAAACCCGAATCTACACACAATCAGGTGAGGCGCTGTGGCTGGCAAAAGGTCAAGTTGTAGAATTTGAGGGCTTTGCGAAATATTGGCGATCGTTGGGTTCAGATACAGAATTACCTGCATTGACTCAGAATCAATCGCTTCACCTTCAGACTGCCGCTCATGAGCAGAAACAAACGCAGCCGCCCCCTCGATACAGTGAAGCTCAACTGGTGCAATTAATGGAGCGACGCGGCATTGGTCGCCCGTCAACCTATGCCCCAACGATTCAAACGCTAAAAACTCGGCAGTACATCGGTGTTATCAAGAATAAAGTTCAACCCACGCCGCTCGGAATTCAAGTCGATCAGTTTTTGGTTCAGGCGCTGCCAAAACTTGTCGATGTTGAATTCACAGCAGAGATGGAAGCGAACCTCGATCTCGTTGCAACTGGAACACTCAATTGGGAATCTTGGCTCATCGACTGGAACCGGAGCGACTTTGCTCCCGCGATCGCTCAAGCAAAGCAAATTCTACCGTCTCATGCTCGTGCCGCTGCTCTCCGGCAATCTTCAGAGGTGAAGTGCCAGACTTGTCAGCGATACCTGGTACAAATTCCCAGCAAGAAGGTATCAAAAGGGTACTTTCTGAAGTGCGAATCATGTCCGGACTTGGTGATGTTCTGGAACGATCGATCAAACGCCTGGGAGTTACCCAAGAAATCAGAGGCTTCAGTCGCTGAACTGACAGAGTTCTCGTGTCCGGTGTGCAAAAAGCCCTTAGAAATTTATCACTACCAGAAAGAGGGGCAGTCGAAGCCGATGTTGCGATGTTCGGATGCGAAGGCGCGATCGCAGAACAATCATGCAGATGCGGTTTACTTTCAAGCAAACGGGGCATTTTTTAGCCGAAAGTACGGCAATCCACAAACATTAACCGCAGCGGCTGTCCAGTTAAGCAATCGACCTGCGCCACAGATCAGATCGGCTACAAGGTCTCAATCAAAGCGACAAGAGCATTCCTAGAAACTAGCTAAGGAGGACATTCAGATGAGCGATGTTGACAACTATAATCAACGGTGTGAGATTGTTTCGTTTCAACCTCCAGAGGGAGGAGTATCGAAGGTGGACGCGGTGCAAGCACACCTCGATTCTTCTAATATTTATGTGAATCCCGAACGACTTCCAGATATCGCGATCGCGGCAATTCTGATTCGCGAAGGTCGTGAGAATGAGGTTGATGCGGCTTTAGCCCCTTCACCTTTTTTAAAGGATTTACCGCAAGATCAGCAGCGGGGTACATAACAAATACCAAAGCACACGCAAATGTTGCTCTAGCAAGCCTTCAGGAAACACTCGCAGAAGCTAAAAATGCTGAGTGCGAGCGAGGGTAAACTATCGCGCTCTAACCCTACAAGCAACCCACTACTGATACTTAAATACACTTGAGATAAATGAGTGATTTTCAACCTGATTCCAATCTTGATCTAGATCTCGCGGCTGATTTGCTAGAAGCGAGAGTTCAATGCCTGCGGACTCGTCTTTCGGATTTGATGCTCAATCAAGATCAGCCTGTTTCAACGGAGAGAAACTCCGAGGAAATTTTTGTGCTTGCCGAATTTGCCTTGCTGACCCCTGCAATTCTTGAACACTTTAATGCGCGAGCAATTGAAGAATTTCAGAGACTTCTACTGCAACTGGGTCAACAACTGCAAGACACAGCATTTAGTATGCAACAGAAAACCCAGACTGATTTCAGTCAGGTTGTAATCCAAGTGCAGGCGATGATGGATCGAACATCGCTTCATCTCAAAGAAATGATGGAAGATGTGTTTGCAAGATCACAGCAAAGCAATCAGGCTTGCTACAAAGAAATCACAAATGCGACGACACTAGCATTCACTCGCATTACTGGGCGGATTCAGAAGCTTCAGCGATCGCTAAAGATTCTCTGGATTTTTGTAATGATATTGGCAGTGCTAACGGTCTGGCTGAATCGACTGACAGCGCAAGCGTTCGACAAGCAGCAGCAGCTCAATGCTGCTTTGACCGATGCAATTGTCGCGATCGCTGAATGTCAACGTCAAGGCAAAGTATCTTGCGAAGTCAAAGTCTCTCCATTACTGCCGTCTTTACAGATGCGGAGGCAATAATGAAAACCTGGCTCTCGGTTCGGGCTGCTCAACGATGCTGGATTGCGACCGAGATGATTTGCACGAAGAAACTAGAGAATCGCCAGGAATGGTCGTATCACGTCACTATCTTCGAGCCTCGCACAAGGAGGACCTAAACCCGTGAGTGATGTATCCTTGTCCGATTGGGATAAGCCCCAACTTCTTCCGCACCATCAACAAGAATGGCTCGATAGCGGCGTTGCTTCAGAAATTATTGAAGCAAATGTTCAAAGTTTATCTGGTGAAGATGCAATCCAAACAATTCTCTATGCCTTTCTTGATAAGCAGGGCGCACACGCGAAACATTATGTGACGACTGCACTTGACAAGCAGTTAAAGCATTATGAAGCGATCGTAAACGGGCGCGGCGGCTGGCGTGTTGCGGGTCTTGATCCGCTCAACAACTGGGAGCGCATGGAATGGGGACGATTTAAGCCTGATGCGCCAAGAATCGAAGTCAAAGATGGCAAAGAGAAACCAGTCAAATACGAATCTCCTTTGAAAACGCCGACTCGTGCTACATTTCTTGCCCTACCCAATCAGCCCGACTTTTGGCAGCAGGTCCTTGACACTAATGCACCAATTTATCTGACCGAAGGAGAGAAGAAGGCAGGATGTTTACTGAGTTTAGGATATGCTGCGATCGCGCTTCCTGGAATTTGGAACGGTTGTCCAAGAGGGGATTTTGGTATTCCTCGTCTAATTCCAGAACTAGAATGCTTTGCAACCTC
>CAXTDB010000358.1:0-5020 GCA_964242045.1 uncultured Leptolyngbya sp. | reverse complement strand
ACAAGAACGATTTCTATGGTCGCACCACGCTCAACCCAAATTTTGCAACCCTAGCGAACGATCGTTGGCGACCCTCTGAAATCTTGGCAGATAGCGTCTCAATCCTATCGAACGGCTTCTGTGATGGTTCGATCGCTGATACTTTCCTTCAATACAACGGGGCTGTGGCTCAAGGACTCAGTGGCTCAAGCACTTACCCAGTTCCCGATGCGGATGTGCTGAATATGGGTTCGCCAAATAACAATCGCAGCTACTACCACAACCCAAGCATCGGACTCTTCGATCCAGGTTGTATCAACTCAAACGTCACTTCTTACCACAACCAAAACCGCCCTGCTCAAGCAATGAGTACAAAAACGGCTGGCACTCGAAGTGGCTGGGATTGGGTTCGAGAGAACTCTCGATACGATGGCGTTGCCAATCGTCGTGCCGATACTAACGGAAATAATGGTCACTGGGTTGACATTACGGCTCCAGTCAAAATCTCGCGCGCAGGACAGCCTCTTGTAGTTCGTCCCAGAGACCTAAGTCCAACAGTAGATCCTCAACCTCCACTAGTGCCGTATGGTCAAGTTCTACCACCGATTCCGTACAACGTTCAGTTTCCCACCCAAACCTACTACAGCTACGGTGCTAACGTGAACAATGGGCCTAGCGCGAACAATCCTAACACTGTGATTAATGCGTTGCCTTCTCAAGTCAACACAATCATGGTCAGTGGAATCACTCCATCTCGTCTTAGACAAGGATATGGGGGCTTGCACAACTTCCCACGCTTCCTTGAGAATTGGAGTGGCGATAATCTAAACTTCTCAGGTTCCTTTATTCAACTCAGCTACACCAACTATGCAACCGCTCCTTTCGACCTTGAGAACCTAGATCCAGCCCCCGCACCTCAAATAACCGATCCAGCCAACGAGAACATCCCATACTACCAACCTCCTAACCGTCTTTGGGGTTATGATGTCGCGCTGCAATTCAGTCCAGCCAGCCCAGCCGCCGCGCGCTTCGTAAACCTAAGCAAAAACCGCAGTGAGTACTACGTTGAGCCGCCTGCCAACGACCCTTACATTGTTAATCTCTGTCAGGCAGCAAAATCGGCTCTTAATCTCAATACATCCTGTCCTGGAGGAAGCTGAGATGTTGATCAATTCACAGTTTGCAAAGCAGCAAACAAGCTCTGTTCTCGCAGCAAGAAAGCTAGCCCTTAAACTTGCTCAAAAACGAACGATCGCGAAACGTTCAGACCAAGGCTTGACCCTGATCGAAGGACTCGTCGCGATGGTCATCATCTCAATCACGATCGTCAGCATCACGCCTCCGATCTTCTGGGCAGTCGCGTCACGGGTGCAAACTGAGCGCGCCGAACAAGCCCAGAAACTCGCACAAGGTGAAATTGATCGAGTCCGAGCGATCGTAGAACGGGGTGAAACTGCAAATCTTCCTCCCACACTGTCAACTTTGACAGAGGTTACGGTACGAAGCAGTACTCCTGCGCCCAATGCGGCTGGTACTGGAATGATATCCGCTGTGGCATCTTGTCCTGGAACTACATTTCCACCCACCAGTGTTACAACCTTTACCCAAGTCGATACCAACGGCAACTGCAAGCCTGACTTTCTACTTCAAACCTTTCGCAGCCAAGGAGTAGACCAAAGCGGCAATACCTTCACAGGTGCAAATGGTCAAATCCTCTCAGGGTTTGTTATGGGAGTTCGAGTGTATTCATTTGTCGCAGCACCCGCACTCACCGCTGGACAAGGTAGCACTCAGCCTGCTGCTTTACGCGGTACAAACGGGCTAGGCAATCAGCTTAACCGCCCCTTAGCTGTGTTGTACTCTACGATCGTCAGCAGCAATTCTAGTCAAAACTTAACGCTCTACCGGAGGCTCTGCCCATCCGCTAACGGAGCCTGTTAGACCTTTGCATGAACCTTACACAACACTCAACATGATTCAGTCTTTCTTGAAGCGACACCGAAAGTTTCGTTTCCTCCCTAATCGAGCAAAAGCAAGTGGGTTTACGCTGGTAGAACTTCTCGTCGCGATGGTTGTAGCATCGCTGATTTCGATGGGACTGCTCTTCTTAGTTGTGCAGCTTGTGCAAACCAATCTACGCGAAGCTGCTCGAAGCGATACCCAGCGAGACTTACAAGCTGCACTCGACTATATTGCGCGCGATGTGCGAGAGGCGGTTTATGTGTATGATGCTAGTTGTTTGCTCACTCAACCAATCACTAATTCTCCAAGCTATCCTAACGCTTCAAGCTGTCCAGGTCTAAGAAACTATCTGCCTACAACGATCTCAGGAACAAGCGGTTTTGGGGCAACTGATAGCAATGGCAACCTGGTCAATGTTCCAGTTCTGGCATTTTGGCGACTTAAGCCATTACCGAGTACATTGCAGTCTGCTTGTACAAACGCTGCAAGTGCTTACTCTACAACTCCTCCATCCTTACCTGCGGGGGTTCAGGGTGTTCCTTGTCTCACTGGGCAAATGTACTCCCTAGTCGTATATTCGCTGAACAACTCGCCGGGAGCAGTTGCCAAGGGTCGCGCCAGAATCATGCGGTACGAGCTTCCCCAGTTTACGAATCAAAGCGTTCAGTCTGGTCAGGCACCTGCATCTCCCACTGCTACTCCAGGATGGACAGATCCAACTGGAAACGCACCTGGAGACGGAAATCCTACTAGCTTTGTCACTTGGCCGGTTAGCTCACAAATGCTGACCGGAACACTAACAGTCCCCGCCTCTAGATTGAGTGATATTAATCCTTTGCCTAACCTTCCTCTCACAGATTTTGTCGATTGGTACGGAACTTATAACTACAATGCGTCGGGCGTTCCTGTGAGCATCGGACAACCACCTGATCGAAGTACTGGTTCTAATACTACTAATGAGAATCTGATCTTAACTCCAGCAAATGGTTCTCCAGCCGCAACCTCTCCACCCCGCGGATTCTATGTCTATGTTAAAGGTGCGGGCGACGGAGGCAGCTTCAACCAACAAGTCGTGATTCGGATTCAAGGTGATGCAGTCGGTAGACCAGGAGTTCCTAACATCGCGCCATTAACTCAACCCGTCGTGCCAATTTCTCTAGAAACCACCGTGCTAACTCGCGGTGTAACTAATAAAACGTATTGATGCCTGACTCCATTCTATTGATGAAAAGCTATGAAAAGGCGAATTTCTCTCAATTCACGCTCTACCGTAAGTGGCTTCACTTTGATCGAAGTGCTGGTCGTTGTCGTCTTGATTGGAATATTGTTTGCGATCGCCGCTCCAAACTGGGTTGCATTCGTCAATCAACAGCGAGTCGGTTCGGCTCGAAATCAGGTTTCTCAAGCGATCCGAAGTGCCCAGTCTCAAGCCCAGCAGACGAAAGTGAATCGCGCGCTCTTACTGGACAATAACAGTAACAAGCCCCGATATGCGATCGTTACTGCTCCCAACAATACGGTTAATACGTCTGATCCCACGATTATTTGGCAAAACCTAGGAGATGGAACAGTCCCACCGGGCACAATTCGTCTTTCAGTCAATCAAGGAACCCCTGTTATCTTGATTTTTGATTCGTTCGGAGCTGTCTCAAGTTCACTGCCTTCACCAATTACATTACCTTACACAATTACAATTGGCTCAACCTTGAGTACTAATCCGAGACGATGTGTTTCAGTGGTTACCCTGCTCGGTGCAATTACAGAAGACTCAAACAGCAATTGTCCATCAACATAAGTTCACTGCGCTTGAAGCTGAAATTTTTTGCTGCACACTAAATCAGAACAAGCTAGATAATTAAAAAGTTGGCTACCTGATTCTGAATCATGAATCGTTTCGATCGCAAAATTTCATCCGTTCAAATTATCTTGGCGGCTTTACTCCAAAAGCAGCGGAATTCAAGGACTGGTTTTACACTACTAGAGGCAATTGTCGTTGTTGCAATTCTTGGTATACTGGCTGCGATCGCGGCTCCCGCATGGCTCAGCCATTTGAATATTCAGCGTTTGAACTCGACTCGAAATCAGGCAGTCTTTGCTTTGAATGACGCAAAAACTCAAGCAAAACAGCATCGTATTTCTTATGAGGCAGGATTTAGGCAGCAGAACCAGCAAGCACAATGGGCAGTTTACCCTGCTGGTGCAAATCCGCTCGCTCAGGATTGGAAGAATCTGCCTGACGGAGTTAAGTTGCTGGAGACAGAGACAACAATGGCAAAAATAATAACGGCAAACAAGAGCGAGATCTACCGAATTCAATTCAACCATCATGGAGAAGTTAACGGACAGTTAGGGCGTGTAACCTTTTCTTCTGTATCAGAAGGTGCGACGAAGCGCTGTGCGATCGTTTCTAATCTGTTGGGCACGATCCGAGAGGGCGAAAATCGCCCTCTTCAGAATGGAAATCCTTGTAATTAATCTACTGTTCTGCGGCTTGGGGCTTTTGTCGATCGAACCTCAGAATCAAGGTGGATAAAGGAGGAAGGCAAAGATCGATCGAGTAGGGATGGTTATGATACGACCATTCCTCTGTCCATTTACCGCCCAGATTGCCCATGTTACTACCGCCGAATTCGCGAGCATCGCTGTTGAGCAGTTCGGTGTAAAAACCTGCTTCTGGAACACCCACTCGATAATGGCTATGAGGTTGGGGAGTGAAATTACAGACAGCGACGATAAAGTTATCCGGGTCTTTACCTCGACGCATGAATGCAACTACGCTGTGGCGATTGTCACTACAGTCGATCCACTCAAAACCCTCTTCAGAGAAGTCTTGAACATAGAGGGACGGTTCAGTTTGATAGAGCGAATTTAGTGCGGTTAGGAAATGCTTCAGTTTTTGATGAGCTTCAAATTGAAGGAGATGCCAATCAAGGTCGCCCCAGACGTTCCACTCGTTCCACTGACCGAATTCCATACTCATGAATAGCGTTTTTTTACCGGGGTGAGCGAACATATAGCCGTATAAGCAGCGTAGATTGGCGAATTTTTGCCATTCGTCTCCAGGCATTTTGCCGATCAT
>CAXTDB010000357.1:0-5041 GCA_964242045.1 uncultured Leptolyngbya sp. | reverse complement strand
GAGGGACTGAGGCATCTGCGGTTTCAACGATTGCAAGACTGACTCTAGCATGAAGAATAAGGAATAAAGGATCAGGGGTGACAGGGAGACGAAAATTCAGTTTAGGATCGATGGGGGCAGTTTATGGTCGTGGATTGAAATTGTACGATCGGAGTTCGTATGACTTTCAATCATGCCAAATTATTAATTTCTTGTTAACGCTATTCTGTCTTTTGTTTTAAACATGCGTTTCGATATTGTGACGTTATTTCCAGATTTTTTTGAGTCGCCGCTGCAATCAGGGCTACTGGGGAAAGCGTTGGTGAAACAAATCGCGGAAGTTCATTTAATTAATCCGCGCGATTTCGCGATCGATAAGCATCGTCGAGTCGATGATGAACCTTACGGGGGCGGCGTTGGCATGTTGATCAAGCCGGAACCGATTTTTGCGGCAGTCGAATCGTTGCCAGTCTTACCGAGACGTGAAGTTATCTTTGTTACTCCGCAGGGTGAGCCAATGCAGCAATCGATGCTAAAAGAGTTTGCGACAAATTTTGATCAGATTGTCATCATTTGTGGACATTACGAAGGGATCGATGAGCGAGTAATGAATTTGGTAACGCGCGAAGTGTCGCTCGGTGATTTTGTTCTAACCTGTGGAGAAATTCCGGCTCTCGCTTTATTGAATGGCACGATTCGTCTGTTGCCGGGTGCGATCGGTAAAGAAGACTCGCTGAAATTTGAAAGTTTTGAAGCGGGACTGCTCGATTATCCGCAATATACTCGTCCGCCTGTGTTTCGAGGATTAGAGGTTCCAGCGGTTTTACGATCGGGCAATCATGCTGCCATCGATCGCTGGCGCACTCAACAACAAATTGAACGGACTCGGATTCGCCGTCCGGATTTGTACCAATGCTGGCTAAAAGAATCTGAGCAAAATAAAAGAGAAGAAGTTGACCCCAAATAATGTTTATTCCTAAATTCCGTTTGCTTTGTGCCACGATTGCGAGTTCTGCCATTCTGAATTCGATCCAAGTTCCGATGCCTTTACGATCGAACATGCTGATCGATTCTGCTGTGTATGCGGCACGAAGCGGCGGACGGAGCAGCGGGGGATCGTTTAGTGGTTCTCGATCGTCGGGGAGTTCTAACCGCAATAGTGGTTCAGATTCAGGAGGCTCGACTTCTCGATCGGGCGGCTACTACGGTGGTGGCTATTCTAGCGGCGGTTACTACGGAGGCGGCTATTCTAGCGGCGGTGGTGTCGTGCTACTCGTTGTGGCATTGTTGCTGATTGGGGGTGCAGGTTTCTTCGTGTGGTATCTGCTCAAGACGGGCAAAAAGACCGGGCGCGGCGAACTGGAAAACGATATTGTTACCGTAACCAAAGTTCAGGTCGGTTTATTGGCAGAAGGTCGCGCGATTCAGCCGCAGTTAGCCGCGATCGTTGAAGAAGCGGATACTGAAACAACCGAGGGACTTTTTGCCGAATTGCAAGAGGCAGTATTAGCGCTGTTGAGAATGCCGGAGAACTGGAGTCATGTGCGAGCCAGTTCTGAAACGGTGAAAACGCGCGAACAAGCGGAGAAGGTGTTTAATCAACTGTCGATCGCAGAACGCAGCAAATACACTACAGAAACGTTAACCAATTCAAGCGGTAAACTCACAAGAAAAGACTTCGAGCTTGATCCTAACAAAGATCCCGCTTCTTACATTGTGGTTACTTTACTAGTTGGAACCGCAGACGATAAACCGCTTTTCTCTGAGATCAGAACGACTGAAGCTTTGAAGACAGTTCTGACTCAACTCTCTAGCCTCAATTCTGACTATCTGATGCGATTTGAACTGCAATGGACACCGCAAATTGACGGTGATCGTCTCACGTATGATGAGATGCTAATGGAATATCCTGAGATGCTGCAAATCTAGAAACTATGACTGAGCAATCTACAAACGTTTGGGACTATAAACCTTGGTGGTGTCAGCCTTGGTCGATTCTGCTGACAGGCATTGGATTGATTAGCGGCAGTTGGTTCGTGTTGAAATTGGTTTGGATAACCGTGTTAGTTGCGATTCCGGTTCTAACTTGGATGGTCTTTTTTCTACTAATCTATCCAAAAGCAATGTCGAGCAGCTTAGAAAACACTACGATCGACTAAATTCCGAGAGTAACCAAGCTCCAACCTGACTTTGATTTTGCTGACGGGTGAGTTTCAGTGCTTCTTGGAGCAGCGCGATCGACAAACCTGGCAAAACAATAGATTCTGTGATGCGACGACTGCCGTGATTCTCGATTGCAAATCCTAAAACGCGAACATTTTTTACATCAAAAATCCAATATTCTTTCACCTGCAAATCTTCGTACAACAATCGTTTTTCGCCTTGATCATCAGATAGAGAAGTGTTTGCAATTTCAACCACTAGATCCGGAGCGGGAAAGCGATCGAGATCAATAATTGTTGTTCCCCAAGGAACAATCTCTGCATTTTCGTTGAGGTAATATGCCAAATCAGGCTGAGCTTCTTCAACACTTTCTTTGCGAAACGTGCAATTAGTGAGTCCTTTTGTCGGAATTGCTTTGAGTGTGCAAAACAGTGTTACCGCAAAACTCGCGATCGTATTATCAGCAGCGTGATCATGTCCGAGTGGAGTCATTTCGAGCCTAAATCTGCGATCGTGATAATAGCTTTTTGCATTTTTATAATCTGGATGCTCGATCGTTTGTAGATACTGCTCCCAACTGGCAGAAATCCAAGTATCGATTGGGATTTGAACAAGTGGAGTATTCATGATGAATCTAGGAAAGCATGAGCATTATGTTAGCGTTGATGAACCTGACTGAAGCAGAAAGTTTCTATGCCAAACTATCCCGGAATTTCGAGTGAAGCCTTTCGTCATCCGCTCGATCGACAAGCAGAACAAGCCCTGCGGAGTGTGCCCGGATTTGATCTGGTTGCCCGAAAGTTTGTGGAATTTGTTTACGAACGTCCTCGCTACATCTACTTGATGGGCAATTCGATCCAAGTGGGTGTTCGACAGTTTTCTAGTGTTTATCAAATCTTTCGCGAATGTTTGCAAAGCTTAGATATTGTTCCTGAACCTGCATTGTTTGTGTCACAAGCTCCTTCTGTGAATGCGTTTGCACTCGGACAAGAGAAGCCTTGTGTGGTACTAAACACTGCATTGTTAGATCTACTTTCCGAAACAGAACTACGATCAGTGATTGCTCATGAGTTAGGTCATCTCAAATGTGGACATACAACCTTGATCCAGATGGCAATGTGGGCGAATTTCGCGATCGCAGGTTTAGCTGATCTAACCTTCGGTTTAAGCAACTTCATCAGTACAGGATTGATGTTGGCGTTCTACGAATGGTTGAGAAAAGCCGAACTTTCTGCCGATCGCGCTTCACTGTTAGTCATGGATGAACTAAACCCGACCTTAAACGGCATGATGCGACTCGCAGGAGGTTCACAGAAATATGCTCACGAAATGAGCTTAGAAGAACTAATCAAACAAAGCGATCGTTATACAGCCTTAGACGAAGACCAACTAAATCAGCTTTACAAGTTCTCGCTGTACAACGATGTTTCTAACGGCGTGTTTCTGTCGCATCCGTTTACGATCGAGCGCGTCAAATTTCTGCAAGAATGGGCAGGTTCTTCAGAGTTCCAAAACATTCGTCAAGGTCACTATGTGCGGATGGGAGCAGAAGGAGCCGTCAACGTAGAAACGCAGAATGAAGAAGCGGATCACCTGAAGCGGCAGATTGAAGAATTGCAGCGCGAAATTGAGCGAATTCGGCGATCGCAATAATTCAAGAACTCGTATATTTACCGTTTTCGAGAGTGTCAGTCTAATCAGTTACATAATAGCGATCGATTGTCTGATACCATACGTCATTGATTAATTCTCTATGGTGTGAGGAAAATGTTGAATTCTACTCGTGACTGGAAGCTGTGGTTAACGGCTCCAGCGGTTTTACTTTGGATGCAGTCCGCGCAAGCTTCAGAAAAACTGCAAACTCCAGAGGTAAAGGCGGCAACGGCAATTACGGCTCCTGTCGAACCCCTCAAAATCAAATCCGATGCCAAAGACGCAACGCCGAACTTCGATCGAGTCAATGGCGTTGCCTCACTCAATGCGGCTGAACCCGCTCCCGCAGCGGGAATGGAGCAAGTCACCTCGGTTTCGCAATTTAGCGATGTCAGACCGACCGATTGGGCATTCCAAGCCTTGCAATCGTTGGTCGAACGCTACGGCTGTATTGCAGGTTATCCCGATCGCACATATCGCGGCAATCGGGCGCTGACTCGATACGAATTTGCCGCAGGCTTGAACGCCTGTCTCGATCGGGTCAACGAACTGATCGCAGCGTCGACTTCTGACTTAGTCAAAAAAGAAGATCTCGCCACGCTGCAAAAGCTGCAAGAACAGTTCGCTGTCGAACTCGCAACGATTCGCGGTCGCGTCGATGCGCTCGAAGCCCGCACCACGACTTTAGAAAAACAGCAATTTTCGACCACGACCAAGCTTTCTGGCGGGGTCTGGATCAACCCGACGATCGCGCGCGGAAGCGGTGACGTGCGGTTTGAAGGAATTCCCGGCTCGGCGGCTGAAGCCCGATTTGCGGGCGTGAGAACCGCAGCGGGTGCGCCGATTTCGTCGATCGCATCCGATCCCCAAACGACTCTCAGCTTCCTCACCTGGCTCACGCTAAACACCTCATTCACCGGAAAAGATACCTTAGTCACTCAGTTGGCTGCTGGAAACGGAATTTCGCCTTACAACCAGTACGCTTCGGCGGGTTGGTTCAATGACAGCGGCGTACCGTTCTTTGATCAAACTGGAGGAACGGTCAACGGTCGCAGCGATATTGTGATTCGCGACTTTTTCTACAGCTTCCCAGTGAATGATGCAATCAAAGTCACGATAGGCCCCCGAATCAACTGGTATCGTCACTTCGACGGCAACCGTTTTCTCAACGTCTTTAGAGCGGGTGCAAGTTTCGACACTTCAAACAGCACACAGTCAAACGCGATCGATCGTGGATCAGGACTCG
>CAXTDB010000356.1:0-5065 GCA_964242045.1 uncultured Leptolyngbya sp. | reverse complement strand
CAAGAAATTCGCGATCGTGCGACACAATTACCATCGGAGTCGATAGTTCTTTGAGGTAATTTTCTAACCATTCGATCGTTTCTAGATCTAAATGATTCGTCGGCTCGTCGAGCAGCAGGAGATCCGGAGATTGCAGCAGGATTTTTCCTAAGCTCATTCGCATTTGCCAACCACCACTAAACGCGCTGACTAAGCGATCGCCATCATCTGAATCAAATCCCAGTTCTGGCAGAATCTTCTCGATCCGCGTTTCCAATCCGTATCCATCCATCGCCTCGAATTGGCGTTGCAGCCGATCCATCTTGTTCAGCAACTTGTCTAATTCTTCGGGAGTTGCCGTTTCTAGCGCTAGGTGAATTTGCGAGAGGGATTCATGCACTTCGTTAGCTTCTTTGAACGCGCGCCAGAATTCTTCTCGAACGGTGCGAGTCGGATCGACCTCGAATTCTTGAGTTAAATAAGCGATATGCAAATTGCTAGGGCGAATGACTTCGCCGTCGGTCGGTTCGATTTCACCCGCAATGATTTTTAGCTGTGTCGATTTGCCTGCACCATTTACGCCAACCAAGCCGATCCGATCGCCGGGTTTGACTTCCCAGCTCACATCTTTGAGAACTTCGCCAGTCGAATAGATTTTGCTGACGTGCTCAAGTCGCAACATAAAACAACTCCAAGGGGTTAGGGTGCAGGCAAGTTTTAAAATCTTAACAAAACCTAACGCATTCGGATTTTTAAGTTACAAATTCGCTGGCAAATCGAACGAGCCGTCAGCATTAGGTGGAAAATCGATGATTTGTACGATCGCGTCCGAATTCAATGCGCCGTAAATGTGGGGAAAATCTCCGACTCCTTCCACAGTTTCGTATTTGATTTCTGCATCAACGCGATCGGGATCAATCACCAGCAAAACCAGCGAAGAATTTCCCCGATAAAATCGATTCGCAACCCAAACGACCTGGGCGCGCGTAGAGCAATGGATAAATCCTTCGGTATCCAGTGAGTCCGCTCGATAAAATCCAGATTGAGGAACGTGATGACGTTCTGCGATGTGCAAAAGCATTAATGCAGCGATCCCAGAGTTAGTTGAGAAAAGGCGTGAAAGAGTGGGTTCGGCGTTTCTTTAGGTTTAGGCGCACCGATCCCTGCAAACAACGTCAGGAGCAATGTAATGACGATCGCCTGAAGGAGTTTTTCTAACATCTCAAACCTCACTCGATTCTCAGGAAAGTAAAAAAGCATCTACCCTTTGAAAGATCTTACTCAAGATCGGCGCAGAAGAGTGCATTTTTTAGAGTCTTATAAATTTGTAGCTTAACGGGTGATTGAACTCACTTTAAACGTGAAGAAAGATGACCCGATCAGGTCATCTAGGATAACCGGAATGGGTGAGGTGAATATTGAAGTAGAACCTGTAACTTACGAGTATTGCTACTCTCTACAGCCCAGGAGTAAGTCTCATGTTTCTACAACTCTCTCCCGAAAATTGGCTGATCACGATTGCCTTTCTGATCACTGCGCTCTACAGCAATTGGTTAATCATCGAAGCCGAAAAGCAAAATCGCGACAGCCAATAATTTCTAAAGTGTGCAGCCGTTCCGCTGTGATCCTATGGTGCAGGATTGCAGCGGATTTCTAACATAAATCCATCAGGATCGTAGAAATAGATTCCGCGCCCCGTCGGACGAGTCACCGGGCCATGATCGATCGTTACTTCGTAGTGATGCAGCACTTCAACGGCTCGATCGAACAGTTCCGGGGCGATATCAAATGCAAAATGATTCATCCGCGTAAAGCCCTTTTTTGGATCGGGATCAGGCGGCATTAAATCAGGTTCCCAAAACAGATCGATAATCGTGCCATCCGGTGTTCTGAAGTTCGCGACTTTTCCGGCTGCAACTTCATTTTTCAAAGTTTCAGGCACTTCTGATCCAGTTAGCTCATGCAAGCCTAGAACTGTGCCGTAAAAATGGCGCGCTGCCTGCATGTCTTTAACATTCAGTGCGAGGTGATGCACTTGACGCAGACAGCCTGTTAATGAAGCGATCGAGGTTAGTCCCATAATCGGCAAAGCGTTTTTTATAGTTTTAGCGCGGTTTGACGATTGTTTTCAATTCGTTCTATCAAGGAACAACCGCAGCACTGTTTTGATCTCGTGATCCCTGCCAAATATACTGTTTTGCATCTCCCTTTATTCCTTCCGACCCTTTGAAGCTGAGGAAATCTGGCGAAAAGGTTGCATTGAATTCGCCACTGTTGAATCCTCCGGTTTGATTAGGTTCCCTCCATTGACACTGAATCGTGCGTTCTTGCTTAACTTGGCACTCGGTCAAATCACCTGAAACCAAAGCGCCATCAATCGAGGCGATATACGTACCAGTCAAGCCAGTTTGATCAGAAAGATAAAACAAGGTTGAGCCGTTCACAACTCTGCCGTTTTTCCAGAATTCACCCTGATAGCTTTTTCCAATGCGCTTTAGCCAATCAGGATTTGATTGAGCCATTGCTCTGTGACTTGTTTGAGCAACTAATGTTAGAAGTGTCAGTGAGATCAAGAAGAGATTTCGAGGTTTCATGATTTTTGTTTTTTATGAACGTATCACTCTTCGGAATATTACCAATCCTCTCAGTGATCATGGATGTCAATTAAATGACAAAGCATTTTCAGCAGTATGTCATTTATTTCAGTGCGGTTTAATTAGCGTTTTTAATCCTGTCACCAATCGTTGAATGCCTTCGATCGCCGTTTCTTTCTCTAATGCTCCATATCCCACGCGCAAGTAACAACCGTTTTCTAACCCAAAGGTGAATCCTGGAAGGACAGCGACTCGATGATCTCGAATTAACTGTTTCACGAGTTCCATTGTGTCTAAATCGGTGTGAACTTTGAGCAAAAAATAGAACGCGCCATCAGCTTGTGGAACCGTACAGAGATGACCAATCGTTTCGAGTTCGGATAAAACAATTTCGCGGACTTGCGCGATCGCACTCAGTTTTTCTTCACAGTACGATCGTCCCGCCTCTAATGCTCCCAATGCTGCAAACTGCGAGATTACAGATGCACAAATCACATTTGTATCCTGAATTTTCTGCACCGATTCGAGCAAGAAAGCTGGAATCACCATATACCCGATGCGCCAACTGGCAAAGCCATACGCTTTAGAAAGACTAAAAATCGAAATCGTATGATTTGCACTATCAGCAATACTGGCAGCCGAGAAATGATCAACGCCATACGTGAAATATTCGTAAGCTTCATCGGTAATGTGAAAGCAATGAAAATCGCAACACATTTGATTTACTTCTCGCAATGCTGCTTCTGAATAAACCGCGCCCGTAGGATTGTTTGGAGAAATCGTGACGATCGCGCGCGTTCGTTCGGTGATTGCGGCTCGAATCAGATCCGGCTGAAGTTGGTAATTTTCATCGGTTGGCACGAGAACGGCTCGACAACTCGCAATCTCGATCGCCATTTCATGATTAAAGTAAAACGGCGTTTGCAGAATAATTTCATCGCCCGGATCAGTAATGGCTAACACGACATTCAAGAAAGCCATATTGCTGCCTGCGGTGACAACAATTTCGCGATCGGTTAAATCAATCTTATTTTCGATCATTAACTTATTTGCGATCGCGTCTTTTAGCGCTGGAATTCCTTCAACCGCTTGATATTTATGATTCGCTGGATTGCTGAGAAACGCGGTGATTTGATCGATCGCGCTCTGAGGCGGTGGATAGTTCACCACACCTTGACCAAGCGAGATAGTTCCGGGATGTTGTCGAATCAGTTCACCGACGATCGGAATAATCGGAGATTGCACTGCTTGCATCCGGGCAGGAAGGCGATTGAAGTTCATGATGTTTGACGACGATAAGGAACTATCATGTTACCGAACATCCATTCCACCGTGAGCTATGGCGCAAGAGCAAAAAGACCAGCAACATCCTTTGTGGAAGAGCGATCGAGAAATTGTCGATAGTTTACTCACAGGTGAAGCGACTGATTTAAATCTCGCTGAACTTGCCCGTCTTCGCATTCGATACACTGGCTTTCCGGGTGCGCGAGACATTCAAGCCGACTTAGACAAAGTTCTGAAACAATGGAACTTAACCGAAGATGCTTTATTTGAAAGAACTCGGCAAATTCATGTTGAATCACAACCCTACAAAGGACGAGGCGCAAAACGCGACGATTGGAGCTAAAAATGGCTAGGCATAGCATAGAGTTGGGCAATCATCTCAGCACGTGATGAAACCTCAAGCTTACGAAACATTCGCTTCAAAGCCTGTTTAACAGAATTCTCAGTGATCCAAAGTTCAGTCCCGATTTCCGCGTTGGTTCTCCCCAAAGCCACCAATTCGGCAATTTGTAGCTCACGCGGCGTTAAGCGATCGTTGCAGAATGACTGCACTTCTTTTGAAATTGCATTTCGCGCGGTTGCCTTCCAAACCGATAAGTGCAAACAGATTGCACTCAAATCAGCTAAGTTTTGGCTGTCAAAAGCAGTCATAGATTTATCACGAGTGCAACCCACAGCCCCGACTAATCGACCTCGATCGACGATCGGCCCTGCCATCACATGCCAATGATCCGGACGGGGACAAATGATTGCCCAAGTCTTCGGCGATGTAACTAAGCCTTCATGAACAGGTGCATGACGCTCTGACACATATCGTGCAACCGGATTGTGTTCGATCGATAACGCCACTTTGAGAATTTTTTCAAACTTGCGATCGACAAGAAGCTGATCAAAGAAAAATATCCCCGATCGCTGAGCCGCAAAATACTCGCCAATTTTGGGCGCAATGTGCGATCGCAAACTCTGTTCATTTTCGACTTGATGAATCGCTGTAAATAAAAGCTGCAAAGAAGTCGTCATCGGGGCGAAAGAGTACTCGATCGAGGACTAGGCGGGGTTGATTGGCACTTCTAATATAAGTCGTAGCTTTTATGGTCGCAGGTAGACATGATGCAAGAAGCAATCTTCAGTCCCTTTTTTACAATGATATTTTTAACCCTTGTGGTGTGGGTGTATTTGTACGTCCGTCGCATCCAGTTCATCACCAG
>CAXTDB010000355.1:0-5066 GCA_964242045.1 uncultured Leptolyngbya sp. | reverse complement strand
CTAACGACCCAAGTGATCGAACCCAAACCCGGCGATCGCATTGAGATTTCTGTGCAGGCATCCGCGATCGCGAATTCACTTTAATCGAGGTGTTCTTATGTTTCCGCTTTCTCTCCAAGAACTCGAAACCGAACTAAAACAGCTTGACGGATGGACGATCGAAAACGGCAAACTGCACCGCGAATATAAATTCGCCTCGTTTGTCGAAGCATTTGGATTCATGTCAAGCTTGGCACTCGTTTCCGAAGCGCTCGGACATCACCCGGAATGGTTCAACGTATACAATCGCGTCACGATCGACTTAACCACGCATGATGCGGGAGGCATCACCTCGAAAGACATAGCGTGGGCGCGCAAAGCGAACCAGTTGAAATAAATTCAGTAAAATCATCCAGATTCTTTACGCCAATCCGGAAGAACGAAACAGTCGCGCGTAAAAGGTTCCTACGTACTAAAAAATATCGCCCGAACCTTTTACGGAGTCGATCGCAATTTTTTGATTTTGGCGAGGACTGGAAATGTTAGCGCAAGATTCGATGATGGTTAGCGTAACGGGAACAGGTGAGGAGTCTTCAGATGGATTCCGCGCCCTGCTCTCTCAAATCGAAGCAGAACTGTATCGCAGTGAAGTATATCGTCGTGCCCTAGAAAGCTTAGAAGCAAGCGTTCCTGAAGGCACATCGGCACAGTTCTGCCTCAAATCTATTGGGCGAGAAGCGATTCGGTTAGCACTGCGGGAAATGATGCCCCAAACCGCCCCAGAACCAAAACCCGCTGAACCTGTTCATCGTAAAAAACTAGTGTCTGAAACCGAACAGCATCGTCAAGAATGCTTAGCGCGCTTGGGCGCACAAATTCGCACCGCTCGTCAAGTGCGATCGATGTCGATCGCAGAATTGCACAGCAAAACGCTCGTTCCGGTGCATCAACTTCAAGCGATCGAAGCAGGTCACGGCGCGCACCTGCCCGAAGATATTTATCTGCGCGGCTTTATCCAACGCATTGCCAAAGTCTTAAATCTCGACTCCGTTCAACTGCTTGACTTACTGCCTGCGGTTGATCCGGTGAAGGCAATCCTGCCAACTTGGTATCATCCGAATCGCAAAAGCTCGATCGATATCGGTGGAATGTCACTCAAACCTGTGCATTTGTATCTAGGGTATGCGGCAGTGTTAAGTGGTGGATTCGTTTGGCTTTCGCACCAATCGACTCCAGATACATCCAGCAAGCTTAATGCGCCTCAAATTTCACCTGCTTCTAAGTCTGAAGCTCAATCTCCTGCAAAAATCAGTGCTGGAATGCAAGTTTCAGCCCCAGAAAGGTTGTAGGGAGCAGAAACCCCACCTTCGCGCGTAAGGTGGGGTAGCTTGATCTAACGCACGTACCAGTAGTAAGTTGCCATCGGAATCACCGTTGCCGCAATTAGCAAACCAATCACCCAGGGAATTGCATTACTTTTCGCCGTTTCTTCTGGTGATGCAAAGGTTCCTTCTGTTTTCACATTGTCTACAACTACAGGGGGTCCCGGATCAGGCTCACCCGACAATACCGCCACTAATCGATCGCTGACATCCAAAAATGCCTGATTATAGCGATCGCCTTTTTGCAAGGGAACCTGCATCGTTTCTTGAGCAACACTCTTGGCGATTTCATCCGACATCACGGGTTTCACTTTTCCGCCTGTTACGATCGCAGAATTATTGGTCACGCTGTCTAAGACTACCAGCGTTTGATTCGCGCTCGATTCGGATGACGGGAACCACTGCTTGAATAATTTATTGGCGAATGTGTCGATCGTTTCGTCGTAGTCGAGCCGTCGAATCGTGACCAAGTGAACCTCTTGCCCTGTTTTGGTAGCCAAATCAGTTAAGGTTTCATTCAGTTTGCCTTCGTTGAAGCGGCTGATAATTTCGCCCAAGTCGACAACGTGGGCATCGCTAGAGACAGGTGGCACTTCGTACAGACTGGTTGCAAAAGCAGGAGCAGCCCACAGTGAGGGCAACAAAACCAAGGCAAGGAGCCAGCCCCGGTAAAAAGAACGGAGGAGCTTTTTCATAGTGCGATCGTCGTATTTCTATCTCTCCCAAAATACAACGGTTTTGCAATCTATGCGATAAGGTGAAAGGCGTTGTCCGTCCAGGTTAGGGATTGTGTTGATCGTTGCGTTTGTCTTGATGGTTTCTGTGGTTGCGATCGCGATTTTTTCTACTCGGCTCGATCGAGCGCTAAAAGGTGCGCCAACGATTGCGATTACAACGGAAACCGTTGACCCGTTTCCAAAAGTGTCGGTAATTATTCCAGCGTATAACGAAGCTACCAATATTGAAGCGTGTATCACGTCGGTATTAGACAGTACAACGCTCAGTGCAGATCAACTTCAAGTGTGGGTTGTAGATGACCAATCTAGCGATGAAACAGTTGCGATCGTGGAATTATTCCAGGCATCTCGTCAGGATGCGCGATTGAGGATTTTGGCAGGTGAAGCGCGTCCAGCGGGAGAAGCGTGGGTTGGAAAAAATTGGGCTTGTACGCAAGCGGTAAAACAGGTAGACGGTGAGTTTTTGCTGTTTATTGATGCGGATGTGAGGCTGAAACCTCAGAGTATTGAAATGACGATCGCGTATGCCCAACAAGAAAAAATCGACTTGCTTTCGTTAGCGGTGGTGGTTTTATGTCGGCACTGGTCGGAGTGGTTGGTACAGCCGATTGTCGTGATGTTATTGGGAGTGGGGTTTGAGTTCGCACCCGTGAATGATCCGAAGTCAGAAACGGCGTTTGCGGCAGGCCCATTTATGTTGTTTCGACGCAGTGCGTATGATGCGATCGGTGGTCACGCAGCGGTTCACGATTATGTCGTGGAAGATGTAGAGTTGAGCCGTCGGATCAAGCAGCAAGACTTCAGACTTTAGTACGGATTGGGGCAGGGACTCGCTGAGGTGCAGATGTATCGATCGTTTTCTGCATTATGGGAAGGCTGGACAAAGAATTGGTTTGCCGGATCAAACCGCAATTATCAAGCCGCGCTGTATTGTGTGTTTGTGACGTTTCTGATTTTTGCCATGCCTTCGATCGGGCTATTCATCGGGCTATTCAACTGGGCGATTTCTGGCTTGACGATTGGAACAGGGATCGTCTTGGGACTGAGCGCGATCGGGCTTGTGCAGCATTATTTGATTCGAGTTCGGAATGAATCAATGCTCTCAATTTCACCAAAGTACTGGTGGGCGATGGGAGTCGGAGGATTGCTGGTGTGTGCGATCGTCTTCGGCTCGATCATCAAAACCGAAACGGGATGGGGTTGGACATGGCGAGGACGACAATTGGAATAGTGTTTAACCTTGCTTTAACTTAGAAAGCATATCCACAGTGTCGCCTAACGCGGTTGTGAGATTTTTTCGGGTTTGAGCGTGGCTGAGTTGCTCGGCTTTGAGATCTTGAGCGAGTCGATCGCGATCGCTCCAGACCTCGATCAGTTTCGCTTGCAGCTCGGCAACAGTTTCGAGTTGAGCAATTTCAGTTTGAATCTCAGGGTCAGACGCGATTTGCTGGTTTTTTAATCGATCGAGTTCCGCGCGAAGTTCCGCGATCGTCCTCTGCATCGCTTGGGTTTCAGTTCGTCTCTGTTCGGCTTCGATCTCATAGCGTTTCCGCCAATTGTCTATGCTAGTGTGTGCCGATTGTTCAGCCGCTCGTGCAGCTTTAACTTGCTGCTGTAAGTCTTTAACTTCATTCAGCCAACCGACAACTTCTTGAGACATTGTAAGTATCCTTTTCGCGATCGTGTGTTCCAAACGATACTCTAAGATCCACTGATCAGCGCAGTCTCATTTCCAGTTTTGGTTTGCTCGATCGAGAACGTACTGAGCAAGCATCTGAATTTCAGCTTCGCTTAATCGCGCTTTGTATGCCGACATATTTCCTTTGCCGTTGGTAATGATATCGGCGATCGCGTCTTTGGTTATGTAGCCGTTTTTCTCTAATGCTTTTAGCTTTAAAGTTTTACCACGTCGCACAATGTTGCCTCCGTTGGCGTGGCAGCCTGCACACTGAAGCTCAAACAGCTTACCTGGACTGGATTCGACTGCCCAGACTGGAGTTGCAAATAAAAGCACGGCACTCAGCACGATCGCAAAAATTTTCAGCATTGTATTTGAGGATTCTATAGTTGGATTTTGACACATTGCAGAATTCTTCGGCACAATAGCAAGTGTTGTGTGGTCAGGAGAAGCAGTTCGTGATCGGAAAAATTGGCGTTGGCGCGGTGTGTTTTGCGATCGCGTTTGTGCTTGCAAGTTTGGTTGAATATTGGGTTCATCGACTGATGCACAAGCCGTATAAAGTCGGCGAACGGCATCGCGATCATCATCGCCGCAACGAAGGACAAGGGGTGCTGTGGGAGTTTTTCGATTATCTCAAAGGCACGATCTTGATCATGGGACTGCTGTTTTTTGTGTCGATCGAGGCAGGAATCGGTTGGTTTTTGGGCGGTTTAGTTTATGCCGCGTTTTCCTCGTATGCTCATCAGCTACAGCATGAAAATCCAACGAAGTGCTTCTGGATGAAAATGCCCGTTCATTACGTACATCACAAGTATGGAATGTGGCATCACAACTTTGGCTTAGCCGTGGACTGGTGGGATCATGTATTTGGAACTTATAAACCTGTTGAGTGGCTGACTGAACAAGAATTGAGTCAATCTGATCGTAATTATTTCGAGTTGCGCTGGTGGTGAGCTTGCTTTTATCGAAATCCTGGATTAATTTGCCATGCTGTTCTCAATCAGGTATTTAGCGTTTGGAATCGGCAGCGCGATGTGTGGACTGTCGATCGCGGCTTGCTCTTTTACGACAATGCTGGTCGCGATCAGGAATGGTGGCAGTCCTCCAGTTTCACTCGAAGGCGATCGCAAGGATTTTAAGCGAATTACTCGATCGGGGACTTGACTTTGCCTTGATTCCTCTGTTACGGTTCAAAGTATCGAACTTTATCGCCAACTCAGCAAATGCGTCACAGCGTTTCCTACTTTTACTTTTTTTGGCGATCGGCGGCTCACCCGGCGAGGTAAA
>CAXTDB010000354.1:0-5070 GCA_964242045.1 uncultured Leptolyngbya sp. | reverse complement strand
GCAAAAGTCCGTAACGGCTACGAACTCGACACCGCGAAAGAAGTTCGAGAACGCAAAAATCAACCCGCGATCGATGCGAAAGGCAACACTGAGCCGATCCGCGAAACCAAAGAAGGTCTAAAAGGCATCGCCGAAAACATCAAGGAAAAGTTGAACTTAGACGAGCCAATTCCTGAAGAAACGAAAGAGTTCTTCGGCAAGCGCTAACAAAAACCAGAACGAGGAAAGATAGATGAAAGCTCTTTGTTGGCACGGCGCGCTTGATGTTCGAGTCGATACGGTTCCTGATCCAAAGATTTTGAATCCGCGTGATGCGATCGTCAAAATCACGTCAACCGCGATCTGTGGTTCTGACCTGCATATCTATGATGGCTTCATTCCTACCATGCAGTCTGGGGATATCTTGGGTCACGAGTTCATGGGCGAGATTGTCGAAGTCGGACCTTCGGTGAAAAATCTCAAAATTGGCGATCGTGTAGTTGTTCCCTTTACGATCTCCTGCGGCAACTGTTATTTCTGCAAAACCGATCTTTGGTCACTCTGCGATAACTCTAATCCGAATGCTTGGCTGATTGAACCGTTGTATGGACATTCTCCAGCAGGATTGTTTGGCTATTCGCACTTTTTCGGGGGTTATGCAGGCGGGCAAGCGGAGTATGTTCGCGTTCCGTTTGCAGATACCGGATTGTTCAAAGTTCCACCCGAACTTACTGACGAGCAAGTTTTGTTCTTAACTGACATTTTCCCAACCGGATATATGGCAGCAGAACACTGCGACATCAAACCGGGGCACGTGGTCGCCGTTTGGGGCTGCGGCCCGGTGGGACAGTTCGCAATCAAGAGCGCTTTTCTGTTGGGTGCGGAACGAGTGATCGCGATCGATCGAGTTCCCGAACGCTTAGAACTCGCCAAAAGTTACAGCGGTGCAGAAGTGCTGAACTATGAGGAAATCGATGTCGGTGACGCGCTCAAAGAAATGACGGGTGGACGTGGACCCGATTCGGTGATCGATGCAGTGGGCTTAGAATCACACGGCACGAACATCGATTATTGGGTCGATAAAGCGAAGCAGGCGGTTCGACTGGAAACAGATCGACCGATCGCGCTGCGTCAAACAATCGTGGCTTGTAGCAAAGGTGGAACGGTTTCGGTTCCAGGTGTGTACGGTGGTTTCCTCGACAAGATTCCGATGGGAGCCGCGTTTAACAAAGGGTTAACGTTCAAAATGGGACAAACCCACGTGCATCGCTACCTTCAACCGTTGATCGAACACATTCAGCGCGGTGATATCGATCCGTCTTTTGTTGTGACGCACACAATGCCCTTGGAACAGGCTCCACACGGTTATGAGATCTTCAAGCAGAAGAAGGATAACTGCATCAAAGTAGTTCTGAAACCCTAGAAGAGTTGCGATCGCTCAGTTCGTTCCGATCGATCGGTCTAACAAATAACTCACGGCGCTTAGCATTTCAGACGGGGGGCAGGGCTTAGTCATGTAAGCATCTGCCCCTTGTTTCATGCCCCAATAGCGATCGAAGTCTTCGCCTTTGATTGAACAGATCATGACTGGAATATCTTGACTACGCGGATCGCTTTTGATCCAGCGGCACAGTTCGTAACCGTTCATCCGGGGCATTACCACATCGGTAATCACCAAATCGGGCGGACGTTTCTGAATCGCTGATATTGCATCAACTCCATCATTCGCAACGGCAACATCAAATCCCCGCTGCCGCAGTTCGGTTGAAATCAGTTCTCGAACAACGGCACTATCATCAACCACTAAAACCCAACTCATAGCAATTCCTACATTCAATCTGGTATCTACCCTTACCTTTCAGTTATTCACGGGTAAAGGTAGAGCTTCCGAGAAAAATGTGTGAAGACACGATGAATTCCAAAAACTGTAGCAAAATGGCATTGCGCGCTGTAGTAATCCCAGAGTTGATTCTAAAATCACACCGACGGAATCACGATCGAGCGTGGTGCAATCCAATCTGCAATCGCTTGATTTACCACCTCTGGAGCTTCTGCCATGACTAAGTGACCTACCTGAGGTACAGTGATGTGCCGACTTTGAGGCTGCTCGTGAAGCAGATTCGCTAACCATTCATGTCCCATCACAGGCGGAAACATCGGATCATCGCTGCCTGTAATCACCGTAACTGGACATTTAAGCGAATGATGTTGAGCGTTGTATCCCCAAAACGCCTCGATCGCTTCATAAGGATGAGCATCGCTCGGAATCAGATTGCGGTCGTGAAACTGCGCCAACAGTTCATCTCCTTCCGAAATCATTGATCGCAAAAATTCCTGAACGAGCTGCCAGCGGTAGAGTCGATGACCCCCGATCGCGAAGAATTTGATCAACGGAATTTCCCACCAGGGCGTGAGATTGTGAGTTCCACCCCCGATCGCAATTAACGCAGTGGCGGCGTGTCGTCTTGCCCACTCTAAGCCCACTGGAACGCCGTAGCTATGACAGCACAAAATAGGGCGATCGATGTTGAAGTGCTGAAGCAATCGGGTGAGATCGCGGCGATGTCTCCCCACCGAATAGCGGTCATACCGCCCAGACTGTCCGTGTCCGGCTAAATCGTAAGTCAGAATTTCTTGTCCTTGCGATCGAAAATAATCCCACTGCAAACACCAATTTAATCGACTGCCTAACCCACCGTGAACAAAGACGATCGCGGGAGCGTTACCGGGAGCATGAGCCACCTGTAATGTCACTTTGCCAAGTTTAATCGGTGATCCATCAAGGCTGGCAGTCGATCGAGTCATTTAGGGTTTGCGGTTGGAGTAGGAACGCTGATTATGTGGAAACAGATAGCGCATTGAGGCGAGTCCACTAAAGGTAATTGCGCCAATGATTAACACGACGAGGGCTACAGGAAGCATAACAAGAGGTTAGGGTGATGTGACTTTGTTATTCTAGAGAACTCGTTTGACAGGCTCATGACTGCGTTATCTCGAAGGAGTGTCAGGCTTAATCTCGTAAAGCCGATAAAAGCTTCGATTTCTCGATCGCAATCGGCAAAGAAAAGCGAAACGTACTGCCTTTGCCAACTTCGCTTTCAACTTCGATCGTGCCTTTTTGCAGTTCGACTAGCCGCCGCGAAATCGCAAGACCAATTCCGGTTCCGCCAGAATGACGATCGCGCGATCGATCCGATCGCCAGAATCGCTCAAACACATGCGGCAAATCTTCGGCTTCGATGCCTTTCCCAGTATCTTCGACTGCGATCCACAGCCGTTCCGGTTCTGCCCAAGCGCGCAACGTGATACTGCCTTCAGGAGTGTAGCGCAGGGCATTCCCCACGAGATTAATTAACACTTGCTCGACTCGTTCTGGATCGGCGAGCGCAGACGGCAGCGATTCGGAACATTCAACCTTGAGCAGCGGATTATCATCGAGCAGTTGATCAGAGAATTTCTGCACGATCGAGACCAACAGCGGACGAATCTGAAGCGGCTGAAGATGAATCGGTAAATAGCCTGCTTCTGCTTTTGAAAGTTCTTGCAAATCATTGACTAAACGACGTAATCGAACGGTTTCTCTTGCAAGGCGTTGATAAATATCGGCGGTTGGCTCGATCGTTCCGTCGGCTAACCCTTCTAAATACCCTTCAAGCACCGTTAAAGGAGTACGAAGTTCGTGGGTGAGATCTCCGACTAAATCCCGTCGGCGCTGCTCGACTCCTTCGAGATCCTGCGCCATGCGGTTAAAGCTTTCAGCCAGACGATTGAGTTCGGGAATTTCGTTTTCGGGGACACGCTCTTCTAGATGCCCGGAAGCAAAGCGCTGAGTAATCTGCTCCATTTGAATCAAAGGCTGCATGATTCGCTTTGACACCCAATAACTTAAGCCGATCGCAGTAGTTCCCCCAACCACGACCGACCAAAACGCGCCGCGACTCCAAGCCGATTCAAACCCGTCAATCAATTCGCGTTTGACGCGAACGACATTAAAGCCATTAATTTGCAGGCGTTCTAGATGCAGCAGAAATAATCGCGGCGTGTAAACCTTTCCCACCGTAAGCAAGGTACTAATGCCCACGACCATCACGATCATGTGAGATAGAAATAATCGGGTGCGGAGGTTTGGTTTACTCATGCGGCGGTGTCTTCAAATTTATAGCCCACCCCGATCACGGTTTTCACAAAGGTCGGGTTTGCGGGATCAGGTTCGATTTTTTTCCTTAAGCGCGCGATGTGTGTATCGACGACTCGTTCATCGCCGAAAAAGTTACTGCCCCAGAGTTTGTCGATCAGTTGAGTTCGATTCCAAACGCGCCCTGGATAGCTCATAAACGTCGAAAGCAAATCAAATTCTAGCGTCGTCAAATCTAAAGGTTCGGTTTGATCTGCTTTCTGTCGGGATGCCGATCGTTGATCGACATCCAAAATAAAGTTTTGTGTGCGATACACTTGCGACTGTCCACCCTGGCGCATCGTTCGGCGCAGCAATGCCCGCACTCGCGCGACTAATTCCTTGGGGCTAAACGGTTTGACCATGTAATCATCGGCTCCGGTTGAAAGTCCGATAATGCGATCGATTTCTTCGCCTTTTGCGGTCAGCATCAGAATAAACGGGTCTTTAGCTCCAGGTTTTTGACGAATGCGGGCACAGACTTCTAGTCCATCGAGTCCAGGAATCATCAGATCGAGAATAATCAAATCCGGCTTTTGCTCTTGAAAAACTTGAAGCGCAGAAACTCCATCTCGACAAGTTCGACAGGAAAATCCCTCTTTTTCTAGGTAAAGTTGGATCAGTTGGGCAATTTCAGCCTCGTCTTCCACAATCAAGATTTCCATAACGCCGGGTATGCTGAGAGGTCACACTTTGTATAGCGTTGAGTGTATCAATTTGACAACTCACAGAAAGTCGGAATTGTCGATTTGCGAAATTTTGAGGCGATTGATTTGAGTTTTATTGAGTTTTGTGAACTTCCTTAAGAACGATGCGATCGACCGATAAAATAATTTGTATCGCAGCTTCACGAATTTCTATAGTAGGGCTTGTTGGGGGGACAGATGGAGTTTTTGAGCTTTCTGAACGACGTGAAT
>CAXTDB010000353.1:1864-5081 GCA_964242045.1 uncultured Leptolyngbya sp. | reverse complement strand
TAGCACCGCGAGAAATTCATCTTTGATCCGATTCGCTTGTTCGGCTTGTTCGCGTAGGAGTTTTTCTTGATCGAGTAGCTGCTGCCGTTCGGCTTCTTGCTGTTTCGCCTCCGTAATCTCAATCACCGTGCCAAGCATTCGGATCGCTGTTCCAGAACTATCAAACAGCGCTTTTCCGCTCGCTGCGATCCAGCGTTCAGCGCCATCCGAGAACCGAATCACGCGATATTCCATTCTGAAATCACCCGAACTATCGGGAGCGATCGCAGCTTCAACCGCATGATTGGTTGCAGCGCGATCGTCTGGATGCAGCAACGATTCAAAGCGTTCATAGTTCACTTCCATCTCACTTGACAACCCAAAAATCGCTCTACAGCCGCTATCCCAAGTGAGTTGTCCGGTGACAAGATTGAGATCCCAAGTGCCAAGTTTTGCCGACTCGATCGCCAATCGCAATCGTTCTTCCGTTTCTTCAAGTTCCGCCTCAATTTGCTTGCGCTCGGTAGTGTCAGAGATTGCACCGGGAAACGAGATTGGCTTTCCTTCGATGTCGTACTCTACTCGTCCTCGTGCCGCGACCCAGCGTTCTACCCCGTCTTTGGGCTGCACTCTGTACTCGGCAAAATACTCTTCGCCCGTGTCGAGCGCTTTTTGAATCGCCGCCGTCACAGAATCGCGATCGTCTGGGTGCATTCCGTTTAAGAAGAACTCGATCGGTAATCCTTTTGCCGCTGCTTCTGGATCAACTCCAAACAAAGCGGCAAATGCGGCATCGGTTGAAACAAGATTATCCTGAACGCGCCAGCGCCAAGTATAAATCGAGCCAGCCTTTAACGTTGAAGAAAGTAAAGAATCCGCTTCTCTTAAATCGGCTTCGGTCTGCTTTAGTTGTGTGAGGTCGATCGCAAAGAAGAACCCACTGCGGGAACCGTCACCGAACGAGCCGCCGCCGATCAGGATTGGAATGCGCCGCCCATCTTTGTGAACAAATTCTTTCTCATAGGGAGCGGAACGTCCTTGAGTCATCGTTTCTCCGATCGCTTGGGCATCTTGTGCTGCCCAAGCGATCGGAGTTAGTGCTTTCCAGTTCAGTTGTCCGGACTCAAGCTCTGAACGCGAATAGCCAATCAGAGCGAGTAGAGCATCATTGGCATTGGTCAAGCCACCCGCTTCTGTCCAAATGCCGATCGGAATCGTGTTGCATTCAAACAAGCTGCGAAATCGAGCTTCACTTGCGCGCAATGCTTGTTCAGTTTGCTTACGATCGGTAATATCGGTGATAAAAACTGAAGCACCCGTGTCAGACGGATAAACTCGATTCAGATACCAGCGATTCCAACTCGGATAGAAAAACTCAAATTCGATCGTGCGGTGTTCTCGGATCGCTCGATCATATTCCAAATCGATCGCGCTGCCGATCAAATCGGGAAACACCTGCCAAATCTGATTTCCAATCAATTGCGATTCTGATCGCTTCAACAATTCCGTTGCTGCTTGATTCACGTAAAGATAGCGCCAATCGGGATCGAATACGACGAACGCATCGGTAATACTTTGTAAAACGGTTTCCGCTCGTGCTTTTGAAGCTTCTGCTTCTTGGCGCAGAAATCGTTCTCGATCGTGTGCTATCTGCTGCGCTTTCTGGTTCAATTTCTCTTGTGTAATGTCGCGCACTTCGATCACGGTTCCGATCGTTTTCCCGCCTTCTCGAATCGGACTCACCGTATACGCGACCGAATAAAAGTGACCATCTCGATGCACAAACACTTCTTCGCCTTGCTCTTGATTCTTCTGCGGAAATTGCTCGATCGGACATTCAGAGAGCGGATACGAACGACCATCTGGGCGCGTATGGTGAATCACATCATGCAAAGTGCGCCCTTCAACTTCCGAGAGCGAATATCCGGTTAACTGTTCCGCCGCAGGATTCATGTACACACACTGCTGGTGTTCATCCATCACAAACAGCGCCAGTGTTGCATTATTACAAACTGCTTCTAAATAGCGCTTGTAATACCGGGCATCGGTTGAAGATTGCGGCAGGCGCTGAGATTCGCTTAAAGATTGGAGAGGCTGCGAAGTCATGGAGAGCGAATCATTTAGAATCGCTCTATCATAAGGCAGACACGCGCGATTTCTAGTCTACCGATCGAGAGAGTTCAGCCTAAAAGCGTATTGTACAGTTCTAAATAACGCTGTGCTTGCAACGCTAATTGATATTCTGAAACTGCGATCGATCGACACTGTTGTTTCATCTGCTGCCGAAGGGCTGCATCTTCTAACAGCATCACAATTCCTTGAGTCAAATCATTGATATCTTGCGGTTTCGCTAAGTATCCTGTTACGCCTGGACGCACAAGATCAGACACTCCCCCAACATCACAAGAAATCATCGGTGTTCCACACGCCATGCTTTCTTGAAGCACTAAGGGCAAATTGTCCGCGCGAGTCGGAAACACGAACAAATCAGCGGCAGAATAGGCGATCGCTTTTCGTTCATCCTCGTTCACATAGCCAAGCGCGATCGCTTCAAGTCCTGCTTGTTTGGCGATCGTACTGTCTCCGCTTCCTAACATCAATAAAACAGTTTCAGCTTTGAGCGATGCAGGTAACTGTTGCAGTGCAGCAAACAATAAATCACCGCCTTTGCGCCATTCTTGAAGATGAGTCGCCACAAATAGCAGCACTTTCTTACCATTCGGAATGTTCAGTTCAGCGCGGCACTGTTCTGGATCAAGCGGTTGATAGACTTCAACATCAATTCCATAAGGAATGTGATGGACTGCAAACGATTGAAACATTGGGCTTTCTCGTGCAACGGCTGCCAGCCATCGACTCGGAGCCACGATCGTTAAATTCGCACGTTGATAAGTCCAGGCTTTGAGCTTCCATTCCCAACGACTACTATCCCGCTTCATCGGTGGGAAAATTTCTAAATCAGGACAGTGACCACAACCAATCTTCCAGCGATCGCAGCCATAGCTAAACGAACAATGTCCGGTGAGCGACCACATATCGTGCAGGGTTAGCACCGCAGGTTTGCTTTGAGTTAGATGTGCGATCGCCAGATAGTTAAAGTACCCGTCGTGTAAGTTATGAAAGTTCAGCAGATCCGCTTTCTCATAGAACGGATGCTGTCTTAGATTAAAGGTTGAAAGTAAGTGAATCTGAGCGAATCCTAATGGATCGCTGAAGCGCTGGATTCGTTTCTCAGTGC
>CAXTDB010000353.1:0-1854 GCA_964242045.1 uncultured Leptolyngbya sp. | reverse complement strand
GAAATAACAGCAACTCGATCGCTCTTGGTTTGCTTGCTTGCGACGAGCGATCGAGAATTAATCCCCTGCTGTAATAGTCCTTGATGCAGGCGATAAGCAGCGATTGCTGCACCTCCTGCAATATCAGTTTGATTGATATGAAGAATTTGCATGAACAATGTGAGCGCGACCGAGATTTGATCACACTTTCACAAACTACAGGGGGCGATAGACGCGATAGTTGATGTCTGGGAAAATATTGTCGATCGCTTCGACTTTCTCAACCCAACCGGAGTCAACTTTGCCGTGATTGAGATCTTCGTAGAGCTTATTGAAGCGCATTAAATGCGATCGGGTTCTTCGCACTGCATAAGGAACCATTGTTCCGGTTCGCATAATAAACGCCCAGTCGGAAGATTGCGCGAGTAGTAATTCTCGCGCGGCTTGGTTCAGTGCTTTCCATTCCAGTTCGTCTACGGGTTCGCGCTTTGCAAGTTCAATCATGCGCTCTGCGGCTTTGTGCAAATGCGGATAGATCCAAGCATTCGTTTCATTCAGCCAGTATTCGTGGAAGCCTTTATAGCCCCAGCTTGACTGCGATGGACGACACACTTGCTGAGTCGGATGCTTTCTCAAATAGTCCGCTAAGTGTGCCATTTCAAAGGTATCTTGATCAAACCAAGCTTTACGGAATAGGTAATCGATGAACATCGGACCTTCATACCACCAGTGCCCGAATAGTTCCGCATCGTACGGCGAAACAATGATCGGCGGACGGTGCATGATGCCAAACAAATGTTCGACTTGGCGTTCGCGGTTGTAGACAAAATTTGCAGCATGTTCAGTCGTCTTTTGCCTCGCCCAGTATGGATCGTAAAGCTGTTTATCTCCCAGTCCTAGACCTTTACCTGTAATCTTGTGATACTTGATGCCTACATTCTTGCGCTGACCGTTGGGCATCACATACGGCTTGATGTATTCATAGTCTGCATCCCAACCTAAGTCACGGTAGAACTCTCGATATTCAACGGCTCCTGGATAGCCAACTTCCGACGACCAAACTTGCTGAGACGACTCATGATCGCGTCCGAAGGCAGCGACACCCGGTTCTGTAAAGATCGGCGCATAGCTTCCGTAGCGGGGACGGGGACGAGCGTAGAGAATGCCGTGTCCATCGGTGAGAAAGTAGCGCAGTCCTGCATCAGCTAACATCCGCTCTACGCCTTCGTAGTAAGCGCATTCCGGTAGCCAAATCCCTTTCGCGGGACGACCAAACGTTTGTTCGTAATGTTCGCAGGCGACTTGGATCTGTGCCCAGACAGCTTGCGGATACATTTTCATCAGCGGCAGATAACCGTGAGTTGCGCCACAGGTAATGATTTCAAGGTTGTTCGAGTCGAGAAACTGTTTGAACGCGGTGATCAGATTACGATCGTACTTTTCCCAAGTGTTCCGAACGCCGTTAAACTCTTTGGCGTTGTGTTCTGCTAGATACTTCATGTGCCCGGAATGAGCATGACGCTCGACTTCCATTTCTGCCAGTTCTTCAAGTTTGGCTAAATGCTCGTCGTAGCGTTCTTGCAAAAGCGGATCTGCCAGCATCGAACACAGCGGCGGGGTCATGCTCATGGTGATTTTGAAGTCTACGCCATCGCGTTTTAAGCCTTCAAACACCTGAATTAAAGGAATATACGTCTCAGTGATCGCCTCATAGAGCCATTCTTCTTCTAGTACAAAGTCACTTTCGGGGTGACGCACAAAGGGGAGGTGAGCGTGCAGTACTAGGGCAACATATCCGATGCTCATAAGGACTCTGGGGGTAGGTGGGCGGGGATCAGTTGCCAAAATTGTAAAGCAAAATTGTCGGTAATACGG
>CAXTDB010000352.1:0-5093 GCA_964242045.1 uncultured Leptolyngbya sp. | reverse complement strand
TTATTCGCAAGCTCTCTAAAGGGTATCGGCAACGAGTGGGAATTGCTCAAGCGATTGTGCATGATCCGCCTGTGATTATTTTAGATGAACCGACGGTCGGACTCGATCCGCGTCAAATCATCGAAGTGCGAAATTTAATTAAACAACTGGCAAACGATCACACGGTGATTCTCTCGACGCACATTTTGCCGGAAGTGAGTATGACCTGCGATCGCGTCACGATTATCAATCGCGGTCGAGTCGTTGCGACAAATACGCCCGATCAGCTAATGGCGCAGTTGAATCGCGGATCGGGCTATGAGTTGGAAGTTGAGGGCAATTGGAATGCGATCGAACATTGCCTCAATATGATTCAAGAGGTGCAATCGGTTGAGCAGCATTTCAGTTCTGAACAACGGCATCGCGTTCGAGTCGTGTCAGAATCGGGAACTGAGCCGGGACGAGTGATCGCGAGTGCGCTAGTGCGAAATGGGCTTGGACTGCATGAAATGCGGCGAATACAAGCCAGTTTAGAAGATGTGTTTCTGGAACTGACGACCGAAGAGAAACCTGTTGAAGATCACGCTGAGGAAGAAGAATGAAAACTGTTTTATTGAACATCCTTGCAATCTATCGACGAGAATTGCTGAGTTACTTCGCGTCTCCGTTGGCTTATACGATCGCAGGAGTCTTCTGGCTGATTTCTGGCTTTCTATTTACGGTGACGCTTGATGGTGTGATTCAACAAGCCGCACAGTACGATCAAGCCACCGCAGCAGGAATCGCAACGGCTCCGATCGACATTCCCTACGAATTCATCCGCACGATCTTAGGAGTGATCGGTTCACTGTCACTGTTTGTATTACCTGTTTTATCAATGGGACTATACGCAGAGGAACGAAAACGCGGCACGTTAGAATTGCTTGCGACATCTCCGCTAACAAATTGGTCAGTCGCGATCGGTAAATTACTTGGTGTGATGACATTCTTTTTCACAATGTCGTTACCGTTGTTACTTTATGAAGCGATTGCGCTTTCAAATATCAATCCACCGATTCAGATTAATGTTTTGCTGCTCGGTCACGCTGGATTAATTTTGCTGGCTGGAGCAGTATTGTCGCTCGGAATGTTTATGTCATCGCTGACTGATAGTACGATCGTAGCAGCGATTTTCACGTTCGCATTGGTATTGGCGTTATGGGTTGTAGATCTCGTTGCGAAGAATTTTGGCGGCGTGGTTGGAACTGCGATCGGACATTTATCGTTATTAAAACACTATACAAATTTGATTCAAGGCATTGTCGATACGAGTAGTCTTGTCGTATTTGCCAGCTACATTTTTCTAGGAATTTTTCTGACGGCTCAATCGATCGATACATTCCGCTTCCAGCGCTCCTAACGTTATGAAAAGACGCTTAAATTTCGTAAAATTTCTAATTTTGCCGGGTGCAATGCTAATTCTAGCGGGCATTTCAGCGGGAATCGTGTCTGGGATGTGGGGATCGATTCCGACTGGATTAATCATCGCGGGAATTGTCGTAATCGGTTTGTGGATGATCTTGATCGGACGATTTGAAGATCCGTTAGAACCGAGCTTTTGGCGAAGACGATCGACGCAAGCGAGTACGAATGCGATCGTCAGTACGATCGCGGTTTTAGCGATTCTCGGATTAATTAACTTTCTGGCTGTGCGATCGGCGCAACGCATTGATTTAACTGAATCTCGATTGTTCACTTTATCGCCCGAATCTCAGCAAGTCTTACGAGAAATGCAGCAGGGCGTAAAGATCTGGGTGTTCTCGAACGATCGCAATCCTCAAGATGTTGATCTGCTCGAAAACTATCAGCGCAGAACGCCGAAATTTACCTTTCAGTACGTTGATCCAGAGACGAATCCCGGTTTAGCTCAGGCATTCGGGATCAAGAATGCAGGCGACAATCGCGATGTCTTTATCGAACTGCAATCGAGTAAACGGCGACAATTTCTCCAAAGTATTTCCTCACAAGTTCGACTGTCTGAAAATCGGGTGACGAATGGCATTTTGCAGATTACCAGCGATCGACGCTCTAAAGCTTATTTCGTGCAAGGTCACGGTGAGAAGTTACTGATCGATGGTGAAGGCGCAATTTCTAACTCCGTCAAAGCTTTAGAAGACAAGAACTTTACCAGCGAACCGCTCAATCTCGCTCAGCTTGGAAAAGTGCCGTCTGATGCGTCTGTCGTTCTTGTGGTCGGTTCAACTCGTGCGTTCGCAGAAGGCGAAGTCAAAGCACTGCAAGATTTCTCGAATCAAGGTGGAAGTTTGCTGATTGCGATCGACCCCAACATCAAATCAGGACTCGATGCGTTTCTCAATACTTGGGGCGTTAAACTCGACGATCGCATCGCCATTAATGCACCCGATCAACAGTTAACAAATGCGGGTCCTGCGGTCGCAGTCGTTACACAATACGGCGTGCATCCAATTACAAAAGATTTCGGAAACGGCATTTCGTTTTATCCGATCGCGCGCCCGATCGAAATTACAACGACTCCCGGAATTCAAGCGACTCCGCTCTTACTCACCGATCCGAAAAGTTGGGCAGAAACCAACATTAAAGAACAACCGTTGAAACTCGATGGCGGCGATCGACCGGGACCCTTAGCGATCGGGGTTGCCCTTGAACGCACTGTAACCCCAAGCGCTTCTCCGTCTCCAACGGCTTCTCCAAGCCCAACAGCTTCCACGTCTCGAATGGTAGTCTTTGGAAATTCAACCTTTATCGTCAATGGCTTCTTTAATCAGCAACTCAACGGAGATGTTTTTCTCAATTCCGTCAGTTGGCTCAGTCAAGACCAACTCCAACCGCTTTCGATTCGCCCCAAAGAAGTGAAAAATCGTCGAATCGCACTCACTAATGAACAAGCGATGTTGATTGGATTTTTGGCATTGGGAATTGTTCCATTACTCGGCTTCGCCACCGCAGGCGTTGTCTGGTGGCAAAGGCGCTAAGTCGTGCGGTCTGATCACTAATCCTCCTCGCTCAAACTTATGGTTTTCCCCGCTGCGATCGCAAGCTTCTACCGTCATCGTTCCATCGGGTCGGGCGTAAAACTGAGCGCAGAGCTTCCCTTCATGCTGATTCAACAGCGCCACAATCTCATCTGGCGACAATCCCGCGAAATTATAAACGTTGAGATTACAAACGTGACACACTCGGACGGATCGATCGCCGTTCATTTCTTCCCAAGAAACCGCACAAGGTTCTTGCACTGTAATCTCAACTTCTTCAAGCCGCTGAATTGCCCGAAACCGTCTTTCTGTGCGCGATCGCTTTTTTGACATGGGTTAATTGCTCGATCGCACAATAATTTCAACGCGCCGATTTTGCTGCCGTCCCTGGGGATTATCCGATCCATCCGAATTGGTATTCGGAGCGACGGGTCGAGTTTCACCCAGTCCTTTAACTGACAATTGATCCGGCTTCATATTTTTATTGGTAATCAGCCATTGTTTCACCGATTCCGCTCGCTGTTGCGAGAGATTCAGATTGTAAGCATCGCTGCCAACCGAGTCGGTATGACCGTCAATTTCGAGGCGAGGGTTTGAAAAGCGTTTCGCGATCGAGCTAGAAATTTGTTGCAGCGCCGATGCAGCATCCGGTCGAATCGTCGCTTTGTCAAAATCAAACAAGACATCTGCCGGAAGCGTGTAGATTGTTGTCGTATTGTCCTGCTGAATTGTCACATTCGGAATGGTCACTTCTGGAAATGTGACTTGCGGAATCGTTGGTTGTGGAATGGTCGGGTGCGGAATCGTCGGCTGAGGAATGGTTGGCTGAGGAATGGTTGGTTGCGGAATGGTTGGTTGCGGAATCGTCGGCTGAGAAATCGTCGGCTGAGAAATCGTCGATTGAGTTGCTTTCTGCTTGCTGTCACATGCTGCTAGGGCAAACATGAGAAAAGCGAGAAGATAGATTCTATTCATGACTAAATTCAGGGAATTTTGCTAAAAATTTTCTTTGACTGTTGTATTTGTTACAGTTGCAGTCAAGTTTTGCAAAACCTTAGCACATCAAATCAGTAATTTTCGATCGACTTACTCAACGAAAAAACCTGGAGATAAAACACCTCCAGGCGCATAACGATATCTTTATCAGCAAAACTACATCAAGCCTAACTGAGCCAAAATGCCCTTTCCGGTCAGCAACTCAGTCGCAAGACCGATCGCTAATCCGATCATGGCTAAGCGACCGTTCCAGTTCTCAGCGAAATCGGTAAACCCAAAGGTTCCTTTCTTCATTTCTGTCGCCTCTTGCAAAAGATAGAACAATTCACATAACGTAACACTTCCGGATTAGGAAGACAAATATTAGAGAAAAGTCTAAAGAATTGGAACCCTGCATCCGTTCCGACATCTGAACAGTTACTTTGTCAATTTCTAAAAACAGGCTCTCCAGTTACACCAGAGAGCCAAAAGAATTGATGTTTTCATCCAGTGGATAGAACGCTGGTCTGATTAATTCGCGATCCTTAGCCGACCTTGAGCAATTCCACATCAAACAACAGCGTCGAATTGGGGGGAATCGGACCAATCCCACGACTGCCGTATCCTAGCTCTGGTGGAATTTCCAGCATTCGCCGACCGCCGACTTTCATCGTGCCGACTCCTTCATCCCATCCCTTGATCACTTGACCCACGCCAATCTTGAACTTAAACGGCTGACCTCGATCGCGCGAGCTATCAAACTTGGTTCCATCGGTTAACGTGCCCGTATAATGCACCGTCACCAATTGACCAGGCTCTGGAGTCGCGCCCGTTCCCTCAACGACTTCAGTATATTTCAAGCCCGAAGGAGTCGTAACTGCATCTTTCTTTTCAGGATTTGGAGTAGTCATCGGTTTAAGATCCGCAGCTTGCGCCACTTGAACAACAGGAACAGCTTCGGTTTGCGGTAAGTTTGCAGCGATCGCACCGTCACGGGAACCGCCCGTAACCTGTGCCACAATCAGCAGCACCACACATGCCGCCATTACCCCGAAGCTGATCAAAATCTCTCTCATCGATCAGTCCTCTCGAATGTGCTTTTCAATTTTGACATTGAATCTTTACTTCCAGAGCTTATTTTCCAAA
>CAXTDB010000351.1:0-5103 GCA_964242045.1 uncultured Leptolyngbya sp. | reverse complement strand
AGGCACAGGCAGCAGAGAACTGCCTTGTGCTCTGGCTTGCGTCTCTGCAAAAACATCCGCCAAACGATAGTAATCTGTCTCCTGCGGCGAAAGCGATGGATAGTTTTCCAATATTCCGTAGGGTTCAAGACGCGATGTTCAAACAAGAACTACCCTTCAGCACAAAACAAATCTCCAGCATAGAAGCCATTCTGAATCTCTTTCTGACTTAATCCCACCGAGGCAGACGTAATATACAAATCTGTCAGGTTAGCTCCGCCAAAGGTTACACTCGTCGGGCGTTGAACGGGTAGTTTGACGCTGTAAATTTCTTCTCCTGCTGGATTGAAGCAAGCAATTCGCCAACCATTCCAAAGCGCAGACCAAAGATTTCCTTGTTGGTCGATCGTTAGTCCATCCGGTTCAACAATCACACCATCCACGATCTCATGGCTCAAATCAATCAGCACACGGCGATTCGCGATCGCGCCCGTGTTCACGTCAAAATCATAAGCATAGATGATGTGTTTCGCAGAATCGGTAAGATAGAATGTTTTCTCATCTGGACTCCAGCCCAAACCATTCGAGATGGTTAGCCCAGTTTCCATCACCCGGATCGAACCATTCGGATCATAGCGATACAGTTCTGCTTGTTCTGGAGCTTCACTAATGGAGCCAATCCAAAAGCGACCTTGAGAATCGCATTTACCATCATTGCAGCGTGTATTGGGGTAGGGAAACTGAAGCTGATGCAGCGTGATGATTTCGCCTGTTGATAGATTGAGTAACGCAAGACGATCGCGCAATGCGATCAAGAGCTGATCGAGCTTGAAGGGCGCGATCGCACTCACAATATCGCCTGTCTCGAAGTAGCGATCGTGTCCGGTTGCTGGATCGTACTGATGCACCCGATGATTGTAGGCATCGACCCAGAAAAGCTGTTGGCGATCGACATCCCACATCGGGCATTCACCCAAGCGGGCACGAGCCGACACGACAGGACTAGGCTGACCAAGTTTCGCGGAAATCTGCATAAAGCGTCAGTCCTCCGTCAACGTAGAGGGTTTGTCCCGTGATGTAAGCCGCTTCCTCGGAGGCGAGAAATGCAACTGCCGCCGCCATTTCCTCTGAAAATCCAGGTCTTGCCATCGGAATGTGGCTTTCAACAACGGCTTTCTGTTCTGCGTCTGTTGTCCAGCTTTCGTTAATCGGTGTCACCGTTGCACCGGGGGCGATCGCATTGACTCGAATGCCGCGATTGGCGTACTCCAAAGCCAGCGTCTTCGTTAAGTTTCCCATGCCACCTTTGCTAATTGAATAGCTCAGATACATCGGGCGCGGAATGACTTCATGCACACTCGAAACATTGATGATCACACTGCGCTGTTGTGCCAAGAAATGTTTGATTGCTTCTCGCGCACACAGAAACGCACCCCGTAAGTTGACTCCAATCACTTGATCAAACTTTTCGGTGGGAAGTTCGTGCGATGGAAATTCTGATTGAATGCCAGCATTGTTGATCAAAATATCAAAGCGCCCGAACGTCGCGATCGCTGAATTCACAATCCGCAGAATGTCTTCTTCTTTAGAAACATCCCCTTGTATTAGCAATGTTTTGATGCTGTGCCCAGCTTCGGTTGCTTTTGAGAGCGCGATCGCTTCGGTGTGTTTGGCATCTTCGGGTTTACTGCGATAGTTAATCGCAACATTGCATCCTTCCTCAGCGAGTCGCCACGCGATCGCTTGCCCAATTCCAGAACTTGCACCCGTGATCAATGCAGTTTTTCCAGTCAATCCTTTCATGGTCTTCCTCTAGCGTGCTTAAATATGGACTCCCAATTTCACGAGCCGCTGAAGCTGGCGACCTTCGAGATCTAACACTCGTCGGGCAAAACTAGCATCGCGCTCAAGCAGATCATCCAACACATCGACTGGAATTGCCAGAATGCGAACGCTTTCACTTTCCGCCAGAATTGTATTTCCCAATGTGCTGTGAGTCAATACTTCTAGTTCATCTAAGATTTGTCCTGGATGAAGGCGATCAATTCTGGTCGGTTGTTCATCTGTGCTTTGAATGCTGGCATCCCCTTCAATCAACAGCAGCAATTCTCGACAGGTATCGCCTGTTTCAGTAATCACATCGCCCTCTGTGTAGGTTCTAATCTCTGCACGATCGCTCAGTGCGATTACAGTGTTGCTCTGAAGTCGCTCAAAGAAATCACTGTTAGATAAATGCACCAGTTTTTCTAGAACAGGAAATGCGGTTAAAGCTGGAGCGGGTGGTAAAGCAAGTAACCGTTCTGCGGTGTCGTGTAGCAAAGCTGGAGATGAATCACGCTGAATCGTTTGAGCAAGCGTTTGAGCGCGTTGGGAATCGAGTTGAGCGATCGCAAACAAAGCCGTTGCTTGAATCACTGGATTGTAATGATTCAACAAGGTTTCAAGATGGCTTACCGTATCTTGTGTGGATGCTGCTACACTCAATTGTCTAACGACTTTAGGCTGAAGTAACTCATTCGCAATGTTGCGATCTAAATGCGTTTTCCAAGGATTTCGACTCACCCATTCTGATGTTAGTTGTGGCGCAAGTTGTTTGAGCGATCGGGCAAGCGTCATCGCGCTTGGATAACCTTTTAGAGCGACCAGAATCTCTAGAATCGATCGCACAATTAGTTCTTGTTTCTGTTGGACTCCCTGATGCAAAAGCTGCGAGATGGCAGGATTAAGTCTGGGATGGTTTAGAGCGCGATCGCATAGACTCCACTCCGCTAAGCGAGCCAGTAACGATTCTGCTTTCTGAGTGTTGCCCGCATCAGGCGCAAATCCGCTCAACACCCACTCTTCCTCTTGCGGTGTGATCGAATACTCATGACGCAAAGCTCGAATTGCATCTGACTCTTCAGCCGATGGAGTGAACTCTGTCGCCTGACTCTGCTGCTGCAATCGGAGAAATCGCTCTAATGATTTTTGATAACCGGTGAGACGAATTTGATTTTCGAGCGATCGTCTGTAGTTAGGATTGAGCAGTTCTGGATCTTCTACGCCTAATTCTTCCAAAACTTCCTGATGTTCCTGATCGGAAATGCCTAACTCATGACGCATCTGTTGAAGAACAGCGAGACTACTAGAGGTACTGACATACCCTTCCTCTAAAGCTTCTCGAACCACTCCCTTATATGCTTCGTGCCGTTTCTCTTGGGTAAAGCCAGGAAGCACTTTTGCAAGCACATACACTTCGTTAGTGTTGAGATCATCGAGAGAACGACCATCTAGATACTGAGAGACATCAAACTGTAATTGTTCAAGCTGCTTACGAAATCGGCTTGCCAGATTCTCTCGTGAATAGAGAGCAGAACTCCGTCGCCAAGATTTTTGCAGCCACAAGGTACTCAGAAACACAATGCTTAGGTCAAAGCCATACTGCACCCAAATCGGGGTGAGTTGCAGCAAAGGACGACCTGCAAACAAAAAGAAGAAGTTAAATACAGCAAAGGTGCAAATTACAAAAATGCGGTGCCGAATTAGATCAGGGTCTGAGGCTTTGTGATGTTGTCGATCGTACCGCTTAACCCGTTGCTCAATCCAAGTTCCGAGAAAATAGCCGATCGCGCTAAATCCTCCCAGCACCAACGGCACCGCAAGCAGCTTCGGAATGTTGATTGGCTGTCCAAATAGATAAAGACCAGAACTCATCAACGAAGCAAGCTGATTCGGATCGCGATTCCACACACCGGAAAAGTAATAGTCCCAGTTGCCTGCATACAGATAGTAGTAAAGAAAATAGCCAACCACTAAACCCACATAACCATAGCGAATGATTGACTCTTCGGGATTGTTCAAGCCATCCCAGTAAGTCCGCTCTGAATCAATATCAATGCAAGGACTCTGACAAGCCACACAGGCACTTTTCTCATTGCCATCAAACTCAACCGTGCGGCACATTGATTGAGTGATGCGTTGTTCGCTCATGTGTGCCTTACTTCCGAACAATCCTCGCGGCTCACTAAAAATTGTCTGCACCGGAGCCATCGGACAGAAATATTGACACCAGGACTTACCGCCATAATAGTAGCCAACCGCGATCGCTGCCACGATCGTAAATACTAACCACAGTCCTAGAACTAAGCGATCGGCATTAAAAAATAAAATTCTCCCACAGAGTCCAACGAACAGCCAACCAAACTGCACATAAGGATAGTTCCGACCGAGCCAAGAATCAGATTTTACTTTCGCCAGTTCGTAGCGCACCTTACCCGTTTTGGGATTTTCCCGTTTGAACTGTCGCTGTTTGCCCAGTGCACGCGGAATCTGAGACAGAAACGACAACGGACAAATCCGCCGCCACAGTTCATGCCCGAACACGAGCAAAATGAAAATGCCAGAAGGAACGATCGCACCCCAAAATAAAGTTGCGCCGAGCGGGTAAGGTTGTTCTTCGACACAACTGCCTTGCACCTGAATACATTGACCCGTGAGCCGCAACGGACTCCAAGGGTGATCGGGTTCGGTTAGCGTTGCAGTCCAAGGATCATAAAACAAAGAGGCAATCACGAGAAGCCAACCGATCGTTAAGACCCATCGTACCCAGTGCATTCGGCGTTCTGGCAGTTGTGCAAGCATAAATAGGACTCCTACCATAGTGCTCGAACAGGTTGAGCAGGTTGAACAGGTTGAGCAGGTTGAACAGGTTGATTAGGTTGAACAGGTTGAACAGCTTCGCCGTTTTGCGAGACAAAGCGTAGAACGCCCGCTCCCTGATCGTCTTTGTAAAAGATAGCTAACTGTCCTTGATTCAATTCGTACCGTTGTGTACCTTGCAGCGCGCTTAGAAATCTCGTTTCCTGCGTCATAATCGGCTCTTCGCAAGCTATGAAAGTAGAAGCAACTTGACCAATCTTGAGTGTCCCTGACTTAATTTCATAACCGCCAATAAGCCGATTGCAGCCACCGGAGCCAGAGAGTTGGCCGTCTGAAAATTCTGCACTTGGCGGAGTCTCTCCCACAGGTAACATCGGCATCGGTGAATTGCCTGCGGTCATATTCACTAGTTTCCAGCTTCCAGAGAGTGCAGATTGAGTTGTCGCTGTCGAGTCCGCGATCGCACTACTCATACTAAACAGTGCG
>CAXTDB010000350.1:0-5120 GCA_964242045.1 uncultured Leptolyngbya sp. | reverse complement strand
TAATGGTCAATCTGTTTTCCGGTAGAAAATCTGTCCCACGAATTAGTCTTCAAGACGTACTCCTTTCTACTCCTTTAGGCACTGTTAAGCGATCGACGAGATTACTACTCTACTGTTAGTTTACAGTGCGGCTAATACATGGTTCAAATTACCAGGCACTCCGTGATTTGGGAGTCCGCCAAATCGATTCGGCTGATCTTGTTTAGTCGGTTGCGATTTCTGACGCAAACCTAAATATTTCTTAACTTAATCGTTGAAGATTTGTAATTCAATTTGCGAGCGAGTTTGTGTTGGAAATTTGAACAATTACGGAAAGAAAGCTATGAGTTCTGTTGACGCAAAAGTTGAAGCAACCGATCAGTCATTTCACTTGGAAGGATATGAGAAGATCGAGTTTAATTTGGAGCTAATTGAAGGTTTGTTTGAAGTTGGAAATTCAGCTTTGGCAGATAATTATCGCACGCTGGGGCGGTGTTTGGCAGTTGTTGATCACAATGTCGATCGATTGTACGGTGAACAACTGCGATCGTATTTTGAGTATTACGACATCGATTTAACGGTATTTGCGATCGAGATTACGGAACCGACGAAAACAATTGATACCTTTTTGAAGATCACTGATGCTTTTTGTGATTTCAATTTGAAGCGTAAAGAGCCAGTTTTAGTTATTGGTGGCGGGCTGGTTTTGGATGTGGCTGGGTTTGCTTGTTCTGCATATCGCAGAAGCACAAATTACATTCGAGTTCCTTCGACTTTGATCGGGCTGATCGATGCAGGTGTTGCAATCAAAGTGGCAGTGAATCATGGCAAATTGAAGAATCGTTTAGGTGCGTATCATCCTCCAAAGCAAGTAATTCTAGACTTCTCATTTTTGAGAACACTGCCTGTGGATCAGATCCGAAACGGCATGGCAGAACTAGTTAAAATTGCCGTTGTTTCTAATGCTGAAGTGTTCAGTTTGTTAGAGCAATCCGGTGAAGACTTGCTGTATGGTCACTTTGGCTTCATGGGAGATGATCGTCTAAAAGAAATCGGACATCGTGTGAACTATGAATCGATCAAAACCATGTTGGAATTGGAAGCTCCCAACTTACATGAATTGATGCTCGATCGAGTCATCGCTTATGGTCATACTTGGAGTCCGACTCTCGAACTTGCTCCACAAATTCCCTTATTGCATGGTCATGCAGTCAACATCGATATGGCGATTTCTGCAACGATCGCAGAAAAACGCGGCTACATTTCGACGGTAGATCGCGATCGCATTCTCGGTTTAATGAGTCGGCTTGGACTCGCGTTAGATCATCCCTTGATGGAGATTGATTTAATGTGGAAAGCAACTCAATCGATCGTGCTGACGCGCGATGGATTTTTAAGAGCCGCAATGCCGCGCCCGATTGGGACTTGTCACTTTGTGAATGATTTGACTCGTGAAGAGTTAGAAAGCGCGATCGCCGATCACAAGCGTCTTTGTGCTGACTATCCGCGTGCGGGGGCAGGAATCGATGCGTATGTAGGTAGTAATGAGCTGATCGGGAGCGCGAACTAGATGACAACTGTAACACCAATCGCGGCGCGTCCCGTTACACCGCTTGGAATTTTGACGGCTCATTTGCAGAGTGCGATCGAACAACTTCAACATTCAGAAGATGCGACAGAATCCGTGCAGAAAGCATTAGATTTAGCGATCGGGCTTGAAGAGTATGTGAATGCTTGTACAACGCCAGAATCAAAGGATCTAAGTGCGATCTCTGAGAAAACTCAGCGCGAACCTTGGAATCAGCGGTTCTCAGGTGGTGAAACTGTGCGCCATTTAGAGCAAGAAATGCTGTCGGGTCATGTGGAAGGACAGTTTCTCAAAATGCTAGTCCACATGACGCGCGCTCGTCGCATTTTGGATATCGGAATGTTTACTGGATATTCGGCTTTAGCGATGGCGGAAGCGTTACCGCTCGGTGGGGTTCTGGTTGCTTGCGAAGTTGATGAGTATGTTGCAAACTTTGCTCAAGCTCTGTTTGATCAATCGCTGCACGGTGCAAAGATTCAGATCAAGTTAGCGCCTGCGATCGACACGCTCAAACAGCTTGCAAATCAGAGTGAATCGTTTGACTTCGTGTTTATCGATGCGGATAAACGAGAATATGTGCAGTATTTTCAATTGCTGCTTGATTCTAAGCTACTTGCACCCAATGGCTTTATCTGTGTAGATAATACGCTGCTTCAGGGACAGCCTTATCTAGCGGAACAATCCGCAAATGGAAGCGCGATCGCGGAGTTCAATCGAGTGGTAGCGAATGATGCGCGAGTTGAACAGGTGTTAGTTCCATTACGGGATGGTGTGACATTGATTCGACGGGTTTAAGAGGGTGTTTGAAAAGTATAAGTCGTCTCCTCACTCCGATGCGGGTTGAATGCAGCGATCGATACTTTTCAAACATCCCTGCAATTTTCTATCCAGAGCGGGATTGAGCAGTAAACGAGAAGTCTTATTGATGTTCCTCTATGCTAAATTCTCCGCTTCTATTCAAATTCACCGCAGCGTTGCAAAACCTACTAACGCTGACATTACTGCTGATTGCTTTACCGATTAATCTAACGATTGTTGCAGTTGCATTTCTGATTGGGAAATTTCAGAAACCGATAGTCGCTCAATCCGGTGCACCAAAACGAATTTTGATCACAGGCGGCAAAATGACAAAAGCTTTGCAGCTTGCTCGATCGTTTCACTCCGCTGGGCATTCGGTTGTTTTAATCGAAACTGAAAAATACTGGCTTACCGGACATCGATTTTCAAATTCAGCCGATTGCTTTTATACCGTTCCCGCACCTAAGCAAAATCCTGAAGCCTTTACGCAAGCATTATTAGACATTGTGCAGCGAGAAAACATTGATGTTGTCGTTCCAGTGACCAGCCCGGTTGAAAGCTACTACTGTTCAGTTGCAAAACCTGTCTTGTCAGAACAGTGTGAAGTGTTCCATTTCGATGTAGGAATTACTCAGCTACTCGATGACAAATTTGAACTGAGCGAGAAAGCTCGATCGCTCAATCTCACGGCTCCAAAAACCCACCGAATTACGAATCCGCAGCAAGTGATGGATTTTGATTTCGACTCCAGCCAATATATCTTTAAAAGCATTGCTTATAATTCAGTGCATCGGTTGGATATGACGAAGTATCCATTGGAATCAAAAGCAGCAATGGCAGCACATCTAGCCACATTACCAATCAGTGAAGAGAGTCCTTGGATTTTGCAAGAGTTTATCACTGGGCAAGAGTATTGTACGCATAGTACTGTGCGTGAAGGTGAAGTAAGATTGTATTGTTGTGCAAAGTCTTCTGCATTTCAAGTGAACTATGAGCAGGTAGAACATCCTGCGATTGCTTCCGCCTGTGATTGTTGCGCCTCCAGATGCAGAAGATTGGGGATTCTATCATCTTGAACGTCCCCAAGTGATTTACCGAAACAATCAATACCACTTATTTTTCTCATGTTTCCGCATGTTTCAAAATCAGAAATGGCTGCATCAACATCCACGCGGACGGATTACGAATTCTTCACTGCATTGGTATGTCAGCGATCGCATTACCGGACAGTTTCTTCCGGTTGAGCAAAATCAATCGATCGCTCCTGGCAGTGAAACCAGTGGACTCTATGGCACTAACCTGCTCGAAACCGCCAACCCCGACGAATACATCGGCTACGGATGGTATCATCGCCTGCACGTTCTCGAAGTCTCGCCTCGCTATCGAATTCGCTGGACGGGGAGCGGCTACGAAATGCAACGCGCTAGAACGCTTCGCCCTCACCTTTCTCGCCCAATTCTATCCGGAGCGCTCGATCCAGTGAGTGAATCTATAAAGTAAGAGGACACTGCCCAAATCGTTTCAGTCCGGGCAGTGACGCGATATGAAAACCAAAGCCTTGATTTTGTCTGGAGCCGTAGTTTTGACCGCGACCGTGAGTTCAACGATCGCGGCAGTCAGCTATCTCCATCCCCAACCCGAACCACTTCAGATTGCACAGCCTCAGAGTGCACAACCTCAGAGTGCACAACCTCAGATTGCACAGTCACAGCCTAGCCCAACCTCTGCAACCGTTGAGAAACTCAATCCTCCGGTTGCAGCTTCTCCGAATCCTGCTCGTCTTCCGATCGCGCTTATTGATGAATCCGTACAGTCGCCAGAATTCGCGAAATTCCTCGATCGCACCAAGCAAGCTGTACGCGATCGCGATGCCAAATACATTCGCAGCATTGTTACTCCGCAAACTAAATTTAGCTTCGGACAACAGCGCACAATCAACTATCTCAATCCAGAAAATCCGAACTCACCGTTCTGGACATCGCTCGATAAAGCGCTGACGCTAGGCTGTTCACAAGAAGCAAACGGCTACTCTTGTCCGACCGTTTTTCAGCAATTCCAGGCGGCACTGAGAAATAGTACTTCACCAAACACCGATGCGTTTAGTGCGATCGTCGTAGTCGGTCAAAACGTGAATGTGCGATCGCAGCCGAACGCGGATGCACCCACGATCGCAACCCTAACGAATGAGATTGTGAAGTACGACACGACCACATTTCAAAACGCCTCAAATCAAGAAAAATCCGAAACCTTCAGATTAGACAATCCCAACGGTTGGACACCTGTGATTTTGCCGAATAACCAACGCGGATTCGTGTCTAGCCGTTATGCTTACAGTCCGATCGGCTACCGAGTTTTATTTGGCAACGAAGGCGGCGAATGGAAAATGCAAGCCTTTGTGACCGGAGATTAGGCAAGATACCTGATTTATAATGCAAGTACTATAGGTCGCGATCAACGCTAACCTTTCACTGAGGAACCCCAAATTGAAGCGACCCCAGATTGGATTACTGATTCTAGCTGGACTGCTGATCGCTTTATCGTGGTGGGGTATCTTCGCCGCGCGATCAGGTCTAATTGTGCGTTCTTTCAATCAAGCAGGCATTCCCTTGCTGTATCTTGCTCCCAAATCAGCGCAGTCTGTTCCGGGAGTGTTGGTCGCACACGGCTACTCTGGCTCAAAACAATTAATGCTCACTTATGGTCATGTGTTAGCTCGATCGGGCTATGCGGTGATGCTGTGGGATTGGGACGGACA
>CAXTDB010000349.1:0-5157 GCA_964242045.1 uncultured Leptolyngbya sp. | reverse complement strand
CGTGAGGATGACCGCCTTCCCAAAGTGCAAGAACACGATCGCTAAACGCCAAAACTGATGTATTCGCCGCATTTTTTAATCCTTTGGTGAATCGATTGATCAATCCTCCCGGCGGTAACATTCCGTAACCGCTATAAATTAATCGCCCTTCGCGCTCTTCTTTAAGAAACTTTTCGCTCTCGACATATCGGTAAACGCCTGTCGCTCCCGTATCGCCAAACTGTACACCTAGAACCGCACCGTCGCCATCAAACCAATGTCCGACGCGAATTCCGCCCCGTTCTAGTCGTCCAGGGCCATTACGGTAGAGTGATCCTCTCAGTCCTGCTGGAATCGCTCCTGACAATACCGGAAGTGTAGTTGGTGCAAATCCTTTTGTTGTATGTAGAACGGATTGGCTCCAAGATTGTGTTCGCGTTGCTGTCATCATCATGTTTTTTCTACATTCTAGTAATCTGCTAGCTTCGAGATCGCTCTCCTGCGGAAATAACTTCTAGGTAAATCGTTGATTCTGGTGGGCGATCGAGGGATGCTCCAAAGGAGTGAGTCTACCGCGAGTCCGCATCGCAGCTTCGGCTTCTTCCCAAGTCGGTGGCGTTGCATTTTCCTGTTGCCAGTGAACGACCGATGCTTCATCACACCAATGTTGCAGTTTTGGCATGACTTTGCCGTGTGACCCCGATCGCATCGAGGCTTCGCTGTCCCAAACTGTTATTGTCCAAAACGCAGGACAGCGCTCTATTCTCAAGATCGAAGCCAAGTTGCCCGGTGCGCGTTTTGCTTGCGCGTTACTTTTTAATGACTCCCACACAAAATGCCAATCAAAGAAGACTTACTCGTAAAGCTTTGGGCAGCAGAATTGATTCCGATCTCAACCGCGATCGAACCGTCCGCGATCGCCAAAATCATCGAAGAATTCCAGCGACATCAGCAGCTTCATCGACAGCGACTCGCGACTTACCAGCAGATTCAGCAAGAATTCTTTGCCGATCGCGATCAACTGCCAATCGCGCAAAAATACCGATATTTAGTTTTGCGACGCGGTATTCGTTACGAAGAAGACTACATCGCTTGGTGTGACGAAGTTCTAGAACTGTTTGCAAATCACTCGGATGTCAAGCGCGTCTGATACAATGAACGGCGTTGTCAACCTATGTAAATCCTTTGAGTCAGTCGATCGACGATCTACCCAAAGTAGATGATTTTCTACAAGAACTCGCTACGATTCAACAAACCGGGTCAAAGCGAATCGCAATTCTCGGCTCACGTCACGTTCCGATTACGCATCAGACTCTGATTGAAATGATGGCGTATGCACTGGTATTGGAAGGAAATCGGATCATTACCTCCGGTTCTACGGGGACAAATTTTGCTGCGATTCGCGGAGCATTACGGGCTGATCCGTCGATGCTGACAGTGATTTTGCCGCAGGGACTCGATCGACAACCGCGCGAATCTCGCGATCAGCTTGAAACGGTAATGCACCTGGTTGAATGCCCAGAAAATAATTCTCTGTCTCTCGGTGAAGCTAGTGCGCTTTGTAACCAAGAGATTATTTCTCGCTGTCAGCAATTGATTTCGTTTGCGTTCCACGATAGTCATACATTGCTGCAAACCTGCCGCGATGCTGAAGATCAGCGCAAAGTCGTCACTCTGTTTTATTTTGATTAACTTATGCTGTTTGGATTACCCGTTCCGAGTTTGCTTTTAATTGCGATCGCTGTTGCTGTCGTTTGGATCTATCTCCCGTTTCTGGTGGTTGGTTATGCGCGGGTACAAATTGGCAAAGAAGCCTTAGCGTCTCCTCGTGCTGCGTTTGACAAACTCCCGGATTATGCAAAACGCGCAACTTGGGCGCATCAGAACGCTCTCGAAGCCTTTCCGATTTTTGCAGCCGCAGCACTCATGGCATATGTGACAAATCAGACTTCTGAACTGGCAGGATGGGCGGCGATCGTTTGGATCGTTGCGCGATTGTTATTTCCGGTCTTTTATATTCTGAACATTTCCGTTTTGCGATCGATGATGTTCGCAATTGGCTCACTTTGCAGCTTTACGTTAATCGGACTAAGCTTGATCAGCACGCTTTAATATTTGCTTATGGCTTCTACATTTTCGTTTGATATTGTTAGCGACTTCGATCGTCAAGAACTTGTCAACGCGATCGACACCACCAAGCGCGATGTCCAAAGCCGCTACGATCTTAAAGATACGAAAACAGAGATCGAACTTGGTGCGGATGCGATCGTCATTAATACCGACAGCGAATTTACGCTCGATGCGGTTCACACGCTGATGCAACAACGCGCCGCAAAACGCAATTTATCGCTCAAGATCTTTGACTACGGCAAGATTGAATCAGCCAGTGGGAGCCGCGTTCGACAAGAAATTAAACTGAAAAAAGGCATCAGTCAAGATATTGCGAAACAGATTACGAAGATTATTCGCGACGAATTTAAGAAGGCTCAAGGGTCGATTCAAGGTGATGCAGTGCGGGTTTCAGCAAAATCAAAAGATGATTTGCAAGCGGTAATGCAGCGGATGAAACAAGAAGATTTTCCGGTGGCGTTGCAGTTTACGAATTATCGATAAGTTGAGCGATCGAGAAAAAGACGTTTCTAACAGACTTAAAGGTTTCATATCTGCAAAGTCTTGCGGTTTCGTATCGATGAGATCGAATACATCGCGATCGCGCTCCAAATTAGCAAAAATGTCACAGCATGAATCGCAGTAAACGGCTCATGATACAAAGCGACTCCAATCAAAAGCTGAAGACTCGGTGCAAGATACTGAAAAAATCCCAGCGTCGAAAGCTGTAATCGCTTTGCCGCAGTGTTAAACCAAAGCAAAGGAAGTGCAGTCACAACTCCGCAACCCATGAGCAATGCGCTGACTTGCCAACTCGTGCCAAAGCTCCCGGTTCCGGTCGCGCTTCCATAGCCGATGTATAAAAGCGCGATCGGAGTTGCTAACAAGGTTTCGACAGTTAATCCGACGATCGGAGTGACTGTAATGAGTTTACGAAACAATCCATACAATGCGAACGAGAATGCAAGCGCGATCGCAATCCACGGCACTTGTCCGAGATGCCAAATGAAATTCAAAACCGCGATCGCTGCCAGCAAAACCGCACTCTTTTTCGCGAGATTCAGCTTTTCTTTCAGAATTACAGAGCCAAGCAATACAGTGACCAGCGGATTGATGTAATAGCCCAAACTGGTTTCAACAATATGCCCGCTGTTGACTCCATAGATATAGATACACCAATTTCCAGCAATCAAGGTTGTTGTCAGGAGCAATGCGAAGATTGTTTTTGGCGATCGCCAAAGTTGCCAAAATTCACCAATCCGATGTTGTGCCCACAGCAATCCTATCAATAGCAACATCGACCAGATAATCCGATGACAGACTAATTCAGCAGCCGGAACTTGCGTAAGAAATTTCCAGTAAAGCGGGAACAGTCCCCAAGCAGAATAAGCAAAAACCGCATAGATAGCTCCAGTCTTTGAGGAGGAATGGATTTCAGCAGATTTATTCAAAACAAAGCAAATTAAACATTAGGCTGCAATTCTAACAATTGCTCTCAGACTGTTCTAGATACAGTTAATTTGAAACTACCGAGTACAATCAATCGAACAATTTATTAAGATTTGTTAACTGTTTAAATCCAATTAGCGCACTGATTACGGATATTGCAGAGCTTGGAATCTGTCTAAAGAAGGAGCCTAAGTACTCATTTAGATAGAAATATCCTATTGCAATCAACACTATCTTTAGAGACAAGCAAATCGATTACGAGTTCTTTTAGATACATCGGAACTCGTTCTAGGATTTGTGTCACTCCTTCAGCATTAACTACTCATGAATCTTCTGCCGACACTTGATCTCGATCGAGCAATTTTTTCGCGCCGTCGTGCCCTGAAATGGGGACTGCTCGGTGTTGGAACGACTTTACTAGCAAGCTCGCCGAAAATCGTAATGGCTCAAACACGAGCTAAGACCCTCACCTTCAATGCAGATGATATTGGTATTCTTAACTTCGCATTGCTGCTCGAAGAACTTGAAGCCGCGTTCTACCCCGCAGCGCTCAAAAGCGGCAAAATTACCAATCCGAAGGAACGCGATTACTTGAGCGAAATCGGGAGCCATGAAGCCGCCCACGTTGCATTCCTGCGCCAAGTCCTAGGAAGTAATGCACTGTTTCAATCCCGCGATTTAAGTTTAAATGCTGCGGGTCTTAACGCACTTCTGACAAGCCGCGACAAAATCTTGAATACGGCAGTCACTCTCGAAGACTTAGGCGTTCATGCGTATAACGGCGCAGGACCGAGCCTAACCAATCCAACTTACATTTTAGCGGCAGGCTCGATCGTCTCGGTTGAAGCTCGCCATTCTGCTGCGGTGCGAAACCTCGTCGGACGACCCAGTACCGAACCGGATCGCGATCGCCTCGTTCAAGATGCAAACTTAGCGGCAAACCTGAACCCATTTAAAGGACGTGCCTACGACGAGCTATACACTCCAAAGCAAGTGGTTGCTGCCGTTAGCTCCTTCAAAATCTTGAACAATCCCATCAACGGAATGCTAGTTGCTTAGCCGCAAGGAATTTCTCAACCATGAAGTTATTTTTGAATTCAGTCATGTACCAAACAATCTGCCGATTGCAGCAAGCTACTCAATCTCTTCTGAGTTTGATCGACAAAAGGATTGTTCATTTCGCGATCGCGTTTCTGCTGCTATTTTCTCTGTCCTGGATAGCTACGGCTCCAGCTTACGCCCAAACTGCAACGCTCACGCCGCGTCAAGTTGTGGAATACGCGCTGACGTTAGAAAAATTAGAAGCCGACTTTTACCGTCGTGCGATCGCCGAAGCGCAAACCGGACGCTTATCTAGCGCACCGCAAATTGCAAAAACTGCGTTGATTTCCTACGGACAGGATGAAGCGCAGCACGTCGTGAATCTTTCAGCCGTACTGAAGTCGATCGGCGGCGACCCAGATTCGATTCAATTACCTGCAAACCCAAACTACAGCGCCATCCTCGGTCGTGATCCGTTTGCCAATCCCACCGATCTGCTTCTCGCTGGACAGTATGTTGAAGACTTGGGTGTGGCAGCCTACAAAGGGCAAGTGCAAAACTTGTTAGCAGCGGGCGATG
>CAXTDB010000348.1:0-5178 GCA_964242045.1 uncultured Leptolyngbya sp. | reverse complement strand
CATTGTGTCACGGCGGTGCGGACTCGCGGTAAAGGCATGGTGATTTGTTTTAGCAATCAGCTTTATATCTACAGTCACAATCAACTTTATGGTCGCTGGTATATTCGCAAGCATCATTCTTATCCAGAAACGAATCGACAGTTACGCTTAGCGATTCACAATGCCAAAAAGTCTGCATTGCTCTACAGCGCCTCTGATATTGAGGTTCTACAACAATCAGAGTTAGCAAGTCATCCGTTTCTGAGTCGAATTGAATTAGATGTGTTAGATGAAGCGGTCACAGTTGAACAAATTGAAGCTCGGTTTCGAGACAAACGATTTTATCGGCGACAGTTGCCGATCTTATTGTTAGATCAACATTTCCTCGGTGGATTAGGAAACTATCTTCGCAGTGAAATCTTATTTGTCGCGCGAGTGTTTCCAGCATTACGCCCGATCGATTGTTCAGACTCACAAATTCAGGCGCTGTCACATGCGGTTTTAACCGTTACGCAACAGTCTTATCTCACCAAGGGAATCACCAACGATTTAGAACTTGCGATGCAGTTAAAAGCGCAAGGGCATCGAAGAAGTGACTATCGGCATTTTGTATTTAACCGAGAAAATCGTCCCTGCTTTGTTTGTAAAACATTGATTGTAAAAGAAATTCTCGCAGGACGGCGATTGTATTACTGTCCACACTGCCAAGCTCGCTAACTTTGTGTTCCTCTCACTAAAATTACGGTGCAATGACTTTGGCGAGAAATCACAGCGGGAATATTTCCACTTTTCACTTGCTGCAACAATCCCTCACGACTCGCCCCTAGAAGAATCACATCGCTGTGATCCTGTTTCGCATGATTTAGCACTGCCACAGGGACAGAATCGGCAACCACAGAAGTTAGCAACATAGGAGCATTCAGACGGGGTTTGAGAAACTCAGCGGCGATTTGTAAAACTTCAGCCTTTGACTTTTCAGCCCGATCGAGACTGCTATCTTCTGAAGCAGACACATGAAAGAGCCGGACTTGTGCAGTCTGACTGATCGACACCAAAGCAGGCAACAGTCGAATCGCGGCTTCAGCATTGGGCCCACCTGCCATCGGCACAAGCCAGCGATTTAACTGAGTTCGATCGCTGAGTTTCACAAGCACGACTTCACAGCTTGCCTGTCGAATCATCGTATCGACCACTCGACTAAAGACTCGTCCGGGCGTGGTGGTGCTGCCTTTCCAGCCCATCAGGACTAAATCGATGTGTCGCTCTCGCAGCGTTTCAAGCAGGGTGCTTGAAAGATCATGCCCCACCCGAATTTGAGTATGAACGGGAACTTGCCACGCTTGACCAAGCCGTACTGCTTGCTTTAGTAGTTTTTGACTCGCTGCGGTGCGGACGGGTGATTCGGTCAGCGATTGATGTTTGGGTACAACAACTACCTGCAAACATTCAATTTCCCAAGCGCGATCGCGAGCAATGACCACCGCCATTTCCAGAAGCGCTGTTGCGGTTTTGGGATTACTCAACGGGACAAGAATGCGTCCTTGTCCGATTTCGGGAGCGCGCGTTTGATAAACGATGCACGATCGTTCGGCGGGAGCTGCAATCAGTCCTTGATTGTTGACATAGGCTGCTTCGACTCGAATCATGTCGCTGCGGGTAATAATTCCAACTAATCGCCGCCCTTTCACAACAGGTAAGCTGTGAAGACGATGACGATCGAGTAAATGCAGAACATACGCTAAGGTATCTTCGGGAGCGATCGTGATCGGGTTCTGAGTCATTAAGTCACTGACTAGATGATCGTTATTCAATCCTCTTGCCGCTAGGTTTGCGATATCTCTTTGAGACAGGATGCCAACGAGCTTACCGTTTTCCAGAACTGGGAAGGTTCGGTGAGTAGACTGCGAAAACGCTTGGAGTGCTTCTTCGAGTCGCATTCGGCTCGACAGCGTTTCGACTCTGGGCTGCATCACATCGATCGCCGTTCGCTCTGTCCACGGATCTTGAGTCGTTTCTTTGGTTAAATGAATGCCTTTGAATTCGAGTAAGCGATCGTAAAGTGAACCTTCTTCAATCAATTCTGCTACCAGATACGAAGACACCGAAACGATCATTAATGGCAACACTAAATTAAAGTCAGCCGTCATTTCAAATACGAGAATAACAGCAGTAATCGGAGTGCGAGCCACCGCGCAGAAAAATGCCGCCATACCGACTCGCGCGTAAGTCGTTGCCAAGCTCAGCCCTAGAACCTGATGTTCTCCGATGCCAACTAGATAACCGAGTGCCGCTCCCAGCACCATACTCGGAATCAGCAATCCACCCGGCGCGCCAGATCCATACGTCACCACAATCAGGAAAAACTGAACGCAAAACACGATCGCCACAAGTTGCCAATTTGCATTTCCCGTTAGCAGCAGTTCCCTCAGTCCAGCATTGTCGCGAAACAGAGCGGGCAAACTCGCTAACGCGAGTCCAGTCACCAGTCCAGCGAATCCGACTCGCCAAGGTAAGCCGACATTGAAAAATCGGCGGTAAACAGTGAGACTTGCCAGAATCGATCGATTAAACAGTACGCCAAAACCGCCCGCAAGAATTCCTAACAGCAGATAAAAAGGAATCTCTGAAGCCGAAAAACTGGTATTTGCAGCAACCAGATGCAAGTCTAAATCGAGATTGTGTGAGCCACTGATGCGAGCGACGACCGAGGCAATAAACGACGCGAGAATTGCCGTTCCGAGCGTAATGCCTGATACATCTTGCAAGAGTTCTTCCACGACAAACAAAACGCCTGCGATCGGCGCATTAAACGCTGCCGCCAGTCCCGCACCTGCCCCGGCTGCCAAAATCTGACGACGATGATCCGGGGAAGTCGGAAACCACTGGCTCAGTTGACTCGCTAACGCTGCCCCAATTTGTACGGTTGGTCCTTCGCGTCCCAATGGCATACCCGTCGCGAGAACGAGCGTTGCGCTGACTAACTTAACAAAAGCGATTCGCAAATTTAGCGGCGACGGTACTTTTGCCAACACTGCTTTTACTTCGGTCATTCCACTGCCGCTAGCAGCCGGAGCCAGTCGATCGATGAGTAAGCCGGACAAAAAGCCGCCCACAAGCCCAATCATCGGCAGTACAAAATAGGCTGGAATTTCGTCGATCGTGTGTTGTCGCCAGCCGCCGAGCCAGCCGACTCCTTGTGCGAGTACCAGTGCTGCCAGTCCTGACACAAACCCAATCAGACAAGCTTCAAAAATCGCGAGTCGTTTGGGTCGTAACAAGAGCGCTGAGAAGTGTTGCCAAATCGGTTTTACAAAGCGAACCATAGTGAATTGCAGACCCTCTGCGGTTTGATATCGAAGGCTCGATCGCGGATTGTCTGAAGCGCTGTGAGTGATGATTGCATCCAAAACTTACCGCAATGCTGCTCACAAACAACAGCCGCGAGGGGTATAGTTCATTCAAAATGCGGGTTGAATCACGCTAGCAGCATCATGCAGAAGCCGCATATTCAAAATGTGATCCCCGCAATCTAGACAAGCTTTTGTGACGATTAATACATTCGTAGGAAGTGATGGCTTCTATAAATAAGTTCATCAGCTATCGCAAGACTGAATTTCGACACAGTTACACAACGATCGTTCTGAGAGAAAAACCTCACTGTTGAAGCGTTAGCAGACAGCAAGGTTTGTCAATTGTTTCTTTTCTACAAGGATATCTTACTATGCTGCGAGGACTGCTCTCGTTCCGAGGTTCGTATCGGATCTTAAACTTCGCTTGGTTTGCTTTCTTTCTGACGTTTGTGGTGTGGTTTAACTATGCGCCATTTTCAACAGTGATTCGCGAGGATTTGCACCTGAGCGTGGCGCAAGCGAGAACCATCGGGTTATGTAACCTAGCGCTGACGATTCCCGCGCGGATCATCATTGGAATGTTGCTCGATCGCTTTGGTCCGAGACTCACCTATTCTGCATTGTTAGTTTATGCAGCGCTTCCTTGTTGGGCGTTTGCGGCTGCACAAACTTTTGATCAGTTAGTGCTAAGCCGCTTAGCAATGGGAATTGTTGGTGCAGGCTTTGTTGTGGGAATTCGCTTAGTCGGAGAATGGTTCTCAGCTAAGCAAATCGGACTGGCACAAGGCATCTACGGCGGTTGGGGAAACTTTGGATCGTTTGCTGCTGAAGCATTCTTGCCGTCGATCGCATTTGCAACCGCTTTTCTTTATGCGGGACATGAAAACTGGAGATTCGCGATCGCGCTTTCTGGCTGCATCTCGCTCGTTTTCGGCGTTCTGTTCTACAAAAATGTGCAAGACACTCCGCCCGGAAAAGAATATCAGCGTCCAGCCCGCGACGGTGGCATGGAAGTGACTTCAAGAAAGAGTTTTTGGGTATTGACCTTAACGAACATTCCATTGTTTGGTGCATTGGCGCTGATCGCATGGCGATTGCAGCTAGTTAAATTTCTTACACCTGCTGCAATGTATACGGTTTGGGCGTTTTTGCTCGCACTGTATGTTCTGCAAACTTACCAAGCCTTTAAGGTGAATCGCGAAGTCGTGTTGGGTGAGAAAACTTATCCAGCCAGCGATCGCTATCAAATGGGTCAAGTCTTTGTCTTAGAGCTTGCTTATGCGGTGAGCTTTGGTTCAGAGCTGGCGGTTGTTTCGATGTTGCCAGAGTTCTTTGAGCATACGTTCAATCTGTCGCATCAAGTTGCAGGTCCGGTTGCTGCAACTTATCCATTGATGAATCTGGTATCCCGTCCCGCAGGCGGTTTGATCTCAGATAAAGTTGGAAGCCGCAAATGGACGCTGACGTTTATGATTGGCGGCGTGGGTTTAGGCTACATGGTGATGAGTCAGATTCATTCGGGACTGCCGCTCCCGATCGCGATTCTATTAACAATGGGTTGTGCTTTCTTTGTGTTCGGGGGTGCAGGCGCGACGTTTGGCATTGCACCCTTGATCAAGCGTCGAGTAACTGGACAGATCGCGGGTAACATCGGAGCTTATGGCAGTGTGGGATCAGTCATTTATGCCACCACGTATAGCTTGCTGCCGCAAACTGTAGACGGAAATCGCACCTTCTTTCAGGTGCTAGGAGTGGCGGGAATTGTGGTTGCATTCTTGTGCGCGTTTTTGCTGAAAGAGCCGAAAGCAACGAAACAAGAAATCGCTGAGGCAGCGATCGCGGTACATTA
>CAXTDB010000347.1:0-5192 GCA_964242045.1 uncultured Leptolyngbya sp. | reverse complement strand
CGATCGTGGCGTTGGGATTGCCATAAAGCAGGTTATCCATCAATGTGCCATTGAAGATATCGACTTCTTGGTGAACGATCGCTAACCGTTTCCGATAGCCGCTGACATCGAGCCGTCGAATATCTTGACCATCGATCAAGATCTTGCCTTGGTTCGGCTCAAAATAGCGGAACAGCAGTTTCACTAATGTTGATTTTCCTGAACCCGATCGTCCCACCAATGCTACCGTTTGATACGGTTCGATTCGTAAATTGATCTCTTTGAGAACAGGTCGATCGACGTTGTACCCAAAGCGCAGCCCTGAGAGTTCAACTTTTCCGGTGAATTGATACTGTGGAACCGCTTCAGGATTGAGTGCAAGGCTACTCGCATCTACACCAACCGGAAGCTTCATGAATTCGTGAAAGCGAATCATCGGACCGTATCGACGAGCAAAGAATTCGGCAACCTGGGTGATCGGTTCCACTTCAGCAAACGCCATACTCGACACTGTAAAAGTCGTGATGAAGTGACCGAGTGAAATGTGACCTTGTGCGGTAGCAAACACGGTTAGCGCGAAGACAATAAACACACAAGATTGTACGATCGTGCGTTCATACGTTCCCAAAATGATGTAGCCTTTGTGAATTCGATAATCTAGAACTTTGAATTCTCGATCGAATCTTTGCTGTTGACGCTTCAGTTCTGAAGCTTCGGTTGCAAAGGCTTTCACGGTTTTAATGTTCGTGACAATCTCAGAGGTGCGGCTGTCAGTGTTCTCTGCATACTTGTCGAGGCGTTCTTCTTGCTCGGATATTTTCTTTAACCCCACGACATTAAATGCAAGAATGCCAATCAGCGAAATCAGTACCAAAATTGCAATCCGCCACTCGATAAACCAAATGATCAAAAAGATTCCAATCAATCGGAAAATTTTTGGAAATAGTTGCGAAGTTAGTGTTGGATATGTCCAAGTATGGTTCGATAATCCTTTGGCAACACGAGCGGCAATCCGTCCTGCATTATTTTCGTCATAAAATTCCAACGGTAGCGTTAATACTTTCTTCAACGCTGCTTCAGCATTCTCGCGACGCGCTCGAAACGCGGTATCCCAAGCGAACCAAGGACCTAACCAAGGCTGAATCGGCGCACGACCAACAGAAATGATTCCGACTAAAACCAGCAATACCGATAGCGTAAAAGACTGATTGATCTCAACTTGATCGATTTGCGCGAACAGGCTTGCATATAGCGCTGCCGCCGTATTTACGCCATTCTGCACGATACGATCGAGCGGTTGCCCAGATAGCACGTTCAAAATTTGCCCGATCGCATACGGTACACTCAAGTCAATAATCTCGAACAGGCTCATCATCGCAATACTAAAGACCGAAATCTTCCAGTAGTTACGAAAATATTTGAGAATGTCTAAAAATTTAGCCATACATCCTCCCAGTGCGGCTAAGGTCGATCACCCCTACAAAACTTCAAGCGCAAACGATTGATTAAATTGAGACAGGACACCACTCAATTCACTAGGCTCTCTATAATACTACAAATATTACAAATATTACAAAAACTTCGGCTGAATCCGGATCAGATTTTGGCTAGATGCTATGGGTTAGAACCAATGTTGCTCAAGTTACAGGAACGACTTAGCTTCTACTTTGCTCAAGATGGGACACCGAAATTATGATGAAATAGTAAAGAGCGAAACGAACTATAAAACTATATGTGCAACGCTTTACATCACTCAATCTGAAATTCTGAGTTGTTACTCTGGAAATGCCTCTCAGATCGACTGAGGAAAATCAGGATATGGTCATCTGGAATACTTTTAGCGATCGCCTCAATGATTCGCCGCTTCATACAGAGAGCAACACGAAGACGAATCAGTTTCGCAGCTATTTAACCACGCTTTCTGATTCATCTACCCTGACATCCAGGTTGAATACTTCTAGTGCGCTCCAGTCTGTGCCTGCACAATCTACTGTACAAGCTGCTCCCCTCACTGCTGCAACCGATTGGTTTAGTCAAACCTTCGCGGATTCGGGGATTGCTAACTTTGTGCGGCAGGCTTACACGCGGGATGGAGGACTCGATCGTATCGATGTAATCAATCTGTTTCGAGAGATCGAAAGCAATGGTACTGTGACCAGTCCTGAATATCAAGACTGCCAAACCTTGATTCAGGATGCAACAACGCTGAAGATGCCAGAATACGTCGCTAACCTCGCTTCTAAAGTGGTGGGTGCTAATATCGCGAATACTCTGTTTCAAGGATCTGCCCTCGGAAATCTGCAAGTTGGCAGCAGTGCTACACAGCTTGAACGATTAGTCGACAAGTGGTTTTATGGCTCAGATCGTCCTTATGGTGTAATTCCAGCAAATAGCACTCATGCTGAACGCGATTTGAACTATCAATGGGCAACAGGCGCGCTTTTTGGCACAGATAATACTTTTAGCATCAGCGATATTCGACAAGGCGATTTGGGCGATTGTTTTTTTCTGACTGCATTAGCAACCACAGCTTTGCACGATCCCGCCGCGATTCACAATATGTTTATTGATAACGGTGATGGAACCTTTACGGTGCGATTTTTCACAGAAAAAGATGGCGCGGTTGGAACGCCAGATTATGTCACCGTCGATCGCTATTTACCTACCGTTTCAGAGAGCGGTGTGCTTCAAGGGTTTGCGAGCTATGACAATCAAACGGTAGGAGTTTGGGTGGCTTTGGCTGAGAAAGCTTATGCCCAACTTGCAGAAGAACAAGTTTCACAGCGTCCTGTTGCAGCAAATGGCTATGTGTACAACACTTATGCCAGCATCGAAGGCGGATTGGCGTATCAAGTCTTACCTGCTTTATCTGGTCGCAATTCGGGGTATTACTCGAACTACAATGTGGGCGGTGGTCGATTGGACAATTTCTTATCGATCAGTCAAATTGCACAGGAATTAGCAAATGGCTGGGCGATGACGGTTGGAACGAGCGGGTCATCAGATTCGACAACTGATCCGAGTACCGGAGTCGTAATGAATCATGAATACACGATTTACAGCGCAGATCCATCAGCGGGAACGCTATGGTTATACAATCCTTGGGGAGATAGCTTGGCTAGCACCGGAGACACGAATGGCTTTAAGCAGATTTCTTACAGTGATTTTGCCAAAGATGGATTTGAGATCGGCATCGGCTAGTTTGGCGCATGGGTAAACGCTTCGATTAGGATAGGTGTAAACCTTCACGCACGATCGCTCATGTTGTACCGCCGTTTTGGACGCACCGAACTTCAGATGCCCGTTTTCTCGTGTGGGGGAATGCGCTATCAGTACAAATGGCAAGATGTGCCGCGCGATCAAGTTCCAACGGACAATCAGACAAATCTCGAAGCAACGATTCGACGGGCGTTTGAACTGGGAATTTATCACATCGAAACGGCTCGCGGCTATGGTTCTTCGGAAATGCAGTTAGGGCAGATTTTGCCGAAACTGCCGCGCCAAAAGCTGATTTCTCAAACCAAAGTTGTGCCGATGGCTGATCCAAAAGCGTTTCGAGACACATTTGAACGATCGCTGAACTACCTCAAATTAGATTACGTGGATCTTTTAGGACTGCATGGAATTAACAATGCGGAAACTTTAGAACACGCAATCCGTTGTCTAGAAGTCGTGCGGAAACTCCAAGACCAAGGAAAAGTTCGGTTTGTAGGATTTTCAACACACGGATCAACGGAGAGTATTATCAAAGCGATCGAAACCAATCAGTTCGATTACGTCAACTTACACTGGTATTACATCAACCAACTGAATTGGAATGCGATCGAAGCTGCTAACGCACGCGATATGGGCGTTTTTATCATCAGTCCATCCAATAAGGGTGGAAATCTCTACGATCCGCCCAAGCGACTTGTCGATCTATGTGCGCCACTTTCTCCGATCGTATTCAACAACTTATTCTGTCTCAGCCGTCCAGAAGTTCACACTCTCAGTATCGGAGCCGCAAAACCGAGCGATTTTGATGAACATCTGAAAACAATGGAATTGCTCGATCAAGCCGATGAAATTCTGCCGCCAATCCTTCAACGACTAGAGCAAGCCGCGATCGAGCGTCTTGGATCAGATTGGGTGAAAAATTGGCAAATCGGGCTACCCGCGATCGATCAAACGCCCGGACGCTTGAATCTGCAGACGGTTTTATGGTTGCGGAATTTAGCGATCGCTTACGATTTAGTCGATTATGCAAAAATGCGGTATAACCTGCTCGGTCAAGGAAGTCATTGGTTTCCCGGCGCGCGCGTGAATGAGATTGATATCGAGGCATTGCGTTCCTGTCTCGTGGCGAGTCCCTTTGCCGATCGCATTCCCGAACTGTTACGCGAAACGCATCAGCTTCTGGGCGGTGAAGCGGTGAAGCGATTATCTCAACAATAATCATCAGAAAAATCTTCCAATTTAAACGCTCAAACTTTTTACTACAGGGTAAAGTAAGGAGATTCGTTTTATTGCCCTCAGTGCAGACACTGATTTTTTTCTGTGATCGCCATCTATCCCGGCAGCTTTGACCCGATAACCTACGGACATCTCGACATTATCAAGCGGGGTGCGCTGTTATTCGATCGCGTCATCGTTGCCGTGTTGCGAAATCCGAACAAAACGCCGCTCTTTAGCGTGCAGCAGCGACTCGATCAAATTCAAATCGCTGTTCAGCATTTACCCAACGTCGAAGTCGATAGTTTTGAAGGATTAACCGTGACTTATGCTCAGATGCGGGGAGCCTCTGCTCTGATGCGAGGACTGCGCGCCGTTTCAGACTTTGAAATGGAGCTGCAAATGGCACATACCAATAAAACGCTCTCGACTCAAATCGAAACCGTTTTTCTGGCAACCTCAAACGAGTACAGTTTCCTCAGCAGCAGTGTGGTTAGAGAAATCGCCCGATTTGGCGGTTCGATCGATCACCTGGTTCCTACCCACGTCGCCGAAGATATTTACCGATGCTACGCCAAGACTCACCCAGTATCAGCCCAGACGGACTCAATCCCGATCGTCGTCCCGACGCTCAGCGAGACGTGCAGCGAGTAGGCAGTCTCGATATTCAGCGGGAATTGAATCGGATCGAGGAAATGATTCTCGATAGCCCTCGGATTCCGCTGTCGCGCCGCACCTTGATCGATGAGGAACAGTTTCTCGATCAGTTGGATTTGGTGCGC
>CAXTDB010000346.1:0-5215 GCA_964242045.1 uncultured Leptolyngbya sp. | reverse complement strand
TGCGTCTAAACCTCACCGCAGGCTATCGAATTGCTGATCCGATTCGTGCAAAATCTATGCTGGTCGATATTCCAGGCTTCTTGTACAAAGAGCTTCAATTTGGTTTACGGTCTGCGGTCGGAACGAGATCGCTCGATCAGTTGCTCGAAGATAAAAGCGCGATCGACACCACCATCTCAGACTATATCCGCACCAAAGTTGTGGACTATGGAATTGAAGTTGAATCAGTTGGCGTGAAAGACATCATTCTGCCTGGAGAAATCAAAGCCATCTTAGGAAAAGTCGTTGAAGCAGAGAAATCGGCTCAAGCCAATGTCATCCGTCGTCGTGAAGAAACGGCTGCCACTCGCAGTATGTTGAACACAGCAAAAGTGATGGAGGACAATCCAGTTGCTCTACGTCTCAAAGAACTTGAGATTCTAGAGCGCATTTCCGAGAAGATCGAACACATCAACGTGAATGGGGGACTAGAGAGCATCCTGACTGAACTGATTCGAGTCAAGGGACAATCAAGCTAAGAGGGCTTGGAAAACAGCGAACCTTCTTAGCGAAATAGCTCTGCGACCAATTCAGCACGGGCGGAAACACTCAGCTTAAGAAACATTCGTTTAAGCGCTTGTTTGACTGTATTTTGAGTAATCCATAGCTGGGCAGCAATTTCAGCATTGGTTAATCCTTCAACCAATTGAGCAATCTGCTGCTCTCGTGGAGTTAGCTTGATGTACATCTCAGAATTCCACTGTTTCGCCTGCGATCGTAGCGCTGCCAATAACGCAGACAAATGAGAACAAACCGCACTCAGACAGATTAGGTCTTGATGATTAAATGCAGGAGTTTCCTTCTACTGTCCTGCTGCAAAGATCTGTCGAGCAGTCAGCGCTAATTCTGGAAAGGTGGGGGAAATAATACGATCGCTCTCCCGAAAAACTCCCGCTTCCTCATACTGACCTGCTCGAAGCTCTAGCACAGTTATGGTTTGAGCTTCTGGATCAACGATCCAATATTCGGGAATTTCTCGACCCTGGTATTGTGAGCGCTTTGCAACATAGTCTCGATCCCTCTGCAATTCACCCGAACTCACAACCTCAATCACCAACACAGGCGGAGCCATTGACAGCCGAATCGTATTGCGGCGAAGTAACTGCTGAATGTGTTCCTCGCGAATAATCGTCAGATCAGGATATCGATTGCGCGGTTCGCCTCTCACTTCGAGTTCTAACCCATGAGGTCTGACTCTCAGATGTCCCACGATCGACAAAAACTGTGCAAACAGAAACGCTGCAATTCCAACACTCAATCCCGACTCTGGCGGCACTTCGATTAGCTCTCCGTTAAATAATTCGTATAGTGCATCTGTCCCGTCGTCGTAGGTCAGATACTCTTCAAAACTGTTAAATCGAATTTTTGCTTGGGTCATCGCAGTCGTCGAACTCCGCATTTCTAACGTCGTTACTCAGGCTTGATCGTCCTCAAGAACTCGTCCGCTGTCAGCACTATCACACCAAGAAATGGATTTAATACAAGCAAATCCTTGTCACCACTAATGATGTACTGTGCTTGACCATTTAATGCCAACTCCAAAATCTTGTCGTCTTTTGGATCGCGGCACTCTTGCACACGCTGAATAATTTCAACCAGTATTGCCCGTTCTACTAGAGCAGCTAAGAATTCTTCGCGCTCTTCACTCGTCAAATACTGATTAAATCGCTCACGTCCCAATACTTCATTCAACTCCTCTAGTAAGTTGAGTGAAAGTAATATCTCGCCGTTTGCTAGAGCCTGTCGAAGTGCCTGAGCAGGTTTGCCGTTTTCAAATAAAAGCGCACTGACAATCACATTCGTATCGAAGACGTAGCGCACTTTACTCATCGTTCAGGAGCGATTCTAAAATTTCTGGGGTCAATCCTCGCGCCTGAGCATTCTGGCTAATTTGACTCATCGCTTCTTCTAAAGGTCTTTTACTTCGAGTCGCATCAATCAGTTTAAGACTCAGTAATGCTTCAAATTTACGACGCTGTTCTTCAGAAGCTGTCTCAAAAATGCGGGCAACATCAGCATTAACGCGAATTGTGATCGTTTTAGTTTCCATGGTAGTAAAGTTATTATTTATAGTAGATTATCTACTATCCCTTAAAGCGCATACTCAAGTCCAACCAAGTCGATCGCGTAATCGGTGCGCTACTCGAAATAAAATCGATTCCCGTTTCTGCGATCGCTCTCAACGTCTCCAAGGTCACATTCCCCGAAGCCTCGATCTTAATCCGCTCATTCGTCGATCGGATCATCTGCACCGCCTGACACATTAACTCTGGCGGCATATTATCCAGCATGATAATGTCGGCTCCATGTTCGAGCGCTTCACCGACCATCTCTAAATTCTCGGTTTCAACTTCGATCGTCAACGGATACGGAATTTGGGCGCGAACTTGTGCGATCGCATTCCCAATTCCACCCGCTGCAACAATATGGTTATCTTTAATCATCACCGCATCATCCAATCCCATTCGGTGATTGATTGCGCCTCCGACTTGTGTTGCATATTTCTCAAGCAATCGCAATCCAGGCGTTGTCTTGCGCGTGTCTACTAACCGAGCAGGCAAATCATCAATCTTCTCAACATACTGTCGCGTTATCGTGGCAATTCCACTCAGGCGCATGGCTAAATTCAGCGCAACTCTTTCGCCTGTTAAAAGCGCATCAAATGCCCCTTGAATTCGTGCGATCGTTTGCCCTTTCTCGACCGCTTCCCCTTCATCAACCAGCCGCGTGAATACAGTAGACGGATTGAGCAGATAGAAGACTCTTGCCGCGACCGGTAATCCTGCAATTACTCCTGCTTCTTTCGCAATCCAAACCGCTTCACGAGTTCCCGGTGAAATCAAAGATTGGGTTGTGCGATCGCCCCGTCCGATATCTTCGAGCAGCCAATCTTGAAGATGTCGATCGAGAAGTAGAAATGGTGGAAGTACAGAAGCCTTATTCATAATGTTCTAATCTAATTCGCTTATCGTAGTTAACGTAGTTTGCTTTCAACTACTCAATCGGCTTGATAGTGACGTTGCCGCCTTCCACTGCTCGGATATACAGATCGTAGCCGTACAGCAAACTCATTCCGACTAACGGATCGGTCTCCGCTTCATTTACGGGAATCGGTATTGTCCATCCCAGATGATAGTTGCAGCATAAACTTCAAAAGTGGCTTCACTACCATCGCCCAATGTCCCGCGATCGATCCCCGTCCAAGGTAGGTTCAGAGTAACAATGATTTCACGGGGCAAACTGAGGAATTCTATATAGCCAGTATCAATCACAGCATCAATTAGTTGTGTTTGACGATTTGCGTTGCAAACGACCAGCGAAATAGTTGCATCACAGCTTGAATTGACAACACCCTGCATCATACGGGTTTTCTCAAACTCCGCGCACCAAAACGATGAACGGCTCGATGACCAATGCGGACAACCCAAGGTTGAGCATCTGGCATAGGCTCAAATAAGCGATCGGTCGCCTCCAAAATTTCGTCGGCGACTTTAAAAGCTCCGGTTTCAATGTCGCTGCCTTTGGCGCACACTCTGTGTGTTCGCTACAATTTTGCCATGATTGCCTTCCTCGACTTGAGGACGTACCTGTGACTCATAAAGCTCATCACCACGTCGAGCAAATTCCTCTTTACTGTATCGGGGTTGCCGGACTGTCATCAATCTGACCTCGTTTGAAACTCACTGAGACTTCAATTCTACTAATGGAGAGCCTAAAACCACAGTCTCTTCAGCAACTCATCGTACTGATCATCCGTCCCGATCCAGCGATTTCTTGCCGCACCAAACCAATTAATCGATCCCATTTACGAACAATCCAAGTGTTAGCCTGCACTACGTCAACGCAAATGCAAGGTTCTCATTCACTTAGGAGCGCTTTGGCGATCGCTTCAATCTGATTCACCACCACCGAGATATGTCCTTCATTTGGATACATCACCAGTTTAGCCGTCGGGAGAGTCGCAGCAATCCGCTTGACCAAATCAAGCGGAACATTCCGATCCTTTTCGCCACAAAACAATGTCAGCGGCATCCGAATTTCGTTTAAACTAAAGTCCCACGTTCTGAAGTAAAGCTGAAGATCCCAGGCAGTTCCTCGTGTTCCTGAACGAAGTCCCTCGTTCAAAGCCTCACAGCTTTTCTTTATCCGACCTGACGATTTTAATACTGCGTAATCTGCTGCCGGAAGTCTTTTTTTGAAGGTTTCTAATAATTTGTCTGGAGGACCATTAAGCGGTTGCTTCGCAGTTGCGCTTTGCGCTAAGCGCTGCGTCAATTTCATTGAGGCTTGATATAGCCAGGGAAACTGCTTGATTAAAATCAAACTCCAACGCTTGTATTTCAGCAAATCCGCAGTTGTAAATTCCCAGGCTTCTGAAACGATCACGGCTGAATGTAACCGCTGTGGAATCTTTGCAGCACAGGCAGCCGTATAGCCGCCTCCCGACGAAACCCCCAACACTGAAAATTTGTCTAACCTCAAGGCATCGGCAAGAAATGTAACATCCTTCGTCCAATCAGAAAATCCGCGATTCGGCTGGAAGTCTGACTGTCCGATTCCCGGACGATCTGGCGCAATCAGTCGTAAGCCTAATCGGGTAAATACTTCATCGCCTAACAGCAATGGCTCTAAACGAGAAGTTCCGCCACCATGAAAATAGAAAACGGGATGCCCGTTGGGGTCACCGTACTCTGCATAGGCTAACCGTCGATCGTCGGGTAGGGTGAGAAGATTCGTACTTTCCATAGCAGCGTTCTTTAATCGTAAACTGAGTCTGACAGCCTACTATCTATTAACTAATAACCTTGATAGGTAACTTTGTAGGCTAACGACTTATTTACCTTATTAGCCATCCGATCGCACCCCATCCACCCAATAATTTTTTGCCCATCTCCCGATAAGTATGAAATAATAGATCTTCGTGTCTTCATTTACATAAAAACTATGGCAAAGAATAAAGGCGTAAGGTTAATCATTACGCTCGAATGTACCGAATGCCGCACCAATCCGGCAAAACGTTCTCCCGGTGTGTCTCGATACACCACCTCGAAAAACCGTCGCAACACCACAGCGCGTCTAGAACTGAAAAAGTTCTGTACCCACTGCAATCGGCACACTCCTCACAAAGAAATCAAATAATCTTTGTCAGCAAAAGCTGGTAAGTTTTTGCCCGTAG
>CAXTDB010000345.1:1646-5274 GCA_964242045.1 uncultured Leptolyngbya sp. | reverse complement strand
CAGTCAAAGAGGGCGGATTAATTCGATCGAATATCGTTTCCCAACTCGATGAAATGCGCGCTCAAGCCGCAGCAGACGAAAAATGGTTAGCGGAGCTTGAGAAGAATGAGCGCGATCGCACTGGAATTCAAACCCTCAAAGTCGGATACAACAAAGCCTTTGGCTATTTCATCAGCATCTCACGCGCCAAAGCTGGACAATACCCGGAAGGCTATGAGCGCAAACAAACGCTCACCAACGAAGAACGCTTTACCACCGAAGAACTGAAAACGCGCGAAAACCGCATTATGAGCGCGCGGCGGGAAATTAACGAACTTGAATACGAAATTTTGGTTGGGCTACGATCGCAAGTCGGAGAACAAGCAGAGTTAATTCGCAAAGTTGCTCACGCAGTCGCGGCGGTTGATGCACTCACGGGACTCGCTGAACTTGCCGTATTCAAAAACTTCTGTCGTCCCAAACTTACATCAGGGCGCGAAATCTCGATCGTTGAAGGTCGCCATCCGGTTGTTGAACGATCGCTTCCCGCAGGCTTCTTCGTGCCAAATTCGGCTGAACTTGGCGCACCGTCTCCGGATCTGATCGTTCTTACAGGACCTAACGCCAGCGGAAAAAGCTGCTATTTGCGTCAAATCGGTTTAATTCAACTCTTGGCACAAACTGGCAGCTTTGTCCCGGCAGATTCCGCCCGGTTAGGAATTTGCGATCGCATCTTTACTCGTGTCGGTGCAGTCGATGATCTCGCCACTGGGCAATCAACCTTTATGGTCGAGATGAACGAAACCGCGAACATTCTCAATCATGCAACAGATCGATCGTTAGTTTTATTAGATGAGATCGGCAGAGGCACAGCAACGTTTGATGGATTGTCGATCGCTTGGGCAGTTGCCGAACATCTTGCCACCGAAGTTCGCGCCCGCACGATTTTCGCAACCCACTATCACGAACTGAATGAACTCGCTTCGATTTTGCCAAACGTTGCAAACTATCAAGTCACCGTGCGCGAAATGCCAGAGCAGATCATTTTCTTGCACAAAGTTCAGCCCGGAGGAGCCGATCGCTCTTATGGCATCGAAGCGGGACGACTCGCGGGATTACCGAGTTCGGTGATCGATCGTGCGCGTCAAGTCATGTCGCAAATCGAGAAACATAGCAAAATCGCGATCGGACTGCGAAAAAGCCAATCGAAAGCGATGGAACCCGCCAAAGATCCAACCCAACAACTCGATATTTTTAGCGAATTTTAATCTACTAAACATCCTCTGCTAATCTGCCATTCGAGGGCGAGATCTGCATCAGATGTAAAAACGGATGGGACTGCGGAATAAGCTTTGCGGCATCAGTTCGAGTCAGCGGCTTCGAGAACAAATATCCCTGAGCATACTCACACTTCAGCGCTTTTAACTGCGCCAGTTGCTTTGTCGTTTCTACTCCTTCCGCCACCACATCCATGCCCAGATTCCACGCCAAGGTAATAATGGTGCGAACCAGTTCGAGCTTCTCACCATCGACATCGACGCGACTGACAAAAGAGCGATCGATCTTCAACACATCCATCGGGAAGCGATATAAATATCCCAACGACGAATAGCCTGTCCCGAAGTCATCGACTGATAGCTGAATTCCCATTGCTTTGAGTTGCAGCAACATATCCATCGCTGACTCGGTGTTTTCCATGATTGCGCTTTCGGTGATTTCGAGCTTGAGGCAGTGAGCATCGACTCCGGTATCTGTGAGAATTTGCCGAATTTGATTAATCAGGCTCGGCTGCGAAAATTGCCGACTCGACAAGTTGACGCTGATCGTGAGCGGTGGCTCTGATGCGAATTCATCTTGCCATCGTTTGAGTTGGCGGCAGGCTTCGCGCAATACCCACTGTCCGAGCGGAATGATTAACCCGGTTTCTTCTGCGATCGGCACAAATTTCGCTGGGGAAATGACTCCTTGTTCCGGATGCTGCCATCGCACTAACGCTTCAAATCCCATAATCCGCCCGGTTGCCAACGCGACGATCGGTTGGTAATACAACTCGAAATCTTGGCGTTCTACTGCCCGTCGCAAGTCATTTTCGAGCTGCATCAGCGCTACAACATGCGTGTGCATATCCGTATCAAACACCTCATGGCAGGCTTTCCCCTGCGCTTTAGCGCGATACATGGCGATATCTGCACCCCGCAGCAAGTCTTCGGGTCGATCGAACTCGGTTGAAGACAGCGTAATGCCGATGCTGGCAGAGGTAAACACCTCATGTCCACTCAAATTAAACGGCGTTGATAAAGCTTGCTGAACTCGTTCTGCGATTTTTGTGGCATCGCTGTCTTGCTGAATATTTTCGAGCAAAATCGTGAATTCATCGCCGCCGAGCCTTGCCACCGTATCGTGCTGATTCAGACAAGTTTCTAGTCGCCGCGCGATCGCGATCAACAACTGATCGCCGATCATGTGTCCCAAACTATCGTTGATCACTTTGAAGCGATCGAGATCCAAAAACAATAGCGCAAAGCGGTAAGATTTATCTTCGTGAGCGCGCTCGACGGTTTGACTCAATCGCTCCATGAACAGTAAGCGATTCGGTAATCCGGTGAGCGAATCATGAAACGCATTGCGGCGGAGTTGTTCTTCGGCGCTTTTGCGCTCGGTGACTTCCCGCATGACTGAGACGAAATGCGTGACTTGTCCCTGCTCGTTGCGAATCGGAACCATGTTAACATCGACCCAGAAATGCGTCCCGTTTTTGCGGTAGAGAATCACTTCAGCCCGCACAGGTTCATAAGCTTTCAAGGCGGATCGAATGCGATCGATTTCCGCGATCGAGGTTTTGTCGCCGAGTAGCACTAATGCCGATTTACCGATCGCTTCGCCGGAAGAATAGCCTGTGGCGCGCGAAAACGCATCATTGACGTAGATAATTCGCAAACTCAAAGGATCAGCGATCGCGTCTTCGGTTTGTGAAATCATCACGATTTCATTTGCATTAACGACGACCGATTCGAGCAGACGCAGATATTCTTCTAGCCATTTGCGCTCGGTGATATCTTTCACTGTAATCAGCGTTCCGGTCGCTTCTCCAGTCGCATTGCACAATAAGGTTGCATTCACTTCTGCCCAAAATTTGCGTCCATCTTTGCGGCGGAGTTGCCCTTCTTTCCAGCCGTAGAAGGGTTGCGCTTCTTCGGAGGCTCCTTGAAAATCGAACCAGCCCTCGATCGCATGAAAAAAGTGATTTGCAGGCTTTCCGAGCATTTCTGCAACCGAGCATCCGACCAGTTTGGCAAGGCGTGAATTAACATATAGCACTTGATCTTGCACGTTGGTGATGACAACGCCATCGTTGAGGTTTTCCACGACAGTTTGCAGCAGCCACTCAGTTTCTTTTGGAGAGGATGCAGGATCGGGGTCTAGCACTGGGTTTAGCTGATTGGAGGTCTCCAGATCAAACGACTTTACCATACCTGCTCCCTTTGGAAAATGATGCCATCAACAAAGAGAAACACCGTCAAAGGTGTGATGCGCTGCCAGTGAATCAAGGTTTTCACGCTAAATCTGTAAAATGCGATCGCAGCTTTTTGCATCAGAAAACAACAAAAAGTGCAGTGTTGATGCGTTCAGTTTGCCCACGATCGTAGAG
>CAXTDB010000345.1:0-1636 GCA_964242045.1 uncultured Leptolyngbya sp. | reverse complement strand
TAAACGTTTCAACGTGAATCAAACACGATTATGAAATGTCTGTAAAATCTGGGCTGCAAGTTCAGCAGCAAACTTTTGCGGCAAGCTGTGATCGGCGTTGGGAAGAATTACTAATTGGGCGTTCGGAATTTCAGTCGCATAAGTTTGACTGTGCCAAAGCGGAATCGTTTCGTCGTGATCACCTGTAATCACCAAAGTTGGAACGTTCAAGCGGTGAATCTCTTTTTCCACGGTGTCGATCGCGTCTTCGGGTCGGAGTCGATCGACGAGAAATGATCGTGCAGCAGGTTGAGTATTCAGTTCGTGCCGCATCCAGGCGATTTGCGCGATCGTTTTTTCTTGTCCGATTAATTCAGCGATCGGTTTAATCAATTCCAATGTCCAATCGATCACCGGAGTTTGCCATAGAATCGGACGTAAATGATCGTATCGTCCAGCAAAACTATCGTCGCGAATTCCTGCCGGAGCCGCTAGAATCAAACCTTTTACAGAATCGGGATAGTCGAGCGCATAAGCTGCGGACACCCATCCGCCAAAAGAATGTCCCAATAGATAAAACGAATCTAGTTGCAGTGCTTCCACGACTTTTCGTAAAAATGCAACTTCTTTAGCAATGTCGTAGCGAATCATCGGACGCGCCGAATCTCCGAATCCTAATAAATCTAAACTAATGCAGCGAAAGTTCGATCTTAAGCGATCGCTCAACGGTAACCAGCAAGCTGCATCTCCCATAAATCCATGCAGCATCAATAAAGCTGTTCCTTCTGCCACTTCGGTATAAGCAGCGGAAACCGTGGTTAAACCATCAAAATCAAGCTGGATTTGGAGAAACTGTTTTTGCAGCAAGCGAGGAATCGATAAACTACAGCCTTTAATCTAGCGAATCTCGGACGCGATCGCTTGCTACGATCTGTAAGTTGTTGCAAAGAAGTTCGATCGTGCTGAAACGGTTTGTGATTGAAATGGGAATGGGTGTGGATCAACACGGACAAGATCCAACGGTTGCGGCATCGAGAGCGGTTAGAAATGCAATTGCACATAATGCTTTACCTGGAATTTGGGAAGTTGCAAAGCTAGATCATCCAAGCGAAATGGTGATCGAAGTTCAAGTTGCGGTTCCTTATCCAGAGCAAGTACGCGAAGAAGAAGTGCTGCAAGTTCTACCATTTGGTCGTAAAACGCTCAGAGTTGAATCGGGTGGAATGATTGTGCAGGGACGCGCGATCGCAGAGCTAAACGACAAAAACGATGATATGTATGTTGCAGTCGCATCAGTCACAGTGTTGGTTGAACAATCTGAATGAGCTATCTTAATCAAGGTTGGATTTACGAAGATCGAGTCAATCAGCCGGGTTTGACGCTGCTGGAATACTATACTCAGCACTACACTCATTCATCTCAGCAAGACTGGTGCGATCGCATTCAAGCTGGAGCCATTTCGATCAATCACAGTCCGATCACTGATCCAGATACACCACTGCAACTTGGGCAACGGTTAACTTATCATCGATCGCCTTGGATTGAACCTGATGTTCCGTTCGATGTTGCCACCTTGTACGAAGATGATCAGTTGCTCATGTTACACAAGCCTTCAGGGTTGCCTGTGTTACCTGGAGGAGGCTTTCTCGAAAATACA
>CAXTDB010000344.1:0-5282 GCA_964242045.1 uncultured Leptolyngbya sp. | reverse complement strand
CATAGTGCGCTCAAGGGCTACCGTACTGTTTTAGTATGGCAGATCCGCAGATGGGGACGCAGGCTTTAAAATTGAAAAGCCGTTGTTTAAGAAGTCAATTATGAGTAGCGTTCGTGTGATTAACGATTCAGAGTTTGAAACTGAAGTGATGAATGCCGCTCAGCCTGTTTTAGTTTACTTTTGGGCTTCGTGGTGTGGTCCTTGTCGGTTGCTGCCTCCGGTGATGGATGCGATCGCGGCGAATTATGGCGATCGCTTAAAAGTAATCAAAATGGAAGTCGATCCGAATCCTGAAAGCGTGGCGAAATGCAAAGTCGAAGGCGTTCCTGCGTTTCGCTTAGTGCAATCCGGTGAAATTAAACACTCAGTGGAAGGTGTGATGACCAAACAGAAATTAGAAGAGTTTTTGAATGCAAATTTAGTCACGGCTTGAGGAAAAATATGCAGTTTGCCAAACGCTTAGAGCCACTTCAGTTCAACGTTTTCGCAGAAATGGATCGCGCGAAATTCAAGGCAGCCGCTGCTGGAAAAGACATCATTGATCTATCACTCGGATCGTCTGATTTGCCGGCAGAACCGCATGTAATCAATGCGATCGAACAATCACTGCATGATCCGACCACGCATGGCTATCTATTGTTTCATGGCACAAAAGCGTTTCGGCAAGCTGCGGCGCGTTGGTATACCAATAAGTTCGGCATTGCCGTTGATCCCGAAACCGAAGTGCTACCGCTGATCGGTTCGCAAGAAGGCACTGCACATCTACCATTGGCAGTGCTGAATCCAGGCGATTTTGCATTATTGCTTGATCCAGGCTATCCGTCTCATATGGGTGGAGTTTATCTCGCAAGTGGGCAAATCTATCCGATGTCGCTGCGGGCTGAGAATGACTTTCTTCCCGTGTTTGAAGAGATTCCGACTGCTGTTTTAGCACAATCTCGCATGATGGTATTGAGCTATCCGCACAATCCAACCACTGCGATCGCGCCTTTATCGTTCTTCAAAGAAGCGGTTCAATTCTGCCAAACTCACGATTTGGTGTTAGTTCACGATTTTCCTTACGCCGATTTTTATCTTGGTTCTGAACCGATGCCTTCGGTGCTGCAAGCTGATCCAGAGAAAACCGTGTCGATCGAGTTTTTCACCTTCTCGAAGTCTTACAACATGGGCGGGTTTCGCATGGGATATGCGATCGGCAATGCAGATTTAATTCGGGCACTTAGACAAGTCAAAGCAGCGGTTGATTTTAATCAGTATCGCGGTATTTTGAACGGTGCGATCGCAGCTTTGACGGGAGATCAATCGGGAGTGCAGAAAGCGGTTGAAATATATCGTCATCGGCGGGATGTGTTCGTCGATCGATTGCATCAAATCGGTTGGATGGTTCCGACTCCTGAAGCAGCGATGTATGTTTGGGCAAAGCTACCCCAACCTTGGAGCAATGATTCGATCAACTTTGCCGTAAAACTAGTGGAAGCGGCTGGCGTTGCAGTTTCTCCAGGCGCGGGTTTTGGCAAATCTGGGGAAGGATATGTACGATTTGCGTTAGTGCATGAGCCAGAAATTTTGGCTGAAAGTGTCGATCGAATCGCAGGATTTTTAAAAACAGAGACTCCTTAAATTAAATCGCACACGAATGTTGAAGAAGCTGATCGAACGATTCAGGCGTGTGGAACAGAAACCGAATAAATGATTAAATTGCAAAATCGCTGCCACTTATACAGCATATAATTTTCTCTAGTGAAATCGTAAGCCGTCATTTTAGAGTAATCGGCAGAAATAAAAGTCTTCCAACGCACTTAGTACTTTTACTAACGCGGGTGGAGAGCTTTGCTTAGTGAAGAAAAATCAAATCAGGAGCCTGAAAATGGAACTAATCATTGCTGCGATCGCTTTTTTGGTTTTGCTTTGGTTGCTGACGATGGATATATTCAAGCCCCCTGTGAAACCGAAAAAGAAAACGTCAGATCAAGAATTAGCGGATGCAGTGATGAAAGTTGTAAAGTCTAGAAGTGAAGAGAAGAAATAAACTATCAATTTCTAACTCATTTCTTGTGCAAGCGGGCGACGCTGTGAGGCTTTCTCTCGTGCAGTCGCTTTGGTAAAAAGCTTTCCGACTTCTTTAAGATCAACATTGCCACCGCTAACAATTACCCCAATTTTGGCATCTGGGAAAGAGACGATTCCTTCTAGCAATGCAGCAGCAGCAAGAACTCCTGTCGGTTCAACGACAATTTTGAGCCGTTCCCAAACAAAGAGCATGGTTCGTAGGATTGCCGCTTCGGAAACCGTCACCATGTCATCAACGTATTCTAGAATCAGCGGAAAGGTCAGTTCTCCTAAAGAAGCAGTTCTCGCACCATCTGCGATCGTATTCGGATTCTCCACTCTTTGCAGCGTTTTACTGTAGAACGATCGTGTCGCATCATCGGCGCGTTTCGGTTCGACTCCGATAATTTGACAGTTTGGAGCAAGGGTATCGGCTGCGATCGCACAGCCTGAAAGCAATCCTCCACCCCCACAGCAAACGAGTAAGACATCCAAATCGCCTACTGCTTCGATCAGTTCTTTTGCCGTTGTTCCTTGTCCGGCAATCACAGGCGCGAAATCAAACGGAGGAATCAACGTTAAACCGCGATCGTCTGCGATCGACTGCGCCACTTCTTCTCGCTTCTGTAGAGCGCGATTGTAAAAGATAATTTCCGCTTTGTAGCTTTGCGTTGCTGCTTTTTTCACAGAGGGCGCATCGTTGGGCATCACGATCGTCACTGGCACATTTAGGATTTGACCTGCCAATGCTAACGCTTGAGCATGATTGCCTGATGAAAATGCGATAACGCCACGTTTGCGCTGTTCATCGGTTAATTGTGCCATTGCGTTGTAAGCTCCTCGGAACTTAAACGACCCCGATCGCTGAAAGTTCTCGCACTTGAAAAACACTTGGGCGCGAGTGTGTTGATTCACCGTATTTGAAGTGATCACAGGCGTTTGGTGCGCGACAGGGGCAAGCCGATCTGCAGCCGCCAAGATATCCGAGTAGTTGACAGACATTACTTGTTGTAGAAAAAGGCAACTTCTTTCTCTTTGAGTGGCGCGAAGCCTGCTGATTCTAGCATTTGATTCAGGTCGGCTTGGGGAATGTGTTTCGCGCCGATGCGAACAATGCGCGATCGCATCGTGTTCGAGACTCCGCTGCGTTGTCGTCCCGCTTCGAGTGCCATGACTTTGTTGTATAACTCTAATTTTTCAGTTGGAATCGGAGAGCCATCGAAATCGATTCCGTTTGCGATCGCAACATCGATCGCGTCGGCTCCTGTTGTGCTTTGATTATCAGTACTCATATCACCCTCCCTCGTTTTAGGCATCTTATCAGGTTAGGGGAGTTGATCCGGCTCGATGCCTTGCGATCGTAAATAGGTTTCTAGTCGTTCTCTAGCTTGCCGTTCTTGGTCTGCACGTTGCTGTTCTTGGTCTGCACGTTGACGTTCCTGTTCCGCTTGTTGACGTTCTGCTTCTTCGGGTAAAGGAATTAAGTCGCCCCCGGAGGTAAACCAGCGAAGTTTTTGATCGTGAATGCCTAGTTCTAGTCCTAATTGCTCACTTTGCAATCTGCCGCTTTCGGTTGGCTCGATCGCAACATAAGTTCCCCCAACCAAGCGAAATCCAGCGAATTCCATCGTTTCTGGATGAAACCAGTAATATTCTGGAACGCGCCACACATCCTGATAGAGATCTTTTTTCTTGCCGCGATCGACCGTTGCTGTCGAGCTAGAGAGCAGTTCAATCACGACGTTTGGATATTTGCCGCCTTCTTCCCAAATCGCCCAACTGCGTCGATCGCGCTTTTCCGCTCCTAATACAACGAATACATCAGGGCCTCGAAAATCCCGCTTTTTAAGCTGCTGTTCGTTATAGTACACAGTCAAATTGCCGGAAATGTAGAAGTCGTTGCGATCGAGCCACCAGAATTCTAATAATCGAATTAGCAGGTCAATTTGGCGACGATGAAAATCAGTTTCCAAGGGCGGCTCATCACTATAAAGATTAGTGGGAGGAAATGTAACACTCTCTGGCAAATCTGGCTCTTGAGTCTCGTCTACAAAAACTTCAGGAGTCTCTTGACGGGATTGGGCAGGAGTCGCATCCAAACGAACCATAGTTAGCACTCCAATTAATGCTGCTTCCAGTTTAACGGTCGAATCAGGCGCAAATCGAAAACTTTTCAAAGAATGCGCGGGGGGAGTTGCCGGGATCTACTAGAATGACTAACTGTGGAAAACTCGGATCTCCAAATTTTCTGCACCTACTCACTCTGCCTTTGCCGTTATGCCCAAGGTTCTTGTTTCTGATCCGATCGATCAAGTTGGGATCGATATTTTGTCTCAGGTTGCTCAAGTTGATGTCAAAACCGACCTCAGCAAAGAGCAGCTTGTTGAAGTCATTCCAGAGTATGACGCGATTATGATTCGCTCTGGAACGCGCGTGACTGCTGAGGTAATCGAAGCAGGACGCAATCTGAAGATTATCGGGCGCGCGGGGGTCGGAGTCGATAATGTCGATGTGCCTGCGGCGACTCGCAAAGGCATAATTGTCGTCAACTCGCCCGAAGGAAATACGATCGCTGCGGCAGAACATACTCTAGCGATGATGTTGTCGCTGTCGCGCTACATTCCCGAAGCGAATGAAAAGCTGAAACAGGGAAAATGGGATCGCAAAAGCTACACCGGAAACGAAGTTTATAACAAAACTTTAGGAGTCGTTGGTTTAGGAAAAATTGGCGCGCATGTGGCGACGGTCGCGCGAGCAATGGGAATGAAGCTGCTTGCGTATGATCCGTTTATTTCGGTTGAACGTGCAGAACAGTTAGGATGCAGCTTGGTGGAATTGGATGTGTTGTTCCAATCTGCGGACTATATCACGCTACACATTCCAAAAACGCCGGAAACTGCGAACTTGATCAATGCAGACTCGATCGCGAAAATGAAACCGAATGTTCGGATTATCAACTGCGCGCGCGGTGGCATTATTGACGAAAGCGCGATCGCCGAAGCTTTGAAAGCTGGCAAAATTGCCGGAGCCGCTTTAGATGTATTTTCGGCTGAACCGCTAGGAGAATCACCGCTCACAGCCTTGGGTAAAGAAATCGTCTTAACACCGCACTTGGGGGCATCGACCGAAGAAGCTCAGGTGAATGTAGCGATCGATGTGGCTGAACAAATTCGCGATGTGCTGCTCGGTGAACCTGCTCGATCTGCCGTGAACATTCCCGGCTTGCGTCCTGA
>CAXTDB010000343.1:0-5304 GCA_964242045.1 uncultured Leptolyngbya sp. | reverse complement strand
GAACCAGGAGTTTTGCTCGTCATACAGTTCTTGCAAATCGCTTTCTGCGTACTTGCCACGGACTGCCGGGTAAGCGACTTCGTTCTCTGCGATCGCATGAGCGCGCAGATCGCCATCCAACTGCTGGAAGAATTCCTTCCGCTTTGCTGGATCTTGAGTGCCTTTGATTTCAGCAAACAGAACATTCACTTTTTGGTGATCCATGCGAAGCACGTCTTGAATGTTCATGTCAGACTTGTCGCTGGTCTGAGTCACGACGCTACCTGCAACACCCGTCAAGGCTGCAACCGCATCTTGTACTCGTGCCCACAGTCCTTGGTCTGCATCCATTCCGGTCAGTTCACGCACACCAAGGATTTCGATTACGCCTTTGAGTTGCTCTTGGTGAGCGCGGTTCTCAAAGTTTACGGTGTTAAGCGGTGCGATCGCGGCTTCAATGTCGGCTCCAACTTTCTGTGCTGCTTTATGAATAACAATACCCGACATCGTTTGCTGATGCTTGAGTAATTCATGCTGGAAGACTTTTTCAAACAGGGTTAATTCAGAACCCGACATCATTTCTTCGATCTTTTGCACCATTTCGGTGATCGTTTTCTTCGGTTCAGACTGTACACCGTATTGCACAATCACCGTATCGAGGATACCAATATTTTTCTGGTCGTCCTTTAGCATGTCCTGAAACCGCTTCACCAACTCAGAGTCGGTGGTTGCCGAGATGAACTTCTGTTCGTTTGAAATAATAAGTTCTTGGACAGCTTTGATGTCTGCAAGCTTCATTGCAATTGCTAGACGCTTGGTATCATCCATTGTTGCTACCATTTTCTGTGTTCTCCACGTTTAATTAATCTTTAGGATCGGCATCCATTCAGCTTTGAGTTTCGCGCACACAATCTGAAGCGACATCTTTCCCTTGGTTGACTTGAATTGATGCCAATTTACCTCGCGAAAGCCTAAAAGATTAACCCTGAGATAGTGGTAGTTCGGAAGTTTGTACTACAGTGTAATTGATGGGTAATCCGTCACTAAATCCCTTAACCTAGATCTTAGGTTTAGGAGAGCGCTGCATGTCTACTTATGATGCGATTATTATCGGTGCGGGTCATAACGGTTTGGTCTGTGCAGCTTATCTGCTAAAGGCAGGATATACCGTTCTGCTATTGGAAAAGCGATCGGTTCCCGGAGGCGCTGCGACGACTGAAGCGATCATTCCAGAAGTTCCTGAGTTTCGGTTTAATCGATGCGCGATCGATCACGAATTCATTCATTTAGGTCCCGTTGTTGAAGAGTTAGAATTGACCAAATACGGATTAGAGTATCTCTACTGCGATCCGGTTGTTTTCTGCCCGCATCCTAACGGAACTTATTTTCTAGCGCATCAGTCGGTGGAGAAAACTTGTGCGGGCATTGCTGAATATAGCGATCGTGATGCCAGAAAATACGCTGAATTTGTTGATCTCTGGCAGCGCACGATCAATGCAATGATTCCGATTTTTAACGCGCCACCGAAATCGATCATTGATATCGCTGGAAACTATGACTTTAAGAAGGTCAAAGACTTCTTATCGGTAGTGGGTTCAACGAACAAAGCCTTGGATTTCGTTAGAACGATGCTGTCGAGTGCTGAAGATATCTTGCATGAGTACTTTGACACTGAAACTGTAAAAGCTCCATTGGCGCGACTTGCGGCGGAACTGGGTGTACCGCCCTCTCAAAAGAATTTAGCGATCGGAGCAATGATGATGGCAATGAGACATCATCCAGGAATGGCACGTCCAAAAGGCGGAACGGGCGCGCTTACGGCAGCATTAGTAAAACTGGTACAAAGCTTAGGCGGAGAAATCCTAACTGAACAAACGGTAAAACAGATTCTGGTTAATGACGGTCGCGCGGTGGGAGTGCGAGTCGGCTCAGGTCAGGAATATCGCGCAAAACACGGGGTTATTTCTAACATTGATGCAAGACGAGTCTTCTTACAATTGATTGATCCAAGTGATGTAGACACAGCAAATCAACATTTGCGAGAACGGCTCGATCGTAGAATCGTCAACAACAACGAAACGATTCTAAAGATCGATTTAGCAATGACTGAACCATTAAAGTTTGTCAATCACGACCACAAAGATGAATATCTAATCGGATCAGTTTTGATTGCTGATTCGGTTAAGCATGTTGAGATTGCTCATACTGAACCTGCGATCGGTCGAATTCCCGATGCTGATCCTTCGTTCTATCTCGTACAGCCGACGATGCTCGATCCTTCGATGGCTCCCGCTGGTTGTCACACCGTTTGGATCGAGTTTTTCGCGCCTTACCAAATCGAAAATGCTGAAGGCACAGGCTTGAATGGAACAGGTTGGACAGATGAACTCAAAAATAAAGTCGCCGATCGCGTGATCGATAAGCTGGCGGACTATGCGCCAAATGTGAAAACGGCGACGATCGCGCGCGCTGTTGAGAGTCCGGCTGAACTCGGTGAGCGGTTGGGGTCTTACAAAGGTAACTACTATCACATTGATATGACGTTAGAACAAATGGTGTTCTTCCGACCGCTACCGGAAATTGCGAACTATAAAACGCCGATCGATCATTTATATCTAACGGGTGCAGGAACTCATCCAGGTGGTTCAATTTCAGGAATGCCGGGGAGAAACTGCGCGCGTGTGTTTCTTCATGCTCAACAGCCTTTCTTGCAGACGTTCCGCGATGCTGGCAATTCTGCCAAGTCAGCGTTTGAGGGAATTTTTAATCGCAAAGGGTGAATGCGATTCGTTGTTTCGAGTTTTTCCGCTTCGATGCCGTTCCGCTCGTGAATGGAATTCCGAGCTAACAGAACGCTCAAGGGGACTAAAAGCGTAAATCTAGTCCCCTTAAGGTTCAAGTGTTACTTCGTTTCGGAGAACAAGCATTTATCCGAGTCGCATCCTGCCGGGCCTGCTTCGACTAAATCGCCGCCATCGTGCCGCACTAACGCCGCATAGAAATCATCGGTCGATCGACGTTCCAGTACTTCCGCTTGTAACCGCTCGAAGGTTGCTCGATCGATTTTCTCAAACGGCAATCTGGGGAACGGTGCATCAAATCTGGCTAACAATGCTGCGCTGATATAGCCTTCATTGTTCTCGATCGCTTGATGAATCCGAGTGGCTAAGTCTTCGATCTCATCTTCACGAAGCTCGATCGTCGCACTCGTATTGTGAGCCGTATAGTACTTCTGGACTTGAAGATAAAAATCCATCTGCGCCAAAGCCGAGAATTTCTCAATCTCAATCTGATCGGCTCCCGGAATGTTCGCCCAAGGCACCTCCACCGGAATTTCGACCAGCCATTCTGTACAACGCGGATCAAACGGATCATTTAACAGATTGCCGTTTTCATCTTTATCCGACTGTGACGGAACAATGCTGTAACCATAGTCCAAACAAGCCATCGCAACCGGATCATTTTTGCGGAATGTAATCCGACGAATAAACCGTTGAGCTTTCGGAGGATGCCAGCCTGAACTTGCACCCGTTAACAATGATTTCGTTCCCGCAGGTTGAACCGTGGTGCAGCGATTCGGGCGACGGATATTGTGTCGATCGCAGTATTCACCCACGACTCGATGCACAATCTCTTTCCAGCGCGAAAGATACTCTTTCTCCCGTTCCTTAAACTGCATTCCGGTTAAAGTATCCGGTCTGCCTGCTTCCCACCAGCGCAACCATTCTGTACCAAACGCATGAACAAAGAAATCAAACAATCCGGTGAAGGAAACACCCACGATCGGATCAACTTCACGCGAATATTGATAGCGTGGCTCGTTAAATCGATGATTCAACAATGCTGCAACTGAGAGCGCACCTGCTGTAAAAGCTTGCTCTTGAGCTTCGTAATCAAGCGGATCAATCTGATTGAGGTGAACCTCAGATAAGTTACAGTGAAAATTAATACCCAGGATCTCGCCGCATGGGTTGAGTCCGTAGCGTTCTAGCCGATGTTCAATTTCTTCGCTCAGCATATTTGGATACTTATCTTGTATCCATTGTTTCCCGTTTCCTAGCTCATAGTTCCGAATAAACTCGGACTTCAGATCGGGAGTTGTCAGAATATCAGCATTCGATCGAGCAATTGCCTCCGGAGCATATTGAATTGCACCTTCGCCTGAATAGAACTGTTTGCGAACGGCATCGATCAATTCTTGCAAAGTCGGTTTATGGTGATAAACGCGAGTATGATTCGCCATCCGCAAGGCATCACGATCCGGATCGATTCGCCAATTCCCTTGGTCGTCTTGCTGCCACAAGTTATCCTTTGCACTCGCAAACTCGGCATCCTCGCTGCCGCCTTGACGCATCCCCGCGCTACGACGCACGTTTCCGGCAACGACCACCACTGCCGCTTCATCAATCAGCAAACAGCATTCGATCGGGGTTAGCTTTCGTCCGATCGCCTGGTTCAACACTTTGGCGCAGCGCTCATATAATGCAGGAAGTCGAATCGGATTCGCAACGCCGCCAAATCCTTTCAATCGTTCACCCGCAGGACGCACAGAACCGAGATCGATCGAGACTTCAACTTCATCTGTAAAACGATCGTCACTCGATAGCTCTAACAAGCTTTGATACGACTTCACCCAGCCTTGCCGACTATCGCCCACTCGAATCGTCACCGCATTTCCTTCAATCTCGATGTGCGTCACATCTTCTCTAAGAAAATCAGCAACTTCACCAATCTCTTTGGTAATCGTCACGTTTAAGCGATTGCGAACTTTCGGCAAGCGATCAGTATATTTCGGCTCTAAAACTGCACCCGTGCCGCTGCCCATCATCGCTAAATCCATCATCAAACCAAACGCGCGCCAGTCAATCAGATTCGTGCTGGTGCAGTTATACGCGCCAGAGAAATTCTCAGGCTTGCTGATCCAGTTCGTTCCGCCGACCCAAAGCCAGCGACCGGACGGTAAACAGCGCATCGATCGCTGCATCTGTTCGATCAATTCCTGTTCTTCGGGCGTAAAATTGCCAAGGTCAGCGAGTCCTTGGATAGTGCGCTGGCTGACTTGTACCCATGACTCGCGCCGAGTTTCGCTCAGCTTGCGGCTATAGGTTCTGTAAAATACCGGATTTGCGGCGGGAGCCGAAGCCGGAAATTGACTGCTATTTTCGTTATTCTCTGGCACACTAGAGCTAGAGAACGCGGTCGGACGGGTGATATCTTGAACCATGCGAGACTCCCTTTGCAGATTTAGCGTCTTGATTGTGTTAGAGGAAGGAAGGTGACGCTACATATAGCGTTTTATCTAATAGCGTCTACTCTACACCATTT
>CAXTDB010000342.1:0-5306 GCA_964242045.1 uncultured Leptolyngbya sp. | reverse complement strand
GGACGCACTCGGATTCTGGCGATTTTGGGCGATGAAACAGGCTTAGACTTCAAAGCCGATCGAGAAGCGGTACGATCGCTCAACAAACTCGCAGAAATCAAATTCGTCGGCTGGCAACCAGAGAAAACGCCCGCGCAAGTGATCCAAGAAATCACCAGCGCGATCGCCGATGACCAAGGCTGGGATGTGCTGTTCTTCGCAGGTCATAGCAATGAAACTGATTTAACAGGCGGAGAGCTAGGAATCGCGCCCGGTGTTTCGATGTCGATTCATGAAATCAAGCCGCAGCTAATGGCAGCCAAAAAACGAGGACTCCAAGTTGCCATCTTCAATTCTTGTAGTGGATTGAGCATCGCAGAATCTTTGATCGATTTAGGCTTTGGGCAAGTCGTAGTAATGCGCGAACCGATTCACAATCGCGTTGCTCAAGACTTCCTGATTCACTTTCTACAAGGATTGGGGAAAAGCTTAGATGTGTATGAAGCCGTGTTAGCAGCCCGACAGTTTTTGCGAATGGAAAAAAGTCATACTTATCCTTCTGCTTCATTAGTTCCATCGCTGTTTTGTCATCCCGGTGCAACTCTGTTTCAAATCAGTCCGACGCATTGGAAAAGTCGCTTCCGAAGGCTTTTACCGACTCGAATCGAAGCGATCGCACTCGTAGCAGGTGTAGTTCTCAGTTCATTGCTTCCAGTGCAAGATATTCTCCGCGATGGGCGGCTGTTGACTCAATCTGTTTACCGCACTGTCACAGCACAGATTCCAACCGATCAAGCACCCCCGGTAGCATTGATTCAAATGGATACTGATTCATTGAACGCAGCAGGAGTTACACAATTCCATCCGCTCGATCGTACTTATTTAGCTGCAATTCTCGATCGACTGCAAAAAAACAATGCCTCGGTGATCGGATTTGATGTTGCGTTAGATGCACCCCAAACCAATGTGCCGAATGGTGATCAAACGTTTGGTCAATCTGTTCGACGCGCAGTGAATCAAGGCAGTTGGATCACGCTTGCATCTACTCAGAGCAATGGCACTGAAATTGGGGTAAATCAGCGCACAGGCATCACCAGTAACAATTGGACAATGCTTGGTAGCATTCAGGGACATCCGCATTTTGTCGAATTGCCTCAGCAACAGTGTCAAACCGTTTGTCCGATTTCGTATCTATTGTCGCTCGTGCAGGCAGGACGCGAGGAAATCAGCGGCATGCCTCAACCCGGCAGCGATCGCGTTCTCAATCTCCGCGCCCAACTGTTAGAGACGCTAAAACAGCAAGCTCCGCAACGTGGCGAATTGCCGAGACTGCTTAACTGGAAGACTCCGTTTGGACTTGAACCGATCGTCGATTTTTCCCTTCCCCCTAGCACTGCTTATCAACTGATTCCCGCTTGGCAACTCCTTGATACTTCGGATAAGTATCGATTTCCGCTGCTGTCGAAGCAAATTGTTTTAGTCACTGCCGGAAGCGATGATCGATTGGGAATGGGAAGTACGCCCGATCGATTTCTTGCTCCCACTGCTTTGAAATATCAAACCGGGCAGCAATGGCTCACTGGAGGCGAATCCTTGGCGTACATGATTCATCACTGGTCACAGCAACATCTGGTGATTCCGATTCCTGATTTGTGGATGGTCGGGGCAGCGATCGTATTCGGCAAAGCGATCGCGCTTTTACTCGGTCGGCGATCGCAGCGATGGAACCAGACGACTCGGTTACAAGTCACGGCTGCATTAGTTGGACTGACCGGGATTTATAGCTTAATTGCATTGCAAGTGTACATTTCGGCATTGGTGCTGTTGCCTTGGTTTCTACCGTCTGCGGTGTTTTTAACGTACAGTTTGTCAGCGATCAAAAGGAGAAATTATGTCTAAGATGCAAAAACTTTTTGTCGTTTCTAGCTTAGTGATAGTCAGCGCGATCGCACCTGTGATCGGAATGTCTGGGCTGCATCTCTCTCCGACTGCGCCTGCGGTCGCTCAGTGGTGGTCGTGGTTTACTCAACGCCCCAAAACTTCTTTGGGAACTCGGAGCGGCGTTTGTCCGATGACACCCGGATTATTAGATAAAGATTTCGCCATCATCAGCGATCGACCTGTGTTCGCTTGGAAAGGCGGAAAAGCCGTTAGATTGATCGTTCGCGACTTCAACACCAAAACCGAGGTGTGGTCTACTGACCTTGATCCCAATACTCAATCCATTGCTTACGGCGGCAAAGCTCCTTTACAGCCTGACACAATTTATCAGTGGCAACTTTTAGGAGCCAATCCCACTTCGGCTGATCTCTCAACCTGGTACATGCTGGCAACGATGCCTGCCGTGGAGCGCGATCGACATATCGCCCAACTCAGAGACATCGAGCAAAAAACGAAAAATAGTTCCACCGAAGCGATCGCAAATGCAAAACTTGCTTACTTACTGGCTCCCGATCACCAATTGTGGTCGGATGCGATTCAGGTTCTTATAGAGGTGAAGAATCCCTCATCAGAGTTTATCCAACAGCGAAAAGACTTTCTTGCAGGCTTATGCACTCCTCCAAAAACTGCCAAAAAAGAATGACAATGCGATCGCACCTACAATCAAGTTATCTGGCATAGAAGCGCCCGCGACGATGCTGCAAATCTGGCTCGGATGCGTGAGTCATAGTTTAGAACGAACTCGATCGAATAATTTTTCAATTGTAATGCTCAGCCATTGTTGCAAGACTTGTAAAATCGCTCTGCTGTCTGATTTTTAATTCCAATGGATCTGTTATGGTGAATGACTCGTTCAATCTCTGAGCGAAAGATGAAACATGAGTCGAGGGTTTCTCACTCCAGAGCAATGTTAACGAAAGAAACTGTTTTTACGGCACTGTTGGTTTTTGTCCCAATCTCGATCGCGGCTCATTTTCTCGGTTGGGGAGCGCTCACCGTCTTCATCACGTCAGCACTTGCGATCGTGCCGCTTGCCGCTTGGATGGGCACAGCAACCGAAGAACTTTCTGTGGTGTTAGGTTCCTCGATCGGCGGTCTGTTAAACGCCACGTTTGGCAATGCTACAGAATTGATTATTGCGCTCATTGCTCTAAAAGCTGGCTTAGTCGATGTCGTGCAAGCGACCATCACCGGATCAATCATCGGCAATCTGCTGCTCGTTCTCGGTTTTTCGATGCTGCTGGGTGGATTGTATTATTCTGAGCAAGCATTCCAGCAAACCGCAGCGCGCGTCAATGCGTCGTCTTTGAATCTTGCTGTGATTGCGATCTTGCTTCCAACCACTGCAAACATTCTTTCCAATGGCATCACAGAAACCGCCATGATCCGCTTGTCTAGCGCAGTTGCGATCGTGTTAATTTTCGTCTACGGTCTAATGCTGCTGTTTTCGATGCGGACGCATACGTATCTATACAACCTTGAACTTGCAGCAATAGAATCAGTTGAAACTAGCGAGGAGAATTTACCCCTAGCCGCATCGAATCCTAAAGGTAAATTGTGGTTTTGGGTTGGCGTACTATTAGGCGTAACGTTGTTGGTCGCGATCGAGTCAGAACTGCTGGTCGGTGCGCTCGAAGCAGCTACGGAGCAGTTAAGTTTAACTCCTTTATTCACAGGCGTTGTGCTGCTTCCAATTATTGGCAATGCGGCTGAACACGCGACCGCTGTCACTGTTGCAATGAAGAACAAGATGGAATTGGCAATGGCGGTTGCTGTCGGATCGAGCTTACAAATCGCGCTGTTTGTTGCTCCGGTGCTAGTGTTAGCTGGACTGGTGTTTAATCAACCGATGGATTTGAGCTTTAATCCGTTTGAATTGGTTGCAGTCGGTGTTGCTGTGGTACTCAGTAACTCTACCATTTCAGATGGTAAATCAAACTGGTTAGAAGGAGTTTTGCTTTTAGCAACCTATCTTGTCTTAGCGATCACGTTCTATTTCTATCCAGTTTCATGAATCAAGGTTTTGTTCCAGGTATCACATTTCCCAGCGAATCGATCGCGCCAGGTTGGTGGTTTGCTTTTAGTAAAAACAAGCTGCTTGTTCAAACACACGAAAATAGTAATCAAATTCCTTGGTTGACTAGTTTAACCGAGATTGGTTTGAACCCAGTACGCACCCAGTTTTTAGGTAGATTGAATAATCAGCCCTGTTATTCTGCTGAACTCTCGCATGATGCTGCCATTCCATCGGGTATGAGGCTGCGAGGACTGCGGGAATTGTATGGCACGATCGATGAAGATTTATTTGCTGTCAGTGGGCGAGCAGTACAGATTGTCGAGTGGGATCGCACTCATCAATTCTGCGGACACTGCGCGACCGCGATGACCCAATTGCCTACAGAGCGGGCAAAGCGCTGCCCGACCTGTGGACTGGTCAACTATCCGCGCCTGTCGCCTGCGGTGATTGTGCTAATTGCGCGCGGTGAAGAACTGTTGTTAGCGCGTGCCCCTCACTTTCCCGCTGGCATGTATGGACTGATTGCGGGGTTTGTTGAACCGGGGGAATCGCTAGAAGACACGATCGTGCGCGAAGTCTGCGAGGAAGTTGGAATCGTGATCAAACATCCTCGCTATTTTGCGTCACAGCCTTGGCCCTTTCCCAACTCGCTAATGCTGGGCTTCACGGCTGAGTACGAATCGGGCGAAATTGCGATCGATGTCCAGGAGTTAGAGACGGCGGCATGGTTTCACAAGCACAATCTGCCGATCATTCCACCGAGCATCAGTATTGCTCGCAAACTAATCGACTGGTTTGTGGCTCAGCCGTAAAAGGTCGCTTGAGTGCATAAGTCCCGATGGTCATTCTCTTGATAGATGAGACTCAGATTCTTGTACTCTAGCCTAATGGCTGCAACCATTATGCCAGTGCTATGACCTGGAGAATCATCGTTTTGTTTGTACTATTCGCTACGCTGCTCACGATCGTTGTGGGCTTGCTCACAAAGACTGGAAAACTACCGATTCAACATCGCCTTGTCTTTAGCGATGCGGGACAGCGATTTATGCGCGTTTGGATTCAATTAGCGATCTCCCTGGGAATTGTTCTTCCCGGCATTGCGTGGGTAGTCTGGCTCAAACATCCTCAACCGCACCAGATTCTGAATTTATACCTGGTTGTGCTGCTCATCCAGATTGTAACTGAGCAGATTGCTAGCAGTATTGGAATATCTAGCCTAGTTGTCACGATCGGCACAGTTTATACCATGTTCCGCCTCTGGCAACTTTGGCAAGGACAACAACTGCTTGATCAAGTGGTTTGGAGTTCATTCAACCAGAATTTGATGCTCGGATTACTGTGTCTTTTAGGGCTATTTTGGTTTAGTAAT
>CAXTDB010000341.1:0-5307 GCA_964242045.1 uncultured Leptolyngbya sp. | reverse complement strand
TAGATCCTGGAGAGTCTGAAGCGATCGCTCTTGCCCTAGAACTTGATGCAGATTTGCTTTTAATCGATGAGCGTCGTGGTAGAGCTGAGGCGAATCGACTAGGAGTGAGGATTACTGGTTTGCTCGGTATCTTAGCTGAGGCAAAGCAGAAGCGTCTAATTCCCGCTGTTAAACCTCTGATGGATGCTTTGATTGCCACATCAGAGTTTAGAGTATCTCCAGCGTTGTACTGGCAAATTTTAGAGATTGCTGACGAACAATAATCTGACTTTGGCGAATTGAAGAAATGCAGCGAATCGAGAAGCGCTCTTCGGCAGTCTGCGGAAATTCTTGAAAGAAACGGGCTACTCGCAATAGTGCGGATCGAATTTAATGATGCGATCGCGCTTTTTTTACTCGGTCAGTTCGACCCCATGTTCATTTGTTAAAATTCTGGCGACCACAATTCTGTCACAGGCACTTCCCATCCAGGAAACAAATCGGGAATTTTGAGCGTGTCTCCATCTACAAGTCTGGTAGAGAAAGCTTCATCGGCAGAGCGCTTGATTTCGATCCATCGTTCTTCTGGATTGATGAGAATTCCGATCTGAGTTCCCTGACTGAGAAATGAGTCAATCTTCTCTCGTAGCTTAGTTAGATTATCGTTTGGTGATTTGACTTCTACCATTAAGTCAGGAGCGAGTTCTGCAAATTTGCGAGAAGTTCGACGCATTCGCTCTGCCAAAACAAATGAGACATCAGGAGCGCGGGTGTCAGAGTTCGGCAGAATGAAGCCCGCAGATGAACCTGTCACCCGTCCGAGACGATTTTGCTCAACGTGAGGAAACAGCTTTCCGAGCATCCGACTGGCGACTTCTTCTGACTCGTAGCCCGATGGACTCATGATGATGATTTCTCCGTTGACTAACTCGATTTGGTTGTCAGGGTTGAGCGCTTGATAAACTTCTAGATCTTTGAGAGTAAGTGGCATATAACCTCGGTTGCTAACGGTTAGTTTGCGTCGTGGTGCGCGTAGCGATCGCGATTAGAAAAGCTCTTGATTAAGCTGATTGCGTTGCACTAGCTCTTCGGGTGTGAGTTGAGCAATTTCGCTTAAGACCTGCTGAAGTAAAGGACTCATGCTGGTTTTCCAAAAGAGTTAATTTAATTGTAATTGGGAGAATGTGGCGATCGCGTCCTGCTGTCGGTTGGCAAGGTTTTCAATTTGGCGGAGAAGCGTTCTTCGTAGTCTGCGGAAGTTTTTGAAAGAGACGGGCTATTCAGAATAATGCTTCGTAATCGACTATGCTGCTTCTAACACATTGAGAACATTACGAGGTGCAACTTCCGAATCCTGATGCTGCGCGAATTCCCTTTGAGAAATTAGAAGGCTACTCACTCAACCCTGATCATTCTGAGGGTCGTCACAAAGCGATCGTATTTCAATCTGCTTTAAAGATTGGGCTAGAAGGAGCGGAAGAACTGCGCTCTGCTCTTCGACAAGCGCTTACAACTCAAGATGCCATTCCCGTCAGCCGTAATTCTTATGGACAGAAATACCGAATCGATTTTGAGATGACACGATTTGACAAACAAGCGATCATCAAAAGTATCTGGATTGTTCGAGACAACGAAAACTTTCCTCGCCTGGTCACTTGCTACGTTCTCTGAACTATGGAAATGGAAATATGAAGCTCTTGGATGTTGTTGCACTCACCAAAGATTTACCAGACCAGAACCTTTACAAAGGGCAAGTTGGGACCATTGTTGAGGTTTATGATTCTGAAAACTTTGAAGTCGAATTCGTTGATCTTCAAGGAAGAACGTATGCGGTAGAGACTTTGAATGCTAGTCAAGTAATCCAGCTTCATTATCAACAGCTTTCTTGATCGACTAAATAAAAAGTGCTTGCTCGAAATTATAGAAGCGTTGATCGTCTTCGAGTTCTTCTAGAAATAAAGTCGCGATCGCATCTTAATTGTCGGTCAGCAAGGGTTTTGATTTCGCGATCGCCTGCTCAAGCGGTCACAGCAGAAATTCACTTCTTTAAAGAAGACAGACCCAATCATCGCTTATGCCTCACTCTGGCTATTTATCACACCCAGCCCTTCTGCTCTTGGAATATTCCACCGCTTTCCTACGAATTGCAGCTTCATCAGATTGGGTATCAGAACGACTAGCATTCATCCGATCCATTAGCTCATCGCTCAAAATTCGGCGTAAATCTTTAGAGTAAAAGGGCGCATCTCGTGGGGTGTCATCTGTGATTACCTTGAAACGCTCTTGGTTTGGATATTTCTGTAACGATAGCTTTGAGGGAAGACTGGTGAGATTAGTTAGTGAAGGCTCTGTTGATGTAGGAAGTGTTCCCTCAGCACACAATAATTTGACGTAAGCATTAATTGCAGCGGGTGCGATCACAGCATTTTCGACATAAAAAGTGTGATGTACACAAACTACTTTGTTAACTCGCTCCCGGTTGTAGTTTCTAATTCTGATGATCTCAGACAGATATTTATCTGTGTAGTTCTCGATCGCTGTATTCAGCGCTTTATTACTCAACAAAGCTTTGTTTTCTACTTGCGGAACAACTGGTTCCGCAGGTGTTTCTTGACAAGCTTGTAGAGCCAAACAGACGATTATCGCGGAGCCAAGCAATCTCTTCAGATTTGCCATCAAAAGACCTCAGTTTGTTTGAGGCGTATAAGAATCAAGATACATTCTTACAAATCAAGTTTCCGCATTAAGCGAGTTCGAGTACCCTATCAATATCAAAAAGCTCTCTTGGAATTTCAAGAGAGCTTTCAAGATTAGCAAGGCTTTCAATTTAGTAAGCGTCTTGCAGTTCAAAGAAATCGTGAGAGATGTAATCCTTCCGCAAGGGATACCCTACCCAATCTTCCGGCATCAGCAATCGCTTCAAGTTCGGGTGTCCTTCGTAGACAATCCCATACATATCAAACGTTTCTCGCTCCTGCCAGTCCGCGCCTTTCCAAATCCAGAACACCGAAGACACTCTCGGATCTTCACGCGGCAAAAAGACCTTCAATCGAACTTCGTCCGGATGGTCTGCATTGTCCGACACTTTGATCAGGTGATAAAAGCTCACCAACTGATCGCCAGGACCTAAATCGTACCCGCCCTGACACTGAAGGCAGTTAAAGCCATTCGCGTAGAGCGCAGTAGAAAAGGGAATCAACAACTCAGGTTCGACTTTGATGATCTCGACTCCACTGGCATCAAGTCCGATGAACTCGTGATCAAAGCCGTTTTGAGTCAGCCACTTTGAGGTCTTGCCCGCTTCAACGATCGGGGATTCGGTCGCTTGTTTTTCTTCAGCCACGATCGAGCTTCTCCTTTTGCGGTTCCAAAACGGCTGGCACTTCTAGACCCATTGCTTCTGCCAATTCACGCGGCGGCGCGATGCGGCTTTCGGCTTGCAAATATTTGCCATCGTGAACAAGTTCAGCAGGCTGCATATTGTGGGTCGTGCTGTAGTAGCGGTGGGTTTGCAGCAGTTGACCGCGTTCTTGAATCGATTCGTTTGAGATCTTTTTGCGGAGTTTGATGATCGCATCGATGATCGCTTCGGGTCGCGGCGGACACCCTGGCAAATAGATATCGACAGGGATGAGTTTATCTACACCGCGAACCGCAGTCGGAGAGTCCACGCTGAACATTCCGCCTGTGATCGTGCAAGCACCCATTGCGATTACGTATTTCGGTTCGGGCATTTGCTCGTAGAGACGCACCAAAGCCGGAGCCATCTTCATCGTGATCGTGCCTGCGGTGATCAAGAGATCGGCTTGGCGGGGAGTCGATCGCGGAACGAGTCCAAAGCGATCGAAGTCAAACCGCGAACCGATCAACGCCGCAAACTCGATAAAGCAGCAAGCTGTTCCAAACAAAAGAGGCCACAAGCTCGAAAGCCGCGCCCAGTTGTACAAATCGTCTACCGTCGTCAAAATGACGTTCTCAGATAATTCTTGCGTCACACCGGGACGCTCAATGGGATTGATAATCGACCCGCTATCAAGCGCAGTCGCTTCTGGATTCATGACCATTCCAATGCTCCTTTCCGCCAAGCGTAGACCAGACCGACAATGAGAATTCCGATAAAGATCAAGGCTTCAATAAATGCCAACAATCCGAGGCGATTGAAAGCGACTGCCCACGGGTACAGAAAGACCGTTTCCACGTCGAAGATGACAAACACCAACGCGAACATATAGTAGCGGATGTTGAACTGAATCCATGCACCCCCGATCGGTTCCATGCCCGATTCGTATGTGGTACGACGTTCGGGTCCTCGACGGCTAGGGCGAACTAGCTTAGAAGCCAGGAGAGCCAGAACCGGAACCAAACTGCAAATCAGCAGGAAGCCTAAAAGATATTCATAGCCGCTTAGGACATACACAGGTATTCGCCGCCTCTCGTTCTACAAAAATGGACTGGTTTACGTCGCTTCACACTCTCATTATTATAGTGTGCTGCGATTTACCATGGTGCGCTGAAATACTTACCAAATCAAGAATTCATTACGATCGCTTCCATATCGAAGCCATCAACTGAAGTCTATCGAAATTTCAGGCATTTCTGAGAAAAGTATATGCCGATCGCAGATTACTCGACACAGCGTTTTGAAGAATCGACGTTTGAGAAGGATCTCATAATGTCATAATAATTAACGAACACTTTAAGGTTTGGGTCACTCCCTGACATTTTGCCATGAGTACCGAAGCTGCTGATCCCCAAGAAACTGCGACAGAGACTGAGATTAAGCCCGTTGATCCGAAAGATCTCGACCGTCATGAGTGTGCCGCTTGTGGCTATACCTATGAGCCGACGAAAGGCGACGATCGAAGCGGAATTGCACCTGGAGTCGCGTTTGAAGATTTACCGCTGACTTGGAAATGCCCGGTTTGTGGTGTGCCGAAAAAACGCTTTCAGAACGTTGGACCGCTCAACTCGCCTTCTGGATTCAAGCAGAATCTGAGCTATGGATTTGGGGTGAATACCTTAACCCCAGGGCAAAAGAACCTTCTGATTTTTGGCGGACTGGTTTTGGGATTTATTTTCTTCTTAAGTCTTTACGGTTTGCAGTAGTGCAACGGATCGAACCCTTTATTTACTGAGATCAAGCGCGATGTATCGGATTTTGAGAGCCTGGAAACAGTTTGTGATTTTGTTGGCGGTTGTCTTCCTGGCGACTGGCTGTAAAGGGTTTTTACCCGCTGTTGCGAATAACCCGTGGCAGCGAGTGGAGCTACCGATCGAAGAAAATATGCTCGACATCGGGTTTGCGGACAAGCAGCACGGCTGGATGGT
>CAXTDB010000340.1:0-5310 GCA_964242045.1 uncultured Leptolyngbya sp. | reverse complement strand
GAGGAAATCAAAGTTCAAACCAAATCCTGGAGCTATGGACGCAATGGCAGCACAATCCAATCTGAGCAATACATGAAGCGTTCACTGCTCACCGTTGAGCAGCTTCTGAAGTTTGACCAAAGAGAATGTGTTGTCATTAATCCAGCCTATAAAGGCAGTGGCGAAGCATCCGTTCCGATTCGGACGAAGGTGAGGTTGCCAGAGTCCGAGAAGAACGATCAGCAGCGCAGCGAGGATCTATGGTCACTGGCAAAACAACGTTTGGAAGAACGAGCGGTTGATCGTATTCAGAGCCATGAAGCCCTGCGAGAAGCGCTACAGATTCGACGAGCGATCGCACAACGGCTCTTTCCGCTACCCAGTAGCAGCAATATGACCGAGTTTGATGCTGATTCAATACCAGAAGCCTCTGAGTAAATACCGATCGCTACCGAAGGGGATTCGGTCGAACCGCCACCAGTTGGGCTAGTTCCAGAGATGACGACCGATGAGTTTGAAGAGTTTGTCTAGTCAAGGAGAATATCGATGCTACAGTCCACTTCATTGTTATCGCAATCAGAAACGGAAGCGATTTTGCGATCGTGGAACTTATCCGAGAGTGCGATCTCAACGTTAGTCAAAGAACCGGAACTGGTCGCCTATTTGCAGGAGGTGCGATCGTTGCAACCGTTTCCATCAGGTTACGTACCTGCGGTGATCGAAGAATTGTTCGACGACTTGCCTTACCGTCGTTGGGAGTTTGGGGAGACAACGCCAAGCTATGAACGCCCCTGCCCGCTAGATTACGAGCCGCCGTTTGTAGAGTACAGCTTCGATGATGAAACTGCTTTGTTCTGCGTGGGTGCCGAAGTCATCGTAAATCGCGTTGGCGCAATGGTCGAGTACGCGAATCGTTTGGGTTGGTTGATTCAACAGGACGCGACTCAACACCAAGTCGATCGCTTATTCGGCATGATGCAACAACTCCTGAGCGATACGATGCAGTGGGTCGCGACGCGCAATCCAAAGCAAGAGAACCCAGATGAGATTTTACGCATCTGGATGGGCAATGGTAAGGACGGTCGGATTCTGCGGCAAGTCTACGGACCACTCGCCAATGGAGAAACGCGCAATGATCTCAATCCAGACCGACTGCGAACCTTGTTGAATGCGTTTCAAGAACCTGCAACGGTGGGCATTGATCCAACGCTATATGCTCGCCGCAAGCCTGCGATCGAGGTCAAAATCGGCAACGCTACCTTATTTCGTCAAGAACGAGATGGGGTGGTGACAGTGAATCAGATTCAACTACAACAGCAAGCCCAACAAGACCCAAAACAACGATTGGCAGATCCTAAACAGGCTGAAGCGGAATCGACAGCCCAGTCACAGTCAATTCAATCTTCAGAAGAGACACCGCCAAAAGAGCAAGCTGAAGAAATTGCCCAGATTGCTCGATACCTGATGAATCCGCTGGGGGCTGACCAACCACTCCTGTCGAAAGCTCAGGTTCAAGAGTTTACTTTGGACTTTGATGCTGAAACGAACACGCTCACCGTCTCGAAGGAACAGAAGCCGATTGTTCGCGATCGCGCACGACAAATCGAAAACCTGGGTGCAAATGCAGCCGACTGGCAAGTATTTCACGCCCTCGCAGCCCGAATTGAGAAAACTCCTCCAGTTCAACAGGTGCAGCAATCCGTGATCACTGAAAGGAACACTACTTCTAAGCAGGTTGCGCCGCTTTCAGCATCAGCTCAGATTGCCGCCCAACAGGTGGCAAAGTTACCCAATCGGCTCCTTCAGCGATTCTTTGGACGGATTCTTCAGGGGACTGCCTATTGGCTGAATCGCTCATTGGATCACTGGCAGCGGATTGCGATCGCGCATTCGGCAATGCAGGCGTTTGGGCAGGCGCACGATCGTACCGGAGAGGAAGCCTATCAGATTGGTGATTTTCGTGTGAGTCGCCAGGAAAATCAGCGATTTGAGGTCAGCGATCGCGAGGGTGGACTGCTGCAATTCCAGAATTTACCAAGTGGAATCAAGTTTATGCAGGTGAGCGATCGCCTGACGCAACCAGCGAGCAATCGGCTAATTGGTCAGCTTTCGTCAATGGTTCCACAAGGTAGGCACGAAACAGAGCTTGCATTTCGGGTTCGCGAAGCAGAACAAACCGTGCGAGATTTCTTGAGCTATATGAAAACTTCGGTCTGGGACTACGAGCAAGGCAAATTCCGGCTAGAAATTGTGGATAACCAAGTCCTGATTACCTCTAAACAGGATGGACGTGGGCAAATCCACGGACCCGAAAAAGTGATGCAGAAAAATCATCGGGAAAAGCTTGTACCTCAGCCGTCTCGGTTGACCTGGAAAGATTTTGATCATCTCGATAGTATTCGCGATCGCTTAATCGCCAGAATCGCAGCCGACCAAAAACAGCAAGTCGCTCCAACCTCGTTGCAACCCATCGAATTGAATGGGAAATCTCATCAAATTTCGCAACGTTTAGCGCAGAGCGCAACTGCGGAGCAACCGCACCAGAACGGAAAAGGCAGAGCGTTAGAGTAGCACTGGATAGTCTTTGGAGACTGATTATGGCGCGGTGGGAATTTGAGCAATGGCAAGCGGCACGAGCGGCGCGAGACATGGCAAAAAATCCTTTCAGTTTGTTGACTGTTGGGGTGATTGTCACCTTGTTTGCGTCGGCATCACCCCAATATCAATCAAAGAAACCTTTGACCGCAGAACAGTACGTCGATCGCGCCCATGATTGTGTCGGTCGATTAGCGTGTGAGGAATCTATGGCAAATGTTCAACAGGCACTCAAGCTTGCTCCGAATCTAGCAAAAGCATATGTGACGCGAGGCAGTTTGCAGCTTCGGCAGTCACAATTAAAAGCTGTTCAGCCAGCTCTAAGAGATTATGAGAGGGCGCAATTACTGTATCAACAGCAGGGCAAGCCTGATGCAGCCTCAGTAGTTGATAAGACAATTAATCGAGTCAAACGGAATGATTTTCCAGATTGCTTACCAACTGATCCAGAAGCGATAGGGACTTGTATCTAAACATTGCTAGTGGCAAAAAATTCTTTCGGCTTGCTGATTGTCTGGGTGATTGTCACTCTGTTTACGTGACCCCAGTATCAACAGCGATCGCAGCTTCTATATCCAGCCGTCTAAAACTTATAGAATTGAACTTGCTCTGAATGTTGAGTGACTCATCATCAAAAGCGCGATAATGGAGGGATACGATAGCCGTTGTCAATATGCTACAGACATTTAGGGCAGTTCTGAAGGGAAACTCGATCGAGTGGATCGATGAAGCTCCTCAGTTGGGAGATCAGTCGATCGCAGTTCATATTACCGTATTGGAAGAAACCGTAGGTTCCGACTCCGCCACTCGTGGTCAGAGAATGGCTGAAGTTCTGGAGAAGCTTGCATCGAATCGCGCCTTCTCAGACGTTGATCCTGCAGTCTGGCAGCGTGAGGTGCGTCAAGACCGTTCGATTCCAGGACGAGACGACTAATGCTGCTTGATAGCAACATTATTATTTACGCCATTCAGCCCGAAAATGCTCAGCTTCGGCAATTCATTGCGGATCATACCCCTACTGTATCTGCGCTGAGTTATGTTGAGGTACTGGGCTACCACCGCTTAGCTGAGACAGACCGCATAGATCTGGAGGAGTTTTTTCGCATTGCTCCAATGTTGCCCATCACTAACCGATCTTGGAACAAGCCGTAGCACTCCGCCAAGTCCGAAGAATATCTCTCGGAGATTCGATTATTGCTGCAACTGCCCTCGTTCATAATTTAACGTTGGTAACGAGAAATACGAGCGATTTTCAATGGATTCAACACATTCGGTTGCTCAACCCATTTGAAGCAGATACAGGATAAGTCGTGCGATCATACTAACTTTGAACGCGATCGCTCCACCTCGCTATGATTTAAGTGAAGCAGTAGGAAAAGACTGATGCAAGCCTCACCTGAGCAACTTCTAAACGCTATCGCACAAATGCCCCAACCCGAATTAGAGGCATTTGTTGAGCAAGTGTTAAAACTGCGTGCCCAGCGTCAAGCACCCAGCGTTTCTTCTGCGGAATCCGAATTGCTGCTCAAAATTAATCAAGCCATTCCTGCGGATCTTCAGCATCGATTCAATGAACTTGTTGCCAAACATCAAGCCCTCACATTGACTGAAGCAGAACACATAGAACTGATTCAACTGGGCGATTACCCTTCGGGAACTGCGTAGCAACCGCATCGAACAACTCGACGCAGAGCGCATCGAACATTTAGCAGCGTTGGCAAAATTGCGGAATTGATCGCTGAGAGAGATCATGCAAGATTTAGGAATTCAACCGCCCGCCTGTGTAAGTGCGATCGTGTGACTCCCCAACAGCGACGCTTTGTGATTGGTCGAGCTAAGGGTTGTTGCGAATACTGCGTGAGTCAAATGGACTTTGCCACGCAGTCTTTTTCGGTTGAACACATTTTGCCTCGTGCTAAAGGCGGCTTATCGGAGCTGGAAAATATGGCGTTGTCCTATCAGAGCTGTAATAATCACAAATTCACGAAGATCGAAGGGTTTGACCCTATTACGAAACAAACGGTTCCCCTTTTTCATCCCAAAGTGCAGCAATGGCGCGACCACTTTGCTTGGAACGAAGATCACACGATCGTCATTGGGACAACCCCAACAGGTCGCGCCACCATTAATGAGCTAAATCTGAATCGCTTAGGCTTGATCAACCTTCGGCGTGTTCTCTTCGCATCCGGTGAACATCCCCCCCCAGCGATACGCTACCTTAGCGAAGACAATTCATTTAAATCTATCGAATCTGTTGACGACGGCAAATTCTCCGAATTGGAATTACGAGAGCTTGCTCAGCAATGTCTCTGGCGGCTAGAGGAGCAGGTGAATTACATCCGGGAGAACTTTGATTTAGAACTTCCGAATCGAGTCGTTGCTCCTTCTACTTCCGCCTTAAATCCGCCTACGGTTGAAAGTGCTGCTGACGCTTCTCCCGATGCTCAAACGCCAGAAGACCCGTTTTTTGGCGATCTGGACTTGAGCATCGAGGACAATATGCTCGGCGACATGGGCGATGCACTTGGCTGAGGCAGAGTGAGCGATGGCAACTCCAACCGATGAGATGCTGGATAGTGATGGGGACGGGCTAACGAATCAAGAAGAGAAGTTGGCAGGCACAAATGGGTTTGGCAACGATACTGATTTTGATGGTGTGGATGACGCAACTGATATGACTACAGGCAATCCTCTCAATCCCAACAGCAACGAACCGCGTGAACCGGAAACCGAAAA
>CAXTDB010000339.1:0-5423 GCA_964242045.1 uncultured Leptolyngbya sp. | reverse complement strand
ACGCATGACCGTTTGCAATATGTCGATCGAAGGTGGCGCGCGTTGCGGCTATGTCAATCCCGATCAAATCACCTACGATTATCTAAACGGTCGGGATTTCGCACCGAAAGGCGAAGAATGGGAAAAAGCGATCGCTTGGTGGAACAGTCTTCGCAGTGATGACGATGCTGTTTATGATGATGTTGTCGTTTACGATGCGGCAGATATTACTCCGACTGTGACTTGGGGTATCACTCCAGGACAGGGAATGGGTGTAACTGAAATGGTTCCGACTCCAGAACTGATGCCCGATGATGAAAGAGCGATCGCGCTCGAAGCGTATCAATATATGGATCTTCAACCCGGTAAACCGCTGCAAGGAACCAAAGTGGATGTCTGCTTTATTGGAAGCTGTACGAATGGGCGAATTTCTGATTTGCGAGAAGCGGCGCGAGTGGCGCAGGGTCGGCGCGTTGCAGACGGAGTGAAAGCGTTTGTGGTGCCGGGATCAGAACGGGTGAAGTCCCAAGCCGAACAAGAAGGACTCGATCGTATTTTTGTCGAGGCGGGATTTGAGTGGCGCGAACCGGGTTGCTCGATGTGTTTGGCAATGAACCCCGATAAGCTACAGGGACGGCAACTCAGCGCGTCTTCGTCGAATCGGAACTTCAAAGGACGACAGGGATCAGCATTGGGGCGCACGTTGTTGATGAGTCCGGCGATGGTGGTTGCAGCGGCGATTACTGGAGAAGTGACGGATGTGCGCGAGTTGATATAGGGGCTTGGAAAACGAACAAGAGCGCGACTGGCAGCAGGATAAGCTGTTAAGCGGTGGCGAGATTGCTAAAGCAATCAGGAATCGACGTTCATGATCTCAAAGGCGGACGAAGCGCGAGTAAGCTTGACCTCTACGAGGATAAAGACGGCAACATTTACATCAAGCCAAAAGGCGGAATTGTTGCAGGAGAGCCAACGAGTTTGAACACCAATGACTTCTGATTGCTTTCGTTTGGAGAGATGAAAATGAATGCTGAGATTTACGCAGAATTCGTTCTAACCGGGACAGACTTGAATCCTGAAGATGTCACATCAAAAGTGGGAATTCAGCCAACAAAAACATGGCTCAAAGATGATTTGATTTCTCCAAAGGGACGAATTCGCTACAAACAAAACGGTTGGAAATTGCGATCGCACTTACAAGCCTCGGACGATCTAGACGAGCATTTTCGAGTTGTTTTAGAGCAATTGAAGCAAAGCTGGCAACCGCTCGTAGAGCTTTGTTCAATTTACCAGGCTGAATTCTGCGGCGTGATTTATACGTCTGGTGATCGCCCGGTGATTCACTTCGATCAAGAAGTTCTCAAAGCTGTTTTACAGCTCAATGCAGAAATTGATGTAGATCTTTACGTCTTACCCTAAGTCAATGATGTGAATCGGAATCGAGCGTTCCGCCAGAAGGTCTTACATCAGCGCTTACGATCGCTGGAAAATTGTCTTCCAAGCTTCTACCGTTCCTTTACCAATTTCTGTATCTTTGGTTCTGCCGTCTTTCCAAACTAAGCGAACCTTGACATTTTGGGCGGGTGCGCTGACGAGAGCCGCTGATAGCTCTGGAGAGACAGCACCATCGGTGTAGGTATAAACTTTTCCATTGATGGCAAGATTGATCGAATCGGGGACGCTATCCACCAAAGATTGCTGATAAATTGGCTCTTCAGCAGGAAAAAACAAGCCACGTCGATAGTAAGGCTGGTATCCAACCAAAACTGAATTAACCTGGATATAGGTTGCACGAATCCCACTCTTCGCCCAGCTACTGACGAAAATAGAGTCGCCCTGATAGTTTCTGTCATAAACAACTTTGCCATCAAACGGATTGTCAACCACTTTTGACCACGCAACTCTATCATTTACGCCAACCGAAGCAGGCTGTACGGCGAGGGCAGGGGAGACCATACTAATCATGAAACTCAGTCCCAATCCCAATAATCGCGGCTTCACGGTAATTCCTCTAGATTTAATATTGATTAGAACCTTGCTTAAAGCTGCATTGGGCTTGTGGTGTTGCCCTTGTGTTTAGCATAGGTATCTACTTCTATTGTGAAAAACCTTCGGAGCGATCGACAACCCGCAAAGGTCGATCGAAAGACGGATTTACTTCTCTAAAGTTTTTACGTGATGGCTTGTTAATAATCACTACCGGATACGCAAATTCCCTGGCATTTAATTCCGTTTGTAGCGGTACGCAGGCAATGAGGACATAGCACCGCTTCTTGCTCTGGCTTTTTCTCGGTCGTTGCTTGTGACTTATCCTTTTCGGTTTGAAGTTCTGTCGTCATAGGAAGGGCGCGATCGAGGGACACAGTGACACAGCTTAACAAAGTTATCCGCTCATCGACACCTCAACGCCCTCGATTTTGCTATCGGATTGGTCATAGAGCGATCGTAGTTTCTCTAATTTCTCTTGATCCGGATTCCAAAATCCTCGCCCGTTCGCTTCGAGCATTCGCGCCACAATATTCCGAAACGCTTCGGGATTCGCTTCTTGCAGTTTTTTCGCCATCTCTGAATCTAAAGCGTAAGTTTCCGCTGCTTGGTCATACACCCAAGATTCTTTGAAATCAACCGTTCCACTCCACCCGATCAGAGCCGTCATTCGTTGCGAAATTTCGTATGTCCCGCCTGATCCTTGTGCTGCCATTGCTTCTGCCCATTTCGGATTCAATAGCTTGGTGCGATACTCCATTCGCAAAAGTTCCTCTAAGTTCCGAGGCGTTGTATCTTTCGAGAAGCTTTCAACAAAGCTTGCTTGAACTTTCTCACCTTTTTGTTGTTCTGCAGCGCGTTTCAGTCCACCTGTGTTGGCATAGTATTCCTGAATGTCGGTTAAGCCATATTCCACCGAATCGATTTCTTGAATAATGCGATCGGTCGTCTTCAGCAAACTTTCTAAAACTTGCGATCGCGCTTCGCCCTTGTCTTTTCTGCCATAGCTAAAGACGTTTCGACTCTGCCAAGTTTGTCCTAATTCCTCACCCGATTCCCAATTTGAAGCCACGACTTGATCGTTGACCAATGAGCCATAATCGCCTGCGGGATTTGAGAATAAGCGGGCTGTAGGGTTGGCGATGCCTTGTTGTGAAAGTGCGATCGCGTGTTTACGAATAAAGTTCTGATCTTCTGGTTCATCGAGTTCTGCCGCGCGTTGAAACAGATCGTCTAAGAGTTCAATGATGTTGACAAAGCTATCGCGGAAGATGCCAGAAAGGTTCGCAAGCACATCAATTCGAGGATGTCCTACTTCTGAAAGCGGTTTCAAACTGTATCGAACAATTCTTCCTGTCCCTTCTTTCGTGGGTTCTGCACCGACTAACTCTAATAAGATTCCGAGCGATTCACCTTTTGTTTTAATCGCATCCAATCCCCACAGCATCACAGCAACGGTTTCAGGATAGGCTTGGTGTTCTTTCAAATGCTGGTCAATGATTTTGCGGGCAATTTCGCGACCGCGCTCAAAAGCAGCGGGGGAAGGCATTCGATAAGGATCAAGCGCGTGAATATTCCGACCTGTGGGTAATGCGCCCATTCCATCGCGCAACAAATCGCCACCCGGAGCAGGGGGAATGTATTCGCCGTTTAGACCGCGTAATAGATTGGTGAGTTCATCTGTGGTTTGCAAAAGAAGGTTGCGGATGTCTGTTGCTTCTTGCCAGTCTGCTAAGGCTTCACCGTGGGCAATTTGAGAGATTAAATGTTCGGGAATGCGATCGCCAAAATAAGCTTCGAGATAACTTGCAATCGTTTCCGATGAAGGCTTTTCACCCAATGTATGCAAGCCCGATGAAAACAACCGATTTTCTAAAACCTGTAAGTACTCATACAGCTTAATCAGGTAGTGATTAAAAGCATCATTGCTAAACAGATTAATGTTCTCAACATTGAAAGCAATGCCTAACCGTTTCGCATCTTCAAACGGACAATCCGCATCAATTCCAATATCAATGATCTTTTGAACAATGGCAGGTTTTAGCGCATAATTCTTTTCTGAATCTTCCCGGTACTCTGCAATCAAATCCCGAATGTTCACTAGCTCTTTGTACAGTCCTGCTCGACCATACGGCGGAACATTGTGAGAAATCAACGTTCCATAGCCGCGTCGTTTTGCCAAAATCGACTCTGAAGGATTGTTCGCGGCATAGATATACAGGTTCGGAAGATTGCCTAATAAGATATCTGACCAAGAATAACCTGTGTTTCCGAGCGGTGAACCGGGCAACCATTCAACTGTGCCGTGCATTCCAAAATGCACGATCGCATCTGCTCCAAAGTCATTTTGCAGCCATTTGTAAAACGCGGCATACTGCGGATGCGGTGTTAAATCACGCTCAAACATCAATCGCATCGGATCGCCCGAAATTCCGAGCGGCGGCTGCACTCCGATCCACACATTCCCTAACTGCACTCCACCCCAAACCAAGTCATCGCCTAATGTTTTAATTCCACTATTGGATAGCGATTTCCATTGTTTTTTAACTCTTGAAGTCAGGAGATAACCTAGCCATTGCTCTAGTGTTTGAGTTGAGATTGCAATTGAATCGCTTTCATCGGCATTCTTCACAGCCTGAATCAAAGCTTCCCCATCTTCGGGTAAGTTGTCGATCGCGTACCCCTGCTCTTTCATCGCTTGAAGTAGCTTGATTAGCGATCGCGGAACATTCAACAATGCTGCTGTTCCGACTGCTCCATATCCCGGTGGAAATCCATACAGTAAAATTGCAATTTTTCTCTCAGCCGCAGGCGTTTGACGCAATTTAATCCATTGATTCAATCGTCCGGTTAATCGCTCGACTCGTTCTGGAACTAAGTAGATTGTTTCCCCGACTAAACCACCAAGCGGAATTGTGTCGATCGCGCCATCCAATTCCGGCAGCGAATACAGCACGACACTCTGCAATCCGCCAATTCCCTGCCTTATCCAGGAATGAATATCCTGAATCAACAATGGAGCCGCAACGATGTATGGAACATTCTTTGCGCTGAGAATCCGCTTTGCAACTTCAATCTGCCGTCCTGCTTCCATTGATCCGGCTGGACCTCCGACCAATGGAAATCCGATCGTCGAAACGATCGCATCGATTTTCACTGCTTGATCCGAAAGTGAAAGCGTTTCTTTGATTCCGCGCTCGCGCAATTGCTGTTCGTAGTCTGTTGTCATCAAGTCCCGAACCGCAACATGACCTTCAACGCCATTGATAAAAATTGGAACCGGAATCAGATCCGCTTTCTCAAAGGCTCGAATCAACTTCGGAATATACGGCTGATTTGTAATAACATGCTTTCGATATAGCAAAATTCCTACAGTCGGGCGATCAGAATTAAAACGCTGACGGTACCACTCTAGATATTGCTTCGGTGACTCAAAATAACCAGAATAATCAGGGTGT
>CAXTDB010000338.1:0-5457 GCA_964242045.1 uncultured Leptolyngbya sp. | reverse complement strand
AAGCTGCATAACGCGATCGAGTTCTGCGAGTGTATGAACTTCAACCAGTGCAGTCATCCCCAGAAATTGAGCAAGCTGGAGAAACAATTGTAGTGTGGCGTTTGGCAACAATGCAGCAATCAATAAAACGGCATCCGCACCTTGCTTACGAGCAAGATAGAGTTGGTAGGAATCAATGATAAATTCCTTGCATAGCAAGGGTAGAGTTGTGTGTTGTCGAACTCGCTGTAAATTCTCAAAGCTGCCTTGAAAAAATGGCGCATCAGTTAAAACAGAAAGGCAAGTTGCGCCACCTTTGGTGTATGCCTGAGCAATTTTAATCGGATCAAAGTTTGCACAAATCAATCCTTTACTCGGTGATGCTTTTTTTACTTCAGCAATCAAATGAGGGCGCGCTGAAGGTTGCTGTAATGCACCGAGAAAGTTACGAACAGTTGGAGCCTCATTCACGCGCTTTTTCAGTTCGGCTAATGGAAGTTGAGCTTTTCTTTGTTCGAGTTCTTGAAATTTGTAGGCAACAATTTCTCTAAGAACGTGACGAGGCGTAATCAATTCAGCCTCTTTTTGTCGATCATGGAGTTTCTGCATGATTTTCTATCCTTGGTGTACTGGAGCTTTTGCATAAGCTCGAACTGCATTCTGAATGATCGAAAGTCCCACATTGTTTACGAGCGTCATAATCGACTCCGGATGGAACTGAACTGCTGCGATCGGAAGTGAACGATGCTCGATCGCCATAATTACGCCATCCTCAGAAACAGCGGTAACATTCAAGGCTTTCGGCAAGGCTTCCGGTAACGCATAGAGCGAGTGATATCGCCCGACCTCAAACGATCGCGGCAAATCTTGAAACAACGGAGATTGTGGAGCGACCACTGACACTTGCGACACTTTGCCATGCTGCGGATACGATAGAACACCGAGCTTTCCACCGAATGCTTCGACGATCGACTGCAATCCCAAACACACGCCAAAGATCGGAATGTTTCGTTTGACGCAAGCCGCGATCGTTTGACTAACTCGAAAGTCACTCGGTTTTCCTGGACCCGGAGACAGCACAACGAGATCAGGACATTCACGATCCAAGATTGATTCTGGAAAGCCATGACGCAGCGTTTTAACGGTTGCTCCGGTTTGACGAATATAGTTCGCTAAGGTATGCACAAACGAATCTTCATGGTCAATCAAGAGAACGCGCCGACCGGGTTGTGCCTTGGGAGTCCGCGTAATCAAATCCGCTCCATAAAAGGAATCAGTTCGCTGATGCTGAGTTTGATAGATTGTTTGAAACAGAGCCGCTGCTTTTGTGATTGTCTCTTGTGCTTCTGCTTCTGCATCAGAATCATACAGAACCGTTGCGCCAACGCGCACTTCTGCGATCGCATCTTTTAGCTGAATCGTGCGAAGAATCAATCCGGTATTTAAGTCTCCCTTGAAGTTCAAATATCCGACTGCACCGCCATACCAACGACGCGGACTGCGCTCATGAGCTTCGATAAACTGCATTGCCCATCGTTTCGGCGCACCTGTTACTGTGACTGCCCAAAGATGAGTTAGAAACGCATCGAGCGCATCAAATTCTGGTCTGAGTGTGCCTTCAACGTGATCGACCGTGTGAATCAAATGACTGTACAGTTCAATCTGTCGCCGACCAATCACCTGCACTGATCCAGGTTCACAAATGCGTGACTTATCATTGCGATCGACATCCGTACACATCGTCAGTTCTGCTTCATCTTTGCCAGAATTGAGCAATTGCAGAATTTGTGCTGCATCTTCGATCGCAGTTTCTCCCCGACGGATTGTGCCACTAATCGGACAGGTTTCAACTCGTTTTCCTTCGACCCGCACAAACATTTCGGGGGAAGCTCCGATCAGAAACTCGTTGCCTAGATTAAACAAAAATCCATACGGACTGGGATTGATCTGCATTAATGTCCGAAACAAGTCACTCGGCTTACTCTGGCATTGCTTAAAGAAACTCTGACTCGGTACAACTTCAAACAAATCCCCTCGACGAAAGTAATCGAGTGCTTTATCGACTTGTTGTTCATACTCACCGGGAGCATGATCAGAAGCTTGGGTCGGAGATAAGTTCTTACCTTTGTAATCGATCACTTCGCCGCTACGGAACAGTCCTTTTGTTGTGCCGTTTGGTGTCTCAAAGTCATACTCAACTCGAAAAGCTTGCTGCTGATAGTAATCTACAATCATCAATTCATCCGGGAGATACAGCACAATGTCTCGCTGCGTTTCTGCTCGTGAAAGCGATTTCGACAATTGTTCAAACTGAAACACCAAATCGTAACCAAAGGCTCCATATAAACCTAAATGCTCATCTTCAGTACTTTCAAAGGTATATAGAATCTCGCGAACGACACTAAAAACAGAAGGTTGACGACTTCTTTCTTCTTCGCAGAACGTTTGATTGGTCGATCGTACTGTTCCGGTAACTTGTTGCTCCTCGATCTGAACGGTTTCAAGCTGCGGATGGTGCTGCAATCGTTCTGCAAGATAAGGCAGTAGCATCTTACCGCGATCGTTATGAGCCGTAAACGTAAAGGCGTTTTCAACGGTCGAGAGTTCCAAGGGTGGATTCACAAACCCGATTCCCCAGCGTTTGTAGCGTCCTGGATATTCATAGCTGCTTCTCAATAAGCCGCCCCGCTGAGAATCTAACCGTGATAACACTTCCTCGGTGGCAAGCTCGATCGAGGTTTGTGTGACAGTCCGCGTTACCGAAACACCGCCATTCGTCTGATAAGTGTGAGTGCCAAGCTGCATGATAGATTCCTCTTTGAGTAATGACTGATTTGAGTAATGACTGAGTTGAGTAATGACTGATTTGAGTAATGACTTAGACAACAGAAGCAGCAATGCGATTAGAAATTGGTGCAAATGAAGTCGCGAACGAAGAAACTTTTCCACGACCGCAGAACTGAGCGAACGGAGCAAGGTCTTGCATCAATTGTTGAAAATCTGGCAAAGTCAGCGATTGTGGCCCATCCGAAAGGGCTTGCGCTGGATTCGGATGAGTTTCGATCATTAGCGCATCTGCACCTGCGGCGATCGCGGCTTTTGCCATCGTGGGCACAAACTCAGATTTGCCTGTGGCATGACTCGGATCAATCATGATCGGCAAGTGAGTCAGCGATCGTAATACCGGAATCACAGAGAGATCTAATGTATTGCGTGTGTATTTGCTATCAAAGGTTCGGACACCGCGTTCACACAGAATCACATTCGGATTGCCTGCTGCGAGGATGTATTCTGCTGCCATTAGCCATTCTTCGATCGTTGCCGACAGTCCACGCTTGAGCAGAACGGGTTTTCCTGCTGCACCGACCTTTTTCAATAATGCAAAGTTCTGCATGTTGCGTGCGCCAATTTGGATGACATCCGCGATCGCTGCCACCGCTTCCAAATCAGCCGTATCCATGACTTCGGTAATGATGCCGAGTCCAGTTGCTTCTCGTGCTGCCGCAAGTAGTCCTAACGCACTTTCGCCATGTCCCTGAAACGCATACGGTGAAGACCGAGGCTTATAAGCACCGCCGCGAAGAAACTGCGCGCCAGCGGCTTTCACGACATGAGCCGTTTCGACGATCATTGCTTCGTTTTCAACTGAACAAGGTCCCGCCACTGTCACGAGCGGATGATTTTGACCAAAGATGACTGCACCATTCGGCGTTGGAACCACAATCTCGCTCGGTTCTCCGTAGCGAAACTCTAAACTCGCGCGTTTGAACGGTTGCTTCACTCGCAGCACTTGCTCGATCGCAGGACTCAGTTGTTGAATTTGGTCAGGATTAAGCGTTTCAGTTGCACCGACTAATCCAATCACGACCTTTTGTGTACCCAGCAGTTTTTCCGGCTGAACATTAAATTTTTGTAGCGATTGCATCACGTCCTCGATTTCCATCAGAGGCGTACCACTTTTCATAATTACAATCATGATCCAACTTCTCCTAATTTTTTATCGCTGATTGATCGTTGAAGCTTCTCACGTCAGCTTTGAATCGGTTATGCAGATCAAGTAGCTTAGTAAATAAACTTCACAAACGAGAAAAGTTCGATTTGTAGATCTAGACTGTAAAACGGTGGACTGCTCGATCGCACGTTGTTTACTCAATCCAACACTATGCACTCTCGTCAGACCATTGTGAATGTGTTTTCAACCTTTCTGCGGCTAGAGGACGATCTGCCAAAAGGTTGGATGAAAGATGCTAAATTGCATCGCAGTATTGAACGATCGATCTCTAATCACCCGAAAGAGGGAGCCTCAGAGCAATTCTGGGCGATGTTTTGGCATCAGTGCTGGCAGCGTGAGCAATCGGCTCCTGAAAATTTAGCTCGGCTCGCACTCGGTCATCTATCGGCTCATCTGCAAGAAGTCTGCTACTGGAGCGCGCGCACGTTAAAATCTCGTGCTTCAACGATTCGATACAGCTTATCGGATTTGTTTCAAGTTGCAATTAGCGACCTGCCCAAGATTCTGAATGCTTGCGATCCCAACGGTCACGCTAGTCTCAAAACTTATGCAAGCTCTGCGTTTGGTAATCTGATTCGAGATTTTCTAAGACAACGGCGCGACATTGATCTCTGTAACGAATGGGGTCTTTTACTCAAATTGAGCCGCAAACGTCTCACAGAAGTTCTAACCGCTGATGGATTAGATACAGCGACGATTCAACAATATGTTTTAGCATGGCAGTGTTTTGAAACGCTCTACATTCCAGCGAAAACGCCTGGATTACGCAAATCGACGGCTCCGAGTCCGGAACTCTGGCAAGCGATCGCCGATCGATACAATCAATTGAAATCGCCTGAACATTCCTTTGGCAAACCGAACACGATCGAGCGCTGGTTACTGTATTGTACTTCGCGGGTTCGAGCAAATCTTTATCCTTCAGTTGCCTCGCTCAATGCTCCGAAAATTGGGTACGACAGCGGCGAACTGCAAGACGACATCGAAGATAGCGATCGTGAATCCCTGTTATCTGGAATGATTGCTCAGGAAGAACTCCAAGAACGTCAAGACCAATATCAGCAGATGAATCAGGTTTTGGCTGAAGCGATCGCGAATTTAGATGAAACAGCACAGCAGCTTGTTCGCTTATATTATGGTGAGCAGCTTACTCAGCAGCAAATTGCAAAACAGCTCGAAGTTCAGCAATATACGGTTTCTCGTAAGCTAGCCAAAACGCGAGAAATTTTGCTGCGGAAGTTAGTGCAATGGAGCGAGGAGAAACTGCATACTTCTTTAGATTCCACCATGATCAAAAATATTAGTCCGATTCTTGATGAGTGGCTGCAAAGTTCTAGCGCTAAATAGAGCCAGCGGGTGTTTGGAAAAGTGTAAAAAGTCTCTTCACTTCGTTTTATCTTCGGGGAGCGGGTGATGCACTGAACGGGAGCATCCCCATTGTGCATTAGCGTCTCTCCGCCCTCATCCCC
>CAXTDB010000337.1:0-5458 GCA_964242045.1 uncultured Leptolyngbya sp. | reverse complement strand
TCAATCCCAAACAATCCTTGGGTTGTGATTGCAACATTCCCGCCGCTACCACTACGCATTGGCGCGAATCTTACTGTTTTCACTAGGGACAGCAATGATAAATAGACTCTCGATCGTAATATTGCCGCCATTACCCCCACCGAGAAAATCGGAACCTCCTTGACTATCTGAAACTGATCCAGCAGTGGTGGAAATTTTGCTACTGCGTCGAAGAATCAAGGATTCTCCAAGGTTCAGCCGAATGTTGCCGCCGCTGCCAGAACTGGTATCTGATGAAATAAAGCTATTATTCAACCGCAGCGATCGCGCTCTGATATCAATATCATTAGAACTTCCACCGCTGCCAAACACAGCTAAGGCTTGCTTAATCTGGCTTGGACTGAAACTTGCAGGAGCGTTCGTTCGTTTCAGATACTGAAGAATATCGTCTAGTGAAGTGACATTTGTGGCGATGCCTGATTGATTCAATGAGACTTTATCTTGTGCCGCGATCGTAATTTTGCCAGTATTTCCACGTCCAAAAGTTGGTGCAGTAATAAAACTATTGTTCGCTGAGATAGAGTCACCTGTTAGGGTAATATTCCCTGAGTTTCCTTGAATCCCGAACGTGACGATCAGGGCAGTATTGTCGAGCGAGATTGATCGACCCGACAAAACGATATCGCCTGATGCTTGACTTCCAACAGTGCCGATCGTTGCATTATTCGCGAGTTGAATGCCTTCTCCATTGGTTTCGATCGTAATATTGCCCCGTTTTTCACTCCCCTGATTTGATAGTCCCGCAATCGTTGCAATCGTTGCACCATTCGTAACGCTGAGGGAACCCGCTGCAATGTAAACATCACTCGCGATCCCAAAACCGAACGGTGTAACCGTGCCAATGCTAGTCTTATTGCCATCGACTTCAACCGCACCGCGAACATTAATCTTAAGATTGCCTGTCTGCCCAAACAGCGCGGTTTCAGTAGTAGAGATCAGCGATGCTCCATCCCTGAGTCTTAACGAACCTGCCGAAAGAGTCACGTCACCACTTGTTCCAACTCCCCTATTGATGATGTTGCCGATAGCGCTATCTGCTCCCTGAATCACAACGCGATCGCGAGCATCGATTGTGACATCGTTCACTTTACCGACTGCGGTTAGGTTAAGCGTGCCGATTTTCGCACCGTTGCTCACCGTGAGCGATCCGGTCGTTAGCCTCACCTTTCCGGTTTCTCCAATGCCGATCGCTGTGATCTGATCGTTGCTAGGCTGTCCAGTACTATCTACACTCGCGATCGTACTTCCAGCATTGCTTAGCCGTCCATCGAAAATGCTTGCACCTCGAACATTCAGCGTGACATCGCCTGCTGTACCAACACCGCCCAAAATTAACGTTGAAATTGTACTTGCATCGGTAACAGACAGCGATCCAGTGTTCAGCGTAATGTTGCCGCTGTTCCCTTGTGCGCCAGATTCAAGGCTAGTGTTAATTCGACCTCCTTGGCGAATGCTCGTCGCGCCCGTTACTTGAATGTTAATGTCTCCAGATCGTGCAGCCGGATCGCCTGCATCAGCAACAATGCCACCATTTAAGACACTTGAATTCGATACATCAAGATTGCGGGCTTGGATCGCCATACTACCGCCTGGATCACCTGCAACGTTCAAAATCGATTGTGTGATCGCAATATCCGCTCGTTCTCCTGGTTCAAAGCTAAAAGTCAGTCCGTTGCTAAAGGTAACTCCAACATTCGTTGGTGAAGCAATTCCAGCTAGCGCAATGTTTCCACTAGGGGCATTAATGATTGCTCCATCGAGATTCAAATTGCCACCGATTAGCCCAATAGTCTGACCCGCTGGAACTTCTAAACTCGCACCGGGCTGTAGCTCGATCGAGCTTGGAAGCTGGCGAAACACTAAGGCTGACGGTTGAACAGTCAGCAAAGGAGTCGCTTGCGGTTGAGTTGCGCTAAATTCGCCTTGAGTACCAAACTGAATCGCATTCGCCGTACTTCCGACAAACGAGCCTCGAATATCTAATCGGGCATTTTGTCCGAAGAGAATCCCATTTGGATTGAGCAAAAATAAATTTGCGGCTCCATCTACGCCTAATGTGCCGTTAATGTTTGAAGCAGTTGTTCCGGTGACGCGAGTAAAGATGTTTTGAATTCCGATCGGGTTCGCAAAGTAAATCTGCTGTCCATTTCCCACATTAAAATCGCTGAAGCTGTGAAACAGATTAGCACCCCTGACTGCGCCGCCTTCAATCTGATTTCCGCCTGAGCCACGAGGAGCAATCTGCGATCGCTCACTTCCCAAACTACTATCCGGTACAATCTGAGCTTGCGCTGCTGCACTTGGAAACAGCAAAACGCTCGACAATAAAAGAGGTTTTAGCATATAAACCTGTGTTAACTGCCAAATTCGCACCCTGCCCTTAATCTTTCCATCCCTTGAGATAATCTTCCTGAAGTTAATTACGTAACTTCACAGATGCTTAAATCTGGCGATCGCTCACTGATGCAAATTAATAGGGACAAGCTGCCACGATCGAAGATATGACCTCAGCTATACGAACCACTAGCTCAATTTTGCATTAACGGTTTTAATGGGAGCATCCCAATTGTGCAAAAGTCTAAGACTGCCTTCACCCTGAGAAGCAGGGCTGGTTTATTGCAAGAAGGAAAAGAGACGACGCGCATAGTAAGCTGTCTTAATGCTTGAGTCATCGAAGCAAAGCCGTGTAGTCGAAACAGACTGATAGTTCTGACGATAGCAAAGTTTTCTGGAGCGTGACCTGCACAGAGTGGAGTCATATAGCGCTACGCAAATACGTTAGGACAAGCTTTGAAGGCGGCATCGACACAATTGCGAAAAGCCTCAAACTGATTCCAGCATTGCCGCATCCAATTGTTCAACACAAACCACCCATGTTCAATCTCGATGAGGTCTGGAGAATAGGGTGGCAGATACGATCGTTCACAACCTGCTTGTGCGACCAATTCTGCAATGACTTGAGAACGATGAAAGCTGGCGTTGTCGATGACAATCACGTCGCCCGGTTGCAGTTGCGGCAACAAACCGTGATTTAGCCACATTTCAAGCAAATCCCAGTTACATGACCCCGTAAAGGTCATCGATGCAATCAGCTTGCCTTGCTTGAGCGCAGCAATCCAACTGACACCGCGACAGATTTCGCGACGAATCGAGTTTGTACGAGTTGAGCGAGTTCGGACAGGTGAACAGGGCGACTCATAAACTTTCTCCTAGCGCTAAGCCAACTAACACGAGGAACGCTCGGAGAATTACCGCTCCGGCAATTTCGGGAATGGTGAGGGCGAACATCGCTCCGGCGGCAACGACGATCGAGAGCAGGGCTAGGGGAATCTGGAAGTATTCGAGAATCACGCTGGATCGGGCAATTGAGGCGAGAAACGCAGATCCGCTCATCCAGCAGAGCGTGTCACCAAATCAATCAAGGATGTAGGGGTGGATCATCGCTTCGATTAAGCGGGTCTTGGTTGTGGTGATTGGGTCGAGCCGATTCGAGTCTACTTTGACTTGCTCAACTCGTTTATCGCCAAACAGTGAGCTAGTTTCGATCAGAATTTTGGGCATTCCATTATCGGCATTGGGCACGGGGAAGACCTCCGATCGTCAGAATGAGCGAGAACATTAGAAGCGAAATGGCGATTGACAAAGTCATCGCAGCGGGAATGTCGATCGACTCGCACAACGCTTTAAACCGCACCTGGCGACCTGTTCTCGAAGAGTTAGTCGATGAATCGCAGATTCGCGAATACCTCCCACTAAAACACTGTCGCCATACCTTTATCACGCTGGCTCTCGAAGCGGGAATTGAAGTCAAAGACGTTGCAGCGTTAGTGGGCAATTCATCAGACGTGATTTATCGCCACTATGCAGCGCGAAAACCCAATCTCGATTTACCCAAATTTTGATCAGGATGAATTGGGGTAAAATTACCTCAAAAACGACACCTACAATCTTTGAAACGTATGGCTCAGGCGAGATTTGAACTTGCGACCTTGGGCTTATGAGTCCCCTGCTCTAACCACTGAGCTACTGAGCCTTGCACTCTAACAATACCACAATCGGCAAAGCGATCGCACTAGAAAATAAAGCAGGGAAGGTGATCACCTTCCCATCACAAACGTTCTAGATGCGAACTAGCTCCGAGACTGAGGCAGTAACGCGATCGGGTTAACAGCACCGCGACCCGGCAGATGCACCTCAAAGTGAGAGTGTGGACCCGTGCTGAATCCAGTACTTCCCATTTCCGCGATCTGCTGACCTTGGCGCACCTGCTGACCGACCTTGACGAGCAGTCGGCTGTTGTGAGCGTAGAGGGTCACGCTACCGTCCGCATGTTGGACTTCAACCACATTGCCGTAGCCGCCATCATTCCAGCCTGCGGTGATCACTTTACCCGAAGCGGCTGCCATGATCGGTGTTCCAACTGGAGCGGCAATGTCAATGCCTTTGTGCATTCGTCCCCAGCGCCAGCCGTAGGGAGAAGTCAATACACCTTTCGCAGGCCACATATAGCCCTTGAAGCGATCACCTGGCATATACGCATCTGAACGACCCAGCGGGGGAAGATTCGGCGAAACTGTTTTACCGACCGGAGAGCGCAAAATCGGGGTGTAGGATTCTGATCCAAGCGTTGCCGTTGCGACGACTTGAGACTTCGGCTTCGGCGCGTCTGCTAACATCTGCTGTAGTCGAGTTTGGCCTAAAGGAGCCGCAGTGCTGCGGCTCTCTGTGCGAAGCGCCGCAACTGGACGAGTGGGATTAAACTGCGGATTGACGCGACGTGACGGAGCTTCAGAAGCGGAGACTTTGGAAGCTTCGCGATTGGTCGATCGAGACTGATAGCGTTCACGCAAGCGCGAAATCTCGGACATCAACGTATTCACATACTGATCGTCATTGCGACGCATCTCAACCGACTGCGCTTCAGCAGCGCGGTTCCGGGATGGATTCGCAAAAGCGAACTGAGGCGCATTGCCGCCGACTGCCAGCGGAACGCTGGGACTGATCGGGTTTTGGGTCGAAGCAAGGCTCGGAACCGTGGGAACTTGAACATCAGCAACGGTAGGAGCTTGAGGCTCAGCCGTCGGTTGGGGTAATGCCTGTGCAATTTTTTGCGGCACTTGGATAAACTGGTTCGCCTGCACCGCATTGGGGTTGCTGAGGCGATTTAGGCTTGCCAAGTCGCGGAGCGAAATGCCGTGCGCTTGGGCGATCGAGGAAAGTGTCTCACCCGGATTCACTCGATACGGAACCAGATTAGGCGTACTCGGCTGCGGCATTGTCGCCACAGCTTGGGGTTGAGAAGGCTCCTCAGACTTTAACTCCGCCAGGCTTTGCTTTAATCGATCGCGGTTCTGCTTTAATCCTTCGATCGCGGTTTGCTTCCGTTTCACAACCGTCGAAGCAACGCTTTGAGGCGCGA
>CAXTDB010000336.1:0-5471 GCA_964242045.1 uncultured Leptolyngbya sp. | reverse complement strand
TTACAAATGCCTAGAACCAACTTTCCAGCGTTGGCATGATTGATCGTCGATCGCATTACTGGAGAAAACCTTGCGATCGCACCACAACGTAAATAATCGCCGTAGCTGAATCCGCCTGGAACCAGGACGACATCAATATCAGACAGGTCGCTATCTTCGTGCCAAATCATTCGGGTTGGCTGATTCAGCAAGCCTTGTGTCACCCAGACAATATCGCGATCGCAGTTCGACCCTGGAAACACTAAAACGCCAAATTTCATCGTGCTTCTCCTAAATTAAACTTGAGCGAGTGTTTGAAGCTCGATTCGGTAATTCTCAATCACAGGGTTTGCCAGCAATTGATCACAGATCACGTCGAGTTGTTCGCGTGCTGCCGTTTCGCTTTCAGCACTCAGCGACAATTCTACATACTTACCGATTCTGACTTGCTCTACATTCGAGTAGCCCATGTGCGCCAATCCCGACTGTACCGCTGTCCCCGCTGGATCTAAGACCGAAGGACGAAGAGTAACATAGATCTGAGCTTGAAATTTTTGAGTCACAGCCGTTGTCCTAATGGTAAAACGTTCTGAAAGCCTATCTATTCTAAAACTGCGGTGATTCAAAACAGCATTGATCTCTACAATTCATCGATATGAAAGCACAACGCACCCGCAGCCAAGACCGCATTTTGGATATTCTTAAAAATCTGAATCGATCGATCTCCGCTCAAGATCTCTATGTTGAGTTGCGGAGTCGCAATCAGGGAATGGGTTTGGCGACGGTGTATCGAGCCTTGGAAGCGCTGAAACTCGAAGGCATGGTGCAAGTGAGAACGCTCTCGAATGGTGAATCGCTCTACGGTTTGATTCAACAAGATCGGCATCATTTAACTTGTTTGCAGTGCGGCGACTCGGTTGCGATCGATGAATGTCCGGTTCACGAGTTAGAGAAAGAGCTAAACCAGTCGCATCGCTTCAAGATTTACTATCACATGCTGGAGTTTTTCGGCATGTGCGATCGTTGTCAAGCCAAAGCAGATTAAGAGCCATAGAAATCTTCATCGAGAATCTGTGCGATCGAATACGGACATTCATTCGGATATTCGCTTTCTTCTGGCATTCGTACCCCAAAGCGGGCAAGCTTACTTTCTTTAATTGCGAGTTTTCGAGCATCTGAGTACGCTTCTTGCAGGGCTTCAACTACAAACTTCGATAAAGAAGGAGTCGTTGCTAATGCTTTAAGGACGCGCTGGCGGTGTTCGATCGCTGAACTATACCAACTTGCTTTCATCATCTCCGGGGCATCATTCTGAACGCTCAATTTCAGCAGATGAATCAGCAAAACAGTCAAGTTGCTGCTGAGCGCGTTTTTCTCTGACTTTCCCAAATCAGTCAATTCCTCGATTAAATGCTCAATGTCTAGAGATTCAAACTCACGATTTTTCAGTTGATTGATCGTTTGCTCAATCCACGATCGCAAATCGCTATCATACAAACTGTTCGCCATTTTTAGGATCTAAAAGAAATAGCAGTGATAGTACTCTAGTCTATTCAACTCACAGGGTTAGGGCAATTTTGTCATGCTGTATTGAAACGAAAATAAATCTTTCTAATGGGTCATGTCTGGCTAGATCGTATCGATTTCTGGCGAAAAAATTGCGTCACTCAGTTCCTACTCCGGTGCAATATGAGCGGGCTTGGTAGGAGATCGATCGCGCATTCCATTCAATAAAAGCCGTTGTTCCGCTCGTGCGATCGCGCGATGAGCCATTTCCACGACGGGCAAATTCACCGAAATTGCATCAATTCCCCACTGCACCCAGCGATCGATCAATTCCGGTGTGATCGTCGCTTGAGTAGAAATCGAACAGGGAATGCTCAAACGATGAGCAGAATGAATCAATTGTTCGATCGCGTTCATCACCGCTGGATGCGTTTCATTAAACGCCTTTGCCATTGTGCTTTGATCGCGATCGACTCCTAAAATCAACTGTGTTAAATCGCTCGTTCCAATGCAAATTCCTTGAACGCCTGCTTCAACATATTGAGGTAGCAAAAACAGCACCGAGGGCACTTCTGCCATAATCCAAAGTTGAAACTGAGCCTGATCGAATAGTCCCGCTTGCTCAACGCGACGACGACAAAAAACAAATTCTTCGATCGTCCGAACAAACGGCAGAATCAATCTCAAATTTGCACAACCTGACTCGATCGCTTGTTGCAGGGCTGCAAGTTCGAGATCAAGGCGTTCTGGATTTTGTAAATAGCTGAATGTTCCCCGCATTCCCAGCATTGGGTTTGATTCGGGCGGAGTTATTTGGAACTCATGCGATCGTAGATCCAGTGTGCGATAAAACACAGGACGAGGCGCAAACGATCGAGCGAATTGCTGAATCTGTTGCGTTAGATTGTCTTGATTAAACTGATCTAGCATTCCTCCTAGCATTAACTCTGATCTCAATAATCCAATTCCATCGATATTGATTTCTGTCGCATCTGCGATCGAATCTAATTGACTCAGATTAATCATCAATTGTGTTGCCGTTGTATTCCAAATCTTATTCATCTGCGTTGGTTTTGATGAAACTTGATCAGGTTGAGTCGTAATCGTGACTGATCCCGTATTTCCATTCACAACGATCGTTTCTCCGGTGTGAATTTGTTTCGTCGCACCTTCCGCCCCTACGATCGCTGGAATTCCCATTTCTCGCGCCAAAATCGCTCCGTGACTGGTCATTCCGCCTTGCTCAGACACGATCGCCGCTGCATGTTTGAGCAACGGAATCCAATTTGGCAAAATCATCGGTGTTACTAGCACAGATCCCGCAGGAATTGGAGTCTCTGGTAGTTTCAAATCGGTGAGAACAAACGCAGGCGCGATCGCTTGACCAGGAGCGGCAGCAAGTCCGACGACGACCGAGCGATTTGAACTAGAAGGAGCAGAATGCGGAAGTGAATTGACCATCGGAGATGAACCCTGCACAGACGTAATATAAAGCTGTGAGCCGTAAAATTGCCAATCTAAACTGGCAGGAAGTCGCAGGATTTGCGCGAGTGAGAGCAGTGCTTCTCGCTGAGGAGGCTGCAAAACCGGAGCAGTCTCGCTGATGATTGATCGCGTTAACGGCTCAGTTCCCGCTTGAATTTCATAGACGATCGTTTGTCGCCCTGCTTGCTGAAACTGAATTTGATCGTCCGAGATTTTGTAAATCTCTGGCAGCACTTCGCCGCGCGCGATCGCAATCTCTAACCCGCGAGTTGCAGTGACTTCCCAATTCGGCGGATTGCCTTGCAGCGCTCCAGACGCGATCGCGTTGCCAATCGGCTGAATCAACACCGCAAATTGGATTTGCTGAAGCTCAATTTTTGCGCCTTGCCAATAGACTAAATTGCGCGCTCGAAACAGTTCCGCCCACAGTTGTTTCAGCGCGATCGCTAAAGGGTTGATTTCTGCACTACAAATCTGCGGCTCGATCAAATCAATCAGTTTTTGGCTAGACGGAAGATCAGATTCAACCGCGATCGACGGACGCAAAATCACAGCCGCACCGAAATTGGGAAATTGAGCAATCTCGCTTTGAATTTCCGCAACCCAAGCGTGCGGAAGTTCCGCATGGAGAATCGTTTGGCGAATTTGGCGCGCGATCGTTTGAAGCTGCTGCGAGTCTTCGAGATTCAGGCGCAGTGAAGAATACGGCAAATCTGCAAACAATGGCTCTAACCAGTGAATCGTTTCGAGAAAATTACGAAATCGAGCCGCAGAAAGCACCACACTGGGCAGCACTGGCAAGCCTTTCCGCGCGAACACGCTGAGTTGAAGCGCTGGTTCACCGACCTGCGACCGATGCTGTAATTCAATTTGATCGAGCGAGAAGATTTCCACAGCCCACGGTTCACCAGCATGATTTTTGATTGTAAGAGACGCGATCGGACAAGCTGAAATTCCTCAGAATAAATGAATGTTTGCGATCGGGCATCTTAAAGTTAGGAATCTGAAAGCTCAAAATGTTCGGTACATTCTTTAACTTTGTTCTACAAAAACCGTGTCCGCTCTGCGATCGCACGACTTCTGAGCGCTTTTGCCTCGATTGCCAGCGTCGATTAGAGCGCGATCGATTCACTCACCCGGCACAGTTTTGGCAAGATCAACCGCGAGTGTTCGCTTGGGGAAACTATAGCGATACACTCAAACGCACGATTTCTAAACTGAAATACGATCGTCATCCTGAACTCGGTGCAATGTTAGGAGAAGCATTAGCGCGATCGTGGTTAGACGCTTCATTAAGTCAAACGAAATTAACAGTCGTTCCGATTCCGCTTCACCCTGAAAAACAACAGCAGCGCGGATACAATCAAGCAGAACTGATCTCGCGGGCGTTTTGCACTGTAACCGGAGACGTACATCAACCGTACGGATTGCAGCGAATCCGAGCGACTGAAGCACTGTTTAATCTATCGCCAAAACAACGCGAACAAATGCTGGCTCAAGTCTTTGAGATCGGGAAAATCAGTCACGATCGCCAGGTTTTATTAATCGACGACATTTACACCACAGGTGCAACCGCGCGCGCTGCGATTCAGGTATTTCATCGACATCAGATTCGGGTGTTGGGAGTTGCGGTAGTCGCGAAACCGATTTTAGAAGCGCGATCGGCTTTCTAAAGGAATTCTGTGATCTTTTAATTCGTACTCGTATTTAGCCAGTTCTTAACGTTTGATTAGCCTTGCCATTAACTCCGGGGCGTATTGTGCAGAAGCATAGAAAGTTATCAAACTTACCCTATACATTCACCTGAATCGTTAAACTTCTCATCTTACAGATTTTACGGCTACTCGATTTCGCTGCACGTCAAGTGATTCGCTTTGCTGACACTGTAAGAACTTTGTTTAATTCTCTCCTAGAAGCTGTGTCGTGCAGATTCAGCAGGGTTCAGTGCGCGCGCATCGAGTTTTTCAGTGTGAAATTTAAGACTCAGATTGACGGTGACTCACCGTAGTTTTGTGCTGTTTTTGAAGCAAAAGCATTTATGGACACTAATCTTTTTAGCAGCAGTTCCGCGATCGATCTCTCTACCAATCTTCCGACCCATAACCTGTCTGCTTTGCAGTCTGCCGCTCCGCCCGTTTCATCTTCAAGCTCATCCGGGCGCAATGTCTTAATTTTCGTTGCCGATGGACTCAGAAACGGCTCCGTCAACCCCACTGATGCCCCAACGCTTTATCAATTGCGGCAAGAGGGCGTAAACTTCGACAACAGCTATTCCCTGTTCCCGACGTTTACCACTCCGAATGCGTCTGCGATCGCGACCGGACACTATCTCGGCGACACAGGTGATTTTAGCAACACGATTTACTCTGGCTTTCCCACTCCTAGCGCCAACGGTAGCCCCACACCTTTTATTGAGAATAATTCAGTACTCGGTGATCTCAACGCCCAGTTTCAAGGCAACTTCGATGCGAGCGATCCTGATAGTTTTAGCTTCTACAATT
>CAXTDB010000335.1:0-5540 GCA_964242045.1 uncultured Leptolyngbya sp. | reverse complement strand
TCCCAGCGCTGATCGCCGCACTCAAAGACGAAGACTGGCAGGTTCGCTGGGTGGCAGCCTACGCACTTGGCTGTATTGGTCCTGAAGCAAAATCTGCGATTCCAGCGTTGATCGAAGCGTTTCGGGGCGAATACGAACTAGTCAGCAAAGAAGCGAGTCGAACGTTGTGGCGAATCAGCGGAGAAGCCGAAGCGATCGTATCTGCGCTCGGAGAATTAACCCACGGCAACGATCGTAACTAAACGGAGTTTGTGAACTGTCCTTCATGAAATTCACAGAAAATATGCTTAAATTCCTCCTACGGTATCTAGGTAAATCCAGAAACAGGGTTTAGAATTCAAAAATACTTAGCGATTCCTGAACTACTCCTGTGTCAGTTACACGGTTCCTCCGCAAAAATGGCTTGATGCGTCGTCAGACTTTCCTTGCTGTGATGGTCTTTCCGGACGAAGCTTCTGTGTTTCAAGCGTATCGACTGCTTCATTACCACGGCATTTCACCTGAACATCTCGCGATCGTGGGTGCGGGCTACAGCAATCCAGAAAGCGTCGGTCTGCTCAAGCCGATGAAGCTGGCGGTTCGCAAAGCGCGATTTCTCAGCGTGGCGCTTGGCACGATCGGCGCGATCGCCGGACTCGTTCTCGTTCTGGCGACTCATTTCGGCTGGCTGACGCTCGAAGAATTGCGAAATCCGCTATTAATTCCGGCATTATCGATCATGGGTGGCTTCTTGGGCGCGGTGATCGGAGCGCTGTTCGGGTTATTCGGTGAAGGAACCACGGCTAGTATTTATCGACATCACCTCGATCGCGGTCAGTATTTGCTGATGATCGAAGGATCAGAACGATTGGTACGCTGGGGACAAGAAATCTTAAGCCATTATTCAACTTCTAGCAGTTTGTATTAATGTCAGCAGCGTTCGATCGAGCGATGATGCAGCGCTGTTTAGAGTTAGCGAGAACCGCGATCGCTCAAACGGCTCCGAATCCGATGGTGGGCTGTGTGATTGTGGCAGAGGGTGAAATCGTGGGCGAAGGATTTCATCCGAAAGCGGGAGAACCTCATGCGGAAGTATTTGCGCTAAGACAGGCAGGAACGCGATCGCAAAACGCAACGCTATACGTCAATCTAGAACCCTGTAATCACTACGGCAGAACGCCCCCCTGCTCTGAAGCTATCATTGCAGCGGGTTTAAGTCGCGTTGTGATTGGCATGATTGACCCGAACCCGAAAGTCGCGGGCGGGGGAATTGCCACGCTAAGAAATGCGGGGATCGAGGTGACGATCGGCGTTGAGGAAGCGGATTGTCAGGTTTTAAACGAGGCATTTGTGCATCGAATTTTGCATCATCGCCCGTTCGGAATTCTTAAGTACGCGATGACGCTCGATGGAAAAATTGCTGCGACAACCGGACATAGTAGCTGGGTGACTGGGGAAGCCTCCAGACATCAGGTGCATCAATTGAGAACGCGGTGTGACGCGATTGTCATCGGCGGAAACACCGTTCGTAAAGATAATCCGCAGTTAACGACGCATGGACTTTCTCAACATCAACCTTTACGAGTCGTGATGAGTCGCTCGCTGGATTTACCGTTAGAGGCGAATCTTTGGAAAACGGGAAACGCATCGACGATCGTGTTTACCCGATTGAATTCAGATGAAGCGGTTCAGACACACTTAGTTCAGCAGGGCGTTGAGGTGGTGAATTTAGAGAAGTTAACTCCTGCTGAAGTGATGTCGCACTTGTACGATCGCGGCTTGAATACGGTGCTGTGGGAGTGTGGAGGAATATTAGCCGCACAAGCGATCGCTCAAGGATGCGTTCAGAAAGTGTGGGCGTTTGTGGCACCAAAGATTATTGGCGGAAGTCGTGCCCCAACGCCGATCGGGGATTTGGGATTGGAAAGAATGACGGACGCGATCCCGCTGACGCGCGTAAGTTGGAAAACGATCGAATCGGATTTGCTAATCGAAGGGTATCTAGGCGGAGATGGGTAAACGATCGTAGGCAAGATCCCGAATCAAAGCGAGACGTGAATGGAGATAGCCCGATAGCTGCGTCGTTTCTTCTGGATTCAGCGGTTGCTGCACGTTGAATTGTCCTAGAAGCGACTGAACGAGGTGAGCATCATCAAGGTTGAGGAGGTGAGTCGCTTGAGTGGCTTCAACAAGCGCCCAAATTTGACGAAGAAGAGTTGGATTCATACGAGAAAAATGGAGGGTGAGTTAGGTTCTTTCAAGATACTGAATCTCAGACGGAGTGGACTGAGATCTCACAACCTGAAACAACTGTTATTAAAAGATCATTAAGTATTACAGCAGGAAGCACAAGCGCAAAAAGACGTAGATCTTCTCACCCTTCGGTTTTTTATCGATAAGCTGCCATCGGTTCCTTGATGAACCGGATGTACAAGTGCTTGAAAGTTGATTTGAGAACGCGAGGCGCACCGAAATCGATCGGCATCATCTTATCAGGCAGTCGCCAATCGGGAATTTGTAGATCGATCGGATGAAGATGCGGGAACTCGATTTCGTCGATCGTGGAACAAAGTCCTAACCGCTGACTCGCGAGAATCGTTGGAACGGTTGCGGAATCAACGTTGAGAATATCGATGATTGAGCGATCGAGCGCAAACACATTCCGCGATGCCCCAAGAACCCCTAACTCTCTCGGTTCACCTCCGCTGGGGCCATTTCCTTCATGCCCGATGATGCCATCAATAATGGTCAAATCTGGATCGATCGTGCGGGCAGTTTCCACTAGCATTGTACCGAACCGAGACGAATCTTTTCCGGCTTCCATGTGCCACCAAGCCTTCATCTTACCGGGAACACAGCCGAAAAGATTCTTCACACCCATAGTTACCGTGAGTTGCATGTGAGATTTAACTTTAGGCAGGTTGATCACGACATCGGCTTCGATCGCTTCTTTCGACAACAACAGATGATTAAATTCTTCGCTCACTGTTTCGTAACGTTTGCCTTTGAATTCGACGATCGGTAAACTGAGCGATTCGGTTAAAGGCAAGTAACCGCTAGCTTTGGCAACTCCGTGAGCGCTTCCGAAAGCAGGTCCATCACCAAGAAACGGCTTTCCGCCTGCTTCTTGCACCATTTTCGCCACACAATAAGCAATTTCTGGACGAGTGACGCATTCTTTTCCGGGGCGTGCGCCTGTGAGTAAATTAGGTTTAAGCAAAACGCGATCGCCCGGTTTCACCATGCTGCTGATGCCGCCCAACGGTTCGAGCAGCGTTTCTAGAGTCGATCGCAGTTTGACTAAATCGTAAGTGTTGGCGCGCAGCAAACTAACGGCAGGTTTCATGATTCGGCATCATAGACATTTTTGATAATGTAGCCCCGATCGCTGAGAATTCCAATATTGAAGGCGCGATCGCATTACGGTTCAGTCTCTAAATTATCGATCGTCATTCCCTATGCCGACTCAATTTCAGCTTCAGCGATCAGAGTGATTTCAACCTGAAATGTCATATTTCTGCTGCATTTCTTGGATGAAATCCTCAAGAGGGCGCGTTTGTCCAGCATCCAGTTCCTCAAAACCTTGCTGGACACCCACGATCGTTTCTAGCTGATCGATCAACTGACGTAACTTACTCGGATCAACTTTACCAGGTTCGAGAAACGTCACAAGGACTTGGGTACGATCGCTCACTTCTTGCAGTAGCTCGGTGAGTTGAATCTGACCATTTTGGTAAAAACCTGCGATCGTTTTTAGCATCAGCTAGTAGGGACGGTGTGAACTCTTCTCATATCTTACTGGCGAATAACTCATCGCTTGTTTCCAGGCTCAAAGTCCTACCCACCATGAGGAAAATTCGTGAATCGAGACGCTAGAATGAGCCAGCACAGTCTTGGAATCGTTCTTATGAATCTTCGGTTTGCAACCTTTTTCAGTCTTATCGCTGGACTATTCGTTCTCGCTTCTTGTGGAAGCAATAATCAGCCTGCCGCCCAATCTTCTCCTGCTGCCCAATCTCCCTTACCTGTTCCCGCCGCTCCTGCTGCCCCGGCTGCTGGAATTTCTAATTTGCAAACAGTGATTTCAAATACGACTACTGCGGTGAATGCGGGAGACTTCAACAAAGCGAAAGGCGAGTTTGGTAAATTCGAGGATAACTGGAAGACCGTTGAAGATGGCATCAAACAGAAAGCACCTTCGACCTATGAAGCGATCGAAGCCAACATGGATAAAGTCCAAGACGCGCTAAAAACCTCGAACAAAGCGCAGTCTTTGGCAGCATTGCAAGCATTGAATCAACAAGTTGTTAACGCGACAAAATCCTAAAATTTTATGAACCGTGCTTTTCGCAAATATCATCGATGGCTGAGTCTGATTGTGGCGTTGCCGCTGTTGTTGACGGTATTGACTGGAATGGCAACGACGATCGAGCGGGAATGGAAGCTCGATTTAGGCGTTTCTTCGCGGGTATTGCTCAAAATCCATAGCGGAGAGATTTTTCATCTCGAAGCAATCTATCCGATTTTAGACGGATTAGGATTGCTCGGATTGATAGTGACGGGATTGAGTATGTCGGGTGTGTTTGGACGGAAACGCAGAGAAACTCAGAATTAGCCTGCTTGAATCAGTTGCAGGAGATCATTCGTTGAGATCTTGCCGCTGATTTCTGTGCCTTCGAGTAAGCTGTCTGCAAGATCGCGTTTGTGTTGGTGCAAGTCTACGATTTGATCTTCGATCGTATCTTTTGCCACCAGTCGGTAAATTGTCACCGGACGCTGTTGACCGATGCGATGAGCGCGATCGCTGGCTTGATCTTCGACTGCCGGATTCCACCATGGGTCCATGTGAATCACATAGTCTGCGGCGGTGAGGTTGAGTCCGGTTCCTCCCGCCTTGAGACTGATCAAGAACACATCGCCTGTTCCCGATTGAAAGGCTTCGATGCGTTTTTTGCGTTCGGGTGTTGAGGTGCTGCCGTCGAGGTATTGATACGCGATCGCTTTTTTGTCTAAATATTCGCGCAGAATGTGTAAGTGATCGACAAATTGACTGAACACCAAAACTTTGTGGCGGTTGTCTAACAGTTCTTCTAGCACTTCGCTAAATAACTGAAGTTTCGCACTCGGTAGGGGCGATTTTGCTGTAACTAATCGGGAATTGCAGCAGGCACGACGGAGCTTCATGATTTCCGCCAGCACTTGTAAATGTTTCTGTCCTGCGGGGGCATCGGATTCCGCGAGTCGTTCCATTGCGCTTTTTCTCAGAGCTTCGTAAAATAATCGCTCTTCAGTGCTGAGTTCGACGTGCAGAACGATTTCGGTACGCGAAGGAAGCTCTTGGAGAACTTGGCTTTTCGTGCGACGTAAGAGGAAAGGCTGGATCAATTTTTTCAGCCGAATCCGGGCTTGTTTGTCCTCGAATCGTTCGATCGGCGTTGCGAATCGTTCATTGAATTGCTCTAACGATCCGAGTAATCCGGGATTGATAAATCTGAATAAATTCCATAACTCGCCCAAGTGATTTTCGATCGGCGTTCCGGTTGTAATTAATTTGAATCCGC
>CAXTDB010000334.1:0-5562 GCA_964242045.1 uncultured Leptolyngbya sp. | reverse complement strand
TTGCCTAATCCTCTCAAGCAAAGCGCTGCACAAGAGAAACCTTCCTATAATGAGTAGGTAAGAATGATTCAACCAGCAGGAATTGAGCATGGCGATCGGAACACTCAATCACAAAGCGGCGATTCGCAAATGTGGAGAACTAGCGGCACTGGTCGATCGACATATTGGCGATCGAGGAGACGGCGTTCATGCAACAAAGGTCAACCAGTTAGAGTTCATGCGGCACTCTGATACTTTTACAGCAACGTGCGGTGTCACCGAACCGATTCTCGCCATTGTGGTGCAGGGTAAAAAAGAAATGTTGATTGGTGAGCAAACCTATTGGTATGGCATTGCTCAATATCTCGTCGTTTCAGTGGATTTGCCGCTGTTTGGATGTCAAATCGAGGCAACCCCTGATAGTCCGTATCTGGGCTTTAAGTTAAGTTTAGACCCTGTTCAACTGTGCGACATTATTGCTCAAATTAACTCAAGCACGAGTAAGCAAGAAAACTCGGTTAGAGGCTATTTTATCGGCGATGCTGAGCCGTCGATGATTGACTGTGCCATGCGGCTGACCCAGCTTTTAGACACCCCGCAAGACATTCCATTCCTCGCACCGATAATCATCCGCGAAATTTATTACCGTCTGCTCACGGGTGAACGAGGCGAAGCGGTGCGTCAGATTGCCACAGTTGGCAGTACTATGCAGCGCATTGCGGAAGTCATCAAACGGCTCAAGAGTAACTTTACAGAACCGTTAAGAGTTGAAGAGCTAGCTGAGCAAGCCAATATGTCTCCTTCGTCGTTTCATCGCCACTTCAAGCAGGTGACCTCAATGAGTCCCCTGCAATATCAGAAACAATTAAGACTGCTGAAAGCGCGTCACCTGATGCTTGCCGAGAATTTGGATGCAACCAATACTGCCTATCAAGTGGGCTACGAGAGCACTTCACAGTTCAGCCGCGAATATTCTCGGATGTTCGGTGCACCACCAATTCGAGATATTGAACGGCTACGAACCGCTTGAGCAGATGGCTCGTCAGCTAGTGTAAATGGTAGTGGCTCAGCCCTGCATAAAGAGATTTGGACGCAGAAACGTATCCTCCATCCCAGATGCTTAAATCGCCGCTTCGACTGTCGCATGGTAACGCAAGAAGCATACAGGTGAAATTGCATTCGCGGCGAACCGCGATCCTTTTTTTAGTTCTTCAATCACCCTGGTCGGACTGATTTTTAGCACTCGTGCCGTATCGCGAATGCCACTCCCATTCACTGCCATGTCACTGATTTGCTGTTTCACTTCGGGTAAGTAGCCTCGATAACTGTACTCTCGAATGAACGAGCGGCGCGAACAGTCAGCATTGCGGCAACGTTTGCGCTGCTTGCCTTCGTTGCTCTTGCCGTTTTTTACAACATTCGTGCTATTGCAGCTTGGGCAGCAAATCGGTTCTAGTACCGTAGAGAATCAAGGAAGTAGAAATAGTTATATTTTGTCAGACTCTACACAGGTCTAGAACACCACCCACAGTCTGATTCAGACCTTTCGTCTCACTACCCGAATTGCAATATCTTTGTTCTTCATTCTAAATCGTCTGACAAAAGCGAATAGGCTTGAAAATGTAAAACTGTTGCTGTGAGAAACCCGATGAATGAGAAGCGCTGCCTGCGAAGAGCCACCGATAGAAAAGGAATCTAGCGGCTAAGTGATTCAACTAATATTTCAGAACCTTGACAGCCCAAATTCCTCCCGCTATTCTAATCAGCAACAGCAGTCAGCCTAATTCGGGAACTGATCCTGAAGCGGAGGAACCACATTTGGGGCGTATCTCTGTGTAGAGAAGGACATCTCTCAGTCCTAGCCCGTCAGCTAACTTCGTCGGCATTGAGAGGAGACTCACGATCAGGTTTTTATCCATTCCCTGATATCGTCAGTGTCCTTGATGCACCAGATTGCCGCGTCATTTCTGCCCTTTGCACTGAAGCGCAGTCACGCGGAGCATTCAGCGGATTCACTTGTTCTATTGCGTTCAAGTATGCGTTAAGCAATCCAAGGTGTTGAACTGGCTCTGTCGTTTCAACCGATTCAGGGAGCGAACCGAAGATGAATACTCAAAGACGACAGGCATTCGTTGAATTTTTGCAGCGCGATTTATCACTGCCGCGATCGTCGATTCAACTTGCCCTACGTCAAGGTCAACCGCAACGTGATCCACTACCAATGGTGCTGTGGCAATATGGCTTGGTGACCTTGGCACAACTCGATCAGATCTTTGACTGGATTGAAGAAAAGGGATACGAAATCTGAAGCGAGAAGTTAACCTTGCTAGATGCGATGGCTGAATGATTGGCGATCGCGCTCAATCCGCACGATGATCGCAACATCGCCCCTCACAACTCCGCCTGCTGCAAATACAACCCGACTGTGCAAATTGCTCTCGATGCTTTCTCACAGCGGATATGCCAACTACTGAAGCGGAATGTCGATCGATGTCCTTCGATCGCGTCGGTACTTCTCTCGTTTCGCCTGCTCACCTTTCGCACTTGCTGAGTTTATGCCCTACTTCTGCCAGCCGCACCTGAACAAAAATAAGATAAAAACAAAATAGGCATGATATTAACCGCATGAATTCAAAGCCCCCATGTCGAGAATTCGGACGAAAATTCCAAAAGCACAAGCTCAAAGCTGGAATCAAACAGCGATTCAATGGAGCTTGTGCCTACTGTGGACGCACTCCCCGAATTCTCACCTTAGATCACATCGTAGCTGAATCCAAAGGGGGCAGGAATGTCAAATCGAATTTAGTCGCAGTCTGTAACCGCTGCAATCTAAGCAAAGGGAGTCTTCCCCTCTGGCAATGGTGGCAAGCCTCCCCCTGGTGGAATGAAGAAAGAGCGATCGCTCTTTCTTCAACAGTGTTAGTCTGTCCGCTTAAGTCGCCAGCATCTTCAATGCCACCGCTTCCGCCGTCTTAATGCCGTCAATTCCTGCTGAGAGAATTCCGCCTGCATAGCCTGCACCTTCTCCCGCTGGAAACAAGCCTTGAGTATTCACACTCTGCCCATCTTCTCCACGTTTGATCCGAATCGGGGAAGAGGTTCGGGTTTCGACTCCAGTTAGAACCGCATCGGGCATCGCAAATCCTGCAATCTGTTTCTCAAAAGCGGGGAGGGCTTCGCGGATTGCCGCGATCGCGTACTCTGGCAAGCTAGATCCCAAATCTCCTAAATGCACACCCGGCGCATAGGACGGTAACACACTGCCAAACTCGCGCGACGGACGATCGGCAATAAAGTCTCCCACTAATTGCCCTGGAGCCTCATAGGTTCTGCCTCCTAACTCAAACGCCTGCCTCTCCAAATGGCGCTGCAAGGCAATCCCCCCTAAAGGACTCTCTGGATAATCTTCGGGCGAAATGCCAACAACAATTCCACTATTGGCGTTGCGTTCATTGCGAGAATACTGGCTCATGCCATTCGTGACGACATGCCCTGGCTCTGAAGTCGCAGCAACCACTAATCCACCGGGACACATACAGAAGCTATACACCGATCGCCCATTTTTGGCGTGATGCACTAACTTATAATCTGCCGCTCCCAATCGTCGATCGCCTGCATATTGTCCGTAGCGGGCGCGATCGATAATGGGCTGCGGATGCTCAACCCGGAACCCGATCGAGAACGGTTTTGGTTCAATATACACGCCTTGATCGAACAACATCTGGAATGTATCGCGGGCGCTGTGTCCAACCGCTAACACCACAGACCGACCTTCGAGGATCTCCCCGCTGTCTAGGCGAACGCCCTGCACTTGCCGATTCTCGATCAAGACCTCTTCGACTCGACTCTGGAAGCGAATCTCACCGCCCAAAGATTCGATCGTGGCTCTCATCTTCTCAACGATTCCCACTAGCTTAAACGTTCCGATATGCGGACGATTCACATACAGGATCTCCGGTGAAGCGCCCGCATTAACGAATTCCGTCAACACTTTCCGCCCATAGTGTTGCGGATCGCGAACCTGGCTGTAGAGTTTGCCATCGGAGAACGTTCCTGCTCCGCCTTCGCCAAACTGGGCGTTTGATTCTGGATTAAAGTCGGCTCTTTTTTTCCAAAAGCCAAACGTATCTGCTGTGCGATCGCGGACTTGTTTCCCCCGCTCTAGCAGAATCGGGCGAAATCCCATCCGCGCCAGCATCAGTCCCGTAAACATTCCACAGGGACCTGTGCCAATGACGATCGGGCGCTCTGTCAGTCCTTTCGGAGCTTGAGCCACGGTTCGATAGCTCATATCCGGTGTCTCTTTCACCCGCGGATCTTTCTTAAACCGTTGCAGCACTCGTTTTTCATGATGCGTTTCTACGTCCAGAATATAGACCGCAGTGATTTTCTCTCCTCGATTGCGGGCATCATAGCTGCGCTTAAAGATCGAATACCCGATTAGTTCTTCCGCTCTAAGGTGCAGCATATCAAGAATGGCGGTTTTAATTTCCGCTTCAGTATGATCTAACGGGAGCTTTATTTCACTAAGTCGCAGCATAATCCAGAGTCCAACCCATAAAGTTCAGGATAACGTCTCCGCGACACCGATCAACTCCGTTTCGGGAGCGTTGCCTTCAGCCTGCTATTTCCATCAACATCTGCAACTGTCGATCGGTTCCGCCGATACTTGTCTGATTTCGCCTCATGCTCCGGGCTACCCTTCTTGTCTAAAGCTGGCTGAAGCGTCAAAGCTAGGCGCACTAGGGTGTCTACTTTATTAAATGACTTGGCGCAGTCAAATGAACGCGAGAGTTTTAACTTTACGGAGTCTAAATCAGCGGAGAATGAACGAACGATTGAATGATATGAACTTTGGGCAGGTGTTAAATAAGCGTCGGTGGGATCATAAAATTTCTGAACTTCGAGCCGGAATGTTTTGATGTCCGCTCTCAGTTTTTAATTGTCACTGATCCAAGCTTTTTCACTCTTTTTTCAGTATTTGGCTTGTTTTCGGGATTGGAAAGACTGACTACGATCGCGGTTCGATCTTCTAGAATGACTGAACTAGAAACAGCAGTGCCTTCTCGTTCTAAGTCATCGACTCGTGCTTTTATTAGACGACAGCAGCAAGGGCTTCAACGATTGTCGCTGCCAAAGCTGAACCAACAGATAAGCAGCTCTTGCTACTAGCAAAGTCATCTCAACGAATGGGTCGATCGCGCGACATTCGACCCATCGCTCCTAAAATCCAAATCTCGTTCATCTCAAAATCTTCAAATAATAGCGATGACAGCTAGACCGTCTGTTCAGGTTTTGAAATAACTCGGACGATCGATGTCAGAGATAAGCTGGGGCTGGGTCGGGCACCAGTCCAGTCGTTTCTGAGTTAGGGCACTGGAAGCCGGACAGTCGCTACTCACGAAGTATTGCATCCAGCCAAAATGCTCAGCCGCCTCCACAGGTGATTTAGCAACGACTGGCAGGTTCAGGCGACGACCGATGACATCTGCGATTTCTCGCATCGGAACCCCTTCGTCGGCAACCCCGTGAAACCTAGATCCCGCACTGCCCTTCTCAAGCGCCAACCTGAAGAGATGAGCC
>CAXTDB010000333.1:0-5624 GCA_964242045.1 uncultured Leptolyngbya sp. | reverse complement strand
GTTCTTAATGCTCGAACCGCAACTTGGGTTCGGTCATCTGCACACAGCTTGTTCAGAATGTTGCGAACGTGCGTTTTAACCGTTCCAACCGTGATGTACAGCTTTTCGGCAATTTGAGCATTGCTACAGCCATCGACAATCAGTTTTAACACTTCCAGTTCTCGTTCAGTGAGCGGATAAGCTGGGATGAAGTCTTCATCAGACAAGCGATTAATCGAAATGGTGGCAGCTTCAGGAGATTGCTGATTTGAAGTGTATGCCTTTTGCGTTTGATGGAGGACAACGCGCGCGATCGCGGGATCAATCCAAGCGTTTCCAGTTGCGGTTGTTTCGATCGCTTGAGCAAGTTTATCAATACTGGCATCTTTCATGCAGTAAGAATCGGCTCCCGCAGCAAAGGCAGCAAGTACCGTATCTTCGCTGTCCTGCATCGTCATGATCAAGATTTTGGTGTTGGGGCTTTCACCACTTGCCTGAGCTTGCTTGAATTGCTGTGTCAGGTCGATCCCGGTAGAATCAGGCAAACCAATATCCACGATCGCAACATCGGGTTGGGAAGTTCTGAGCAGTCTTAGTCCCGACTTAGCATCGCGTGCATCCCCAATCACTTCAAACCCCTCTCGCTGTTGTAGAGCGGCTCGAATCCCAACGCGGGTCAAGTCGTGGTCTTCAATCAAAATGACTCGAATCATGCCTATCGCCAAGCCTCAATTATTATCAATTCAGTGTTCAGTCACTACAGTCTGTTGTAGTAATACCACGAGTTTTTTATCGGTAAGGCAATTTTAGGATGAATCTTTAAGTAGAAGGATCTACCTTGAGTCGTCTCTATTTAGAGAGAGTATCCACCTATGGAGGGAGACGTTCGGGTACTTTCGGTAAAAATAAATTGAGAAATCAACCAAAGCAGAGAATTCTTTGTTTACTTAGATGGGGTGATACAGTGACTTGACGCGCTTAAGGGAGAAACCGATGGAAAAAACTGTAATTCCAGCAATGCTCGATGCTAAAACGCCACCCGATGTCGTAATTCGAGCCGAGCCGCGTCAGCCTGAATCTGATCCAACATTGGGAATTCCTGTCGAAGTCGATCGACAAAGCAGCCCGAAATATCGATTAGTGACGATCGGGGATTCACTGACGCAAGGTTTTCAGAGTGGTGCAATCTTTCAAACGCATCTTTCTTATCCAGCGATGATTGCTCATGAACTGGGCTGGAAAGCATTTCGCTATCCAATTTATGACAGTCCCGGTGACGGCATTCCGCTAAATCTAGAAACGCTTGCCCGCAATCTAGAGATGCAGATTGGTGGGCAATTGAACTGGTGGAAGATTCCTTCTGCGCTGTTAGATTTGCAGAGCTTTCTCGATCGGAGTGAGGACTATTGGGAGCGCGGTGCAGGGTCTCAGTTTTCAGCCCAAGGTGAAATAAATCACAATCTAGCAGTGTACGGCTGGGATCTGCGAAATACACTGTCTCGCAATGCTGATATTTGCCTTCAAGTTTTACGCGATAATCCACCCAAAGACAATTTTATTAAACAAGTCGTGGATCATCATAATGAACGAGCTGCAGTACGAGTTCTTGATACAGCTCGCAACGAGAAGAAACAAGCATTAACACCGCTTCAAGCTGCACAAGCTTTATCGAATGAAGAAATTGAAACGCTCATTATTTTTATTGGTTCTAACAATGCTTTAGGTAGTATTTTAACATTCAAAGTGAAATGGTCGGACACAGGCTACGATGACATGGACGTGAATGATCAATATACTGTTTGGCGACCGATTCACTTTGAGGCAGAGCTTGATTTGATCGTGGAACAAGTGAAGCAGATTCGCGCCCGTCACGTGATTTGGTGTACTGTGCCGCACGTAACGATCGCGCCGTTTGCTCGTGGAGTGGGCGAGAAAGTTACACCGCAATCGCGCTATTTTCCGTACTATACACAGTTCTGGATTAAAGATGAGCCATTTAATCCATCTCGGCATCCTCACTTAACTGCAAATGAAGCAAGAGCGATCGATAGCGCGATCGATCAATACAACGACGCGATCGCAAATGTAGTGCGAGAAGGTCGCACTGAAGGAAAAGACTGGTATTTGTTTGAAATGGTAGGATTGCTCGATCGTTTAGCCACTCGCCGCTTTTTCAATCAAGCCCAAGTGCAACCAGATTGGTGGAGTCCTTATGAGTTGCCGCCTGTACTACAAGCGTTGAACCCTGTGCCGGATTCGCGGTTTTTCAAATCAAATGCACAGGGACGTATTCAAGGCGGATTATTTTCGCTCGATGGCATTCATGCAACCACGATCGGTTATGGCATCATCGCGCAGGAATTAATCAAGGTGATGCAAGGCGCGGGTGTCGAGTTCTATGATCCCCAAGGGCAAAAACGATCGGGAGAGGTTCAGATTGATTTCGAGCGATTAATTGCACTGGATACGCTGATCTCCCGACCGCCTCGATTAGTTCAGGATGTGATTAACACAGTTGGTTGGTTTGATAGCGTCTTTAGTGTCATGAATGGAATCTTACGATCGAGCTATTAGGTAGAGTTCAGAACTATCCAAGGATTAGACCTCTTGCGTGAATTGGGAAGAGGGTTGTAAAAGTAGGTCAAGGAGGATAAACCCATGACTTACGAACAGCTAAAGCATCTGAAGCCGAACGACTTCAAACGCTGGTGCGATGTGTATCCTAAGACGTTTGCTTAGAGGGTAGCGGTGCTGTGACCTGACCTTAACCGACGCGGCAAACGAGTCCGATAGGCAAAGTTGAGCGTCGAAGACCAGCTTCTCGTGGTGCTGGAATGTTGGCGTGAATATCGTGCGCGGTTGCATATCCAGCTTGCACGGGCTTCATGGTTTATGTAAGAAGTCTATCAGCCCATAAATGGGTAAAAATATTGTCGGTAATAGAGATACCAGTTCGGTTCAATCTGTTTGTATCTCCAAGCTTCTTGCGATTTATATTTCTCAAATAGCAACTGACCAGAGAATTGGTCTAAACTGCCATTTTCAAGGAGGTCTTGCCGAAGGGGAGTCGATGAGTATAAATAACCTTTCTCTTCGACGAACATATCAGCCGGATCGTTCTTGTAGTAATCGACAACGAATAAGATTCGCAACCCACCAAAATCCTCTGGTAGCGCTTCATTCCGTTTGATTTCTTTGGCAACCTCACTTAGGGAGAGGGTCTGCAATCGTGCTGGCTCAACCTTACGGGATACGAAGGGCTGCTTTGTATCACCTTTCGGTCCTAACGAATACTTCTGTGCTTTGCACACTTGAATGAGATCAGCTAGCTGTGATTTGCGAGTCTGATAGTTAGACAGAAGTTGCTCATCTAAGTGAAAAGTTGGTCGCGGTTTATCTTGCAAGGGTGATGCTAATTGTGATGCAGCTTGCGTTTGCGCTGTTCGTCCGCTCTGCGCCATGAGTAAGTCTGAACCACACGCAGTCAGTGTCACTGCTGATAATGAAAGACTTAGGGCAATTTGGGAAACTTTGTATAGTTCCACAGCTTTAACCATGTTCAGAGCATAATGGATTGAATGAGTTTGCCCTTTTACCTTTACTATAGCAATAATAAATTCCAGAACGAAGATCTCCCATACCATCGGTAAGTCGTTTTATTACTCTGGTTCAAAAAGTAGAAGCAGCCTATCCCGGATGGACAACAGACCAGGTAGTTACTAAGTTGCGTCACACCGGATCTCTTGATGGACAGCTATTTCAGCAACTTCTAGGCACGAAGCCAGGTATTCGGATTCAACCTAAAGGTAGCTTGACGGATGCAGATGTACTTGAAATTGAATCAACTTCATCTCACGATACTCTAGGGAATCGTCAGGAGAAAGAGCTACCGTTGGCCTGATCGCGGTTTTGGTCAATCGGGCAAAGAGCGGAAGTCGCAGCATGACGACTTAGAGGTGCATGGTAGAATTGTGAAATTATTTAACGTTTTATGTACTAAATGTGTCGATCCAAAGACTGAGCTTGAATGCCGAAGTCGCGCGATCGCTATTTCTCCCAAAAGAGTGAGGAATTCCGAAGGTAGATTGCAAGAATCGAATCAGGTGTGAGGCACTTGTCAGAAATGTTTAACAGTAGGGAAGAAAATCATGGCAGATTCTCGGACAATTGACGTAGACACCACGATCGCGGCATTACAACAGGGATTAACAGTAATTCCGGTAGAGCAAGCGATCGCAGTGATTGAAAGCTGGCAGCAACAGCTTCAAGGAACTGACCTAGCTGAAGACTTGGGCGACTTGAAAGCTGCATTATCACAGGGAGATGTTAGCTCGATTTCTCAGATTTTGACGGATCTAGGCGAAGATACTTCGGAAGCCGCAGCAGAGGCAACCGGAGATGTTGCAGTAAAAGTTGAGCAGTTGGGTGAATTGCTGTCACAAGCAGGTCAGTCGTTAGCGTAGAGATAAAAAGTTGGTAGGGGCAAAAGATGCCTCTATCCAACTCGAACTGTGATATTAGAGAAGCTTAGATATTAGAGAAGCTTAGCTAGTGACTACAAACTCTGCTCGAAAACTTCTTTATGCGATCGTAGATCTCGATCGTCATAGCTGTCCGAGCTTAGAGGACGTTTAACAAGTGTCGTTTATTGCGTCCATCCGCCCCGGAATGGAATTCGGGGCTAACAGTGCGAAGTCCGTTAAAAACGGACTGAAGACTTACATTTTGGTTGGCTGACAGTCCCTTCAGTGAAAGTCGGGGCTAATAGACCGAATTCCAGTCCGGGGCAGGTAAAGCAATGAACGATTACTTTTCAAAACGATTACTCTTCAAATATCCTCTTAGATCACAAGGCTCCAGGCTAATTAATGCAAGCCCTTCTGGAAAGTCTTAGCGTCGAAGCGGCTGTGCCAAAAGAACAGAATTAAGAGAGGTGCGGATGTTGCGGAAATTAGGCTTGTGGACAATATGGTTTGGATTCATTGTCTATGTATTTTTGGTTGCCCCGCCCTTACGATCGAACTTGCTACAGCCGATTCAAACCTTGCTATCTGGGCAACTTCCTTTATTGAATCCAGTTGTGATCTCACTGTTTAGCATGGTCGGCATTTGGTTATTAATTTATAGCTGTCTGATCTTTGCTGATGGCAGAATGCAGCAGATTCCAGCTTGGGGATTTATGTTGGCTTCGATCGCATCAGGAACACTGGGCTTAATTCCTTATTTGGCACTGCGCGAACCGAACGAAGAGTTTTCGGGCGAAAAAGATGCTTGGTTATCTTTGTTAGATGCTCGATCGACGGGTGTAATGCTGACGCTGAGCACTGTTGTTTTGCTGATATTTGCGATCGTGTTTGGAGATTGGGGCGCATTTATTCAAGCATTTCAAACCGATAAATTTATTCACGCGATGACGCTGGCGTTCTGTTTGTTTGCACTCTTGTTTCCCTATCCCACGTTGCTGAGTGATGATATGGCGCGACGAGGCTTGATGAATCAATCTCAGTTTTTCTGGGTTGTTGCGCTCGTGCCGTTATTTGGCCCACTGGCTTACCTTTGTTTGCGTCCAAGGATTCCCGCTCTGAAGTAAAATTTTATTTTTTCTTTTTATTTCAATCGTTTGACAGATTGTCCGCATACCGCTC
>CAXTDB010000332.1:0-5636 GCA_964242045.1 uncultured Leptolyngbya sp. | reverse complement strand
ACCTCATTTGATTCCAAACACCGTAGCGCATCTAGCAAGTTCTTCGGCAATGTTTTCACTTCATTCGCAGGTAGCGGATCAGTGTAAGTATTGTTGTCGCGCCGAACGCCCGGATCGCGTTTTTGCACAATGCCATCGAGTCCGGTTGCGATCAATGCGGCAGGTAATAGATAAGGATTTGCGGCTCCGTCTGCTAAGCGAAACTCAAAGCGTCCAGCATCGGGAATACGAATGGTGTGGGTTCGATTGTTACCGCTGTAGCTAGCTGTGTTGGGCGACCAAGTTGCACCAGATAATGTCACAGGTGCATTGATGCGTTTGTAGGAATTAATAGTTGGATTGACGATCGCGCAGAGTGCCTCAGCCGAATGCAGCACCCCTGCAATAAATTGATAACCAAGTTGAGATAGTCCTAACTCTCCTTGTGGATCATAAAAGAGGTTTTCTTGTCCCGCGTTATCCCACAGTGAAAGATGGGTATGGCAACCGTTTCCGGTTAAATGAGCAAAAGGTTTTGGCATGAATGTCGCTCGAAATCCATGCTTTTCTGCGATCGCTTTCACCATGTATTTGAAAAAGGCTTGTCGATCTGCCGTGATCAACGCATCTGCATACATCCAATTCATCTCGAACTGTCCGTTTCCGTCTTCGTGATCGTTTTGATACGCGCCCCATCCGAGCTTTAACATTGCATCGCAGATTTCACGAATTAGATCGTATCTTCGCATCAAGGACTGTTGATCATAGCAGGGTTTAGATTGTCGATCGCGCAAGTCTGAAAGCTGTTCGCCATCTGCACTCAACAGAAAATACTCACATTCCACACCCGTTCGCGCTCGATAGCCGAGTTCTTGAGCTTGTTGCAAGACTCGTTTCAAAACAACTCTCGGCGCTTGTTCTAAAGGCTCTCCGGTGATGGTGTGCAAATCCGCAGGTAACCAAGCCACATCCGGTTGCCACGGTAACTGAATCAAGCTTTCTGCATCGGGAATCGCCAGAATATCTGGATCAGCAGGAGTCATGTCTAACCAAGCTGCAAATCCCGCAAATCCCGCTCCACTCGTTGCCATTTGATCAATGCTTTCCGCAGGCACTAACTTCGATCGCGCAACTCCAAATAAGTCGGTAAACGAAATTAGGAAGTAGCGAATTCCTTGGACTTGGGCAGTTTGGGAGAGCGTCGTCATAATCGTTGTTGGAGTAGGGTTTGAATCTGCGATCGAATAAACGCGGCATCGGGTGGATGTTGGTATGGATTGCCTGCTCGATGTCCCCAAATTGAGTTGATCGGATGATACTCTGCATTCGGGATCAAAGCGGCTTCTGCTGCACAATCTTCTGAGGTAAAGTACAAATCTGTTGTCGCAGGCATTACAAATGTTTTGGCTTGAATCGCATTCATCGCAGCAATATAGTTTCCTTGATAGATTGAATTGTCGCTAACGTCGCAATGCAGCCAAGTATCAATCATGGCTAAGAGATTGTGCGGATCGCGTTTGCGATAGTTCATTTCCCAGAATTGGGCGATGTAGTCTTCTAATGAACTGTAGCCGAGTTGGTAGTAAAGCCCTTCCCGATAAAAGGCTTGGGAAGCTGCCCAACTTGCATAGATATGAGCAAAGGCTCGAAATCCTCGATCGGGCAATCGTTCAAATCGCAATCCTGTCCAAGCTGAATCAGCCGTTAATGCAGTTCGTAAGCTTTGCAGAAAGATACGATTGTGATCAGTGGTTCGAGCCGTGCCGCAGAGTGCAGCAATTCTTAAAACGCGATCGGGATAAAGCGCGCCCCAGTGATAAGCTTGCTGCGCGCCCATTGACCAGCCGTAAATCAATGCAAGTTGTTCAATCTGAAAGACTTCCTGAAGTAACTGCTGTTGTGCGCGAACATTGTCGAAGTGACTCAACCAAAAGCCTTGTTCTTCGAGTCCACACTCACTGTTGCTTGGCGAGGTCGATAAACCGTTACCAAACATATTTGGAATCACAATAAACCACTTAGTCGGGTCTAGGATTCCATCCGGGCGAATCAGCCAATCGATATCGGTGTGCTGTGCGCCGTATGAGGTTGGATAGAGAATGGCATTGGTGCGATCGTGGTTTAATGTCCCGTAGGTTTGATACACGATTTGCGCTTCAGGCAAGATTGCTCCACAGTGCAGCGGAAAGTCTTTCAGACTAAAACAACTCATACAAGCTTCTTAGCAAAGTTGTAGTTTACTTCCACGTAGCCTTGATCTTTGTAGGTGAAATGTTCTCTCAACTGTTGGTGTGCTGCTGGCAACTGATGAAAGGGAATCGAAGGATACAGATGATGTTCTGCGTGAAAGGGCATATTCCACATCAAGAACTGGAGCGGAAACAGCGTTTTTGTCGATCGAGTATTCGTCAGCGGATTACCATCATGTGTACATCCGGTATGTTCTGATAGCAAAATCATTCGCAAGATCGGCTGTCCAACTATCAATGGGAGCAGCCAGTAAGTAATAAACCAAGGCTGACGAGCAATGATCGAGATGGCGATCGCAATTCCATAAACGGCTAACTGCGATCGAACTGCGAGAATTACGCCATTTCTCGCTTCCTCTGAAATGTACGGATAGTCTTTTAGCTGTCCAGTCGCAACGCGAAAATGAGTTTTCAGTTTGCCCGACCACCAACTGATACCACTCAGCAAGATCAGATATTCCCCGAACGTTTGTGGAATCGGATCGCTTAGTTCTGGATCGTTGTCAAAGTCTTGAGCATAGCGATGATGCCATTTGTGATAGCGACGGTAGAATGCGCCATTGTAGAACGACAGCACACCTGCAAGCCAGCAAACCGCATCATTCAGCAGATTGTTCTCGAATGCAGTCCGGTGCGAAGATTCGTGCATCGGAGCAAACATTGCAGCAAAGCCAAATCCGTAGACAATCACGGCGGGAATGGCAATCGCCCAGTTATGTCCTAAGTTTGTGCCCCAAAGATAGCCGCTAATGCCCAAAATCGCGCAGTGCCCGAAAAGCTGGAACAATCCTTTCAGCGTCGATCGACCGTTCAAATCCTTCAAAGCTTCATGACTTAGAGGTGAGCAACGCTTCGACTCGAATTCAATCAAGTTAGACTCAGAAACAGATGAACTCATCGTCTTTTTTTCCTAATCAAGCTGGACTTGTTATAACAAGCAAGAATAGCAACATCTCAACAAAACTCTGTATTTAACGCTACGAATCATGGCAATTCCTCTGCACAGCATGATCTCCAAACAACTGCGCGATCGTGTCATCAGCGGGCAGTACAAACCCGGAGATCAGCTACCGAGCGAACATCAGCTAATGTCAGAGTTTGAGGTAAGCAGAATTACGGCAAGGCGCGCGATCGCAAATTTGATGCAGCAAGGGTTGGTGGTTGTACAGCAAGGAAAAGGGGCATTTGTTGCTGATCAACAAAAGGTGATTCACACGCTTTCTAGTCCATTGTTATTAGAAGCAGACATGGCGCAGCAAGGCGTAATGATTACTGTACAAACCTTGGTTTTCGAGCGAGTTACTGTTCCGCCAGAAGTTGAGGAGATATTGGCAGTATCGATCGCTTATTTTCAAAAAAAAGTATTGTTATTTAATGGCGTTCCTGGCTGCGTCGATGTCAGCTATATCATTCCAGAGTTAGGAAAATCTTATGCAAAAGACCTTAAGAAGCAACTCACCTTAACAACGCTTGAGAAACATGGAGTCTACACTGAAAAGATTGATGCGGTGATTGAATGTACACAAGCTGATGAGGAAACGAGCGAACAACTAGAAGTCCCGCTCGGACATCCGCTGATTGTTTACCAACACACAGCTTATACCCATGGAAATTGCGCGATCGTACACGGCAGATCCATCTCACGCGGCGATCGCTTATGTTATTCAGTACAAATTAAAAGAAAATAACGATGTATGCCTTAGCAATCCATACGAGTAGCCCAGATTTGGGACTCGCGATTTCTGACTTTGAGCGCGATCGACGATCAATTGTTCTAAATTTAGGTCGTGACTTATCGGGTTCGCTGCACGTTCATCTGATGGAATTTCTCAAACCCCAAACCTGGAAAGACCTCGATTTTCTTGCAGTCGCGATCGGCCCCGGCGGATTTACTGGAACGCGCATCGGAGTCGTTGCCGCGCGAACTTTAGCCCAACAGTTAGAAATTCCATTGTTCGGGATTTCGAGTTTAGCCGCGATCGCACATCAACACAGAGGAACGATCGCCGTTCAGATGCCTGCTCAACGCGGCGAACTCTACACCGCAATTTATCAAAACGAGATTGTGCTTCAACCAGATGCGGTGATGTCAACGGCTGAATGGGCACAAAGTTTAGAGCAACAAACTATCGATCATCGAATTGAAGCCGAATCAAATCAAGGGCAATTTGTCGAGGCAGTTTTGGCGATCGCAGTTCAACGCTGGCAAAAAGGGGAGCGCCCCCACTGGTCGGAAGCACTCCCCTACTATGGTCAACACCCGGTTGAGATCAAAGCGAATTAGTTCGATCGATCCATGCTTTCTTGCAGGGCATCACCGCTACGCTCTGCGGTATCCGGGTACATTTTTCCGAAATCCTTTACTGCTTCACCTGTTTCTTTTGCAATCCGACCGACGCGATTACCAGGTTCGCCTGCGGTTTCACGGGCTTCGCGATTCCATTCCCCGGTCGTTTTGGGGCGATCGCTCGTATTGTTCTGCAAATCCTTCTGAATCTTGCCCACTAAGTCCTTGCTGTCCGGTTGTTCTCCTGCGCTGACCACGCGACCACCTTCATACAAGGTCTTGGCTTTCTTTAGCGGGCTATCCGGTGCGCCGGGCGAATAAGATGGGTCTGCTGCAAACGCGGCTTGCATCGGGGCAATCAGCACTACAGCTAACAATAGAAGCATCAATACTGCCTGCCGAATTCGCTTTAATGTATTCATGAGTCATATCCTCAGATAAGTAACTCAAGCATCCTAAAAAGAATGAAGAGATTGATCGTCAACCTCAAGAAAGGTTCACCATAAACCAAGGGAGAGATTTAAATGCAGCCGTCTACGATTCAACAGATTCAAGCTAACCCAATCACCACTGAGACATTCCGCCCGTTTGGGCAACTGATTCAAGCCTCAGCCGACGGGAAAAACTTCGATCGAGAAGATGCCCAACTCCAATTAGAGAACGGGATTCCTCGCTTTTACATTATGCGCCTCAAGCATCGCGGGCGACAGTTTCACAAAATCACTCGACATCAGAAATGTACTCAGTGTCTCGGTTCACTCGAAGGCAAAGAATGGCTGATCGTCGTTGCACCTCCGGGTACAAGTCCGACGATCGCTGATCTGAGTGCTTTTCGCATCCCCGGCAACTGCTTTATCAAACTCGACATCGGAACTTGGCATGCCGGACCCTATTTCGATGGCGATGTGGTTGATTTTTATAATCTCGAACTCAGCGACACAAATCTTGTAGATCACGACACTTGTGATTTGCGGTCGACCTATGGCATCGAGTTTGAGATCACCTAAATCGAAGACCGTTCGTTTCGACTCCGATCGCGCCTTCGACTTTGAGCGCGATCGCAACAAGTGGTTCTAAGGTGTCTCTCGATCGCAGGCTTCCCAGCAGAATTACCACTTTTC
>CAXTDB010000331.1:0-5638 GCA_964242045.1 uncultured Leptolyngbya sp. | reverse complement strand
AAAGCAAAGACCTTCCGGGTTGAGTTTGAAACGTCCGGAGAGTGTTAGCAGTGCGATTGTAACCCGTGTAAGGTTGGCACGCGAGGTGATGGAAATGTTTGTAATCGTCTAACCTGAGCCAACAAAAACAGCGAAACGGGTGGAAAGCATCCGTACCATGTATTAGGATCAAAGTCTGGAGGTGTCTCGATATGTCAGTTCGTTTATATGTGGGCAATCTGCCCGAAGATTTAAGTCGGCAAGACTTGGAAGCTGCATTTGCGGATGCAGGCGAAGGAGTCTCTGCGAAGTTGATCACCGATCGTAAAACCGGGAAATGTCGCGGTTTTGGCTTCGTTACGGTCAAGTCTGATGAATTGGCGGATCAGTTCATCGAGAAATACAACGGAGTCAGCATCAACGACAACGCGATCAAAATCGAAAAAGCGTTGCCGAGATCCAAAGACAAAGCGGATGAACCCGCAGAACCCGCAGCGAGCGCAGCTCCAGGCGGAAAGCGCAAAGGCGGCAACACTAGCAACAACACCAACAAATCCCGCCGCACTACTACTTCTTCTTCCGATCCGGATTCGATTCAACCCGATCCGCGTTGGGCACAAGAACTGGAAAAACTCAAGCAAATGTTGGCAACTCAAACCAGCAATTCATAGTGTCAAGATCACGAATCGCGCGATTCGTGATCTGATTTTGAGTCATCGCTTTATCACGGGAATCTTAAAGCACAGCACTGTTGTGAGGTTTGGTTCCGATGAAGCGTTTAACCGATCGAGCATTTCACATCCTCCAGACTGAGGTTCGGCGATGTCTTGATTCTAATCAGATTGGGCAAGTTCAATTCGAGCTTGCCCTTCGTCGTTTGGAGAAGCTGCGCGTTCAGTCCGGTACGCCTGTAAGCGAAGCAGAACTACAAGACGCGATCGGAGATTTAATTCCAACCTTCAATCCTAAAGTTCTTCGCCAAGCTGCAAACGCTAATCGCCCTCCGTCGTATTTGTGGTTAAGTGTCAAATTAGGCACGATCGCGATCGTCGTTGGAGCAGGCGGACTTTGGTTGGTGAATCGTCCGATTCCGTGGATTCGCTACCCAGTGATGCAGGTCGCTCCGTTTCTGCTCACACCGAGCTACATGGCAATGGATCACGATTATCGGAATGCGATCGCGCTGGTTGAACAATCAGATCAACTGGTGAACGAAGCGACCGCATTTGAAGATTTGGATTTAGGAACGCGAAAAGTTAAAGCCGCTCAGCGACATTTAGATCAGTTGCCTGTTTGGTTTCTTGGACATTATCCGAGCGGTTACTGCCGTTGGATGGGCTGTGCGTGGCGATTTACCAGCGATGAATTTAGATCCGCTCGTGAACAGATTGCCCGCATGGATGCAAAGCTGTTTCAGGAAAAGAATGCTCAAACTCGCTTCGAGCAAACCGAACAAGCGTTAGGCGAAGCGATTCGTGTGATTCGAGATGGTGCAACTGGAGAAAATCGAATGTCAGCGATCGCGGATTGGCGATCGGCAATCGACACCCTCAGCCAGCTTCCTGATTCAACCTTAGCTGGACGACTTGCCCGTAATCAATTAAGTGCAACAGAACGCGACTTTAGGGAGATTGTTGGATTTCAAGCGGAGAGCGATCGTAATGGGCGATTGATTGAAGTTGCGGAAATCAGTGCAAATGTGGCAAAGCAAGACACTAGAAAAGAGCCGATGTCGCTGATTCAACTTCAGCAAGTTCAAAAAGCTTGGGAAACTGCGATCGCGAAGTTAGAGCGAATTGAAGCGACTGATTCAGATTTTGTAGAAGCAGGGAAAAGAATCATGGCTTACCGACAGAATCTAAATGCGATCGAGGAGCGAATTCAGCACGAAAAGGAGTCGGTTGAGGCTTTTGAAACCGCACAGCGAATGAGCGAGAACCTCACCGCAACGGCTGATTCAAAAAGTGTCGATCGACCTTATGTTCTCGGTCAGTTCCGCGCGATTCTCAACCAGTTAGATAAAGTGAAACTCAATACAACAGTTTATGCCAAGGCAAAACAAATGAGAATTTCGGCTGAGAGCCGGATGAGATAAGTTTCTCTTAGTCCTAAATCTGAATTCATGTCCTATGATCCGAATCAGATGATTTCATCAAATGCGATGATACAACTAACGCAATTTTTACATGCTGCGATCGTGGTTTCTGACTTAGAGAAGTCCGAGCATTTCTATGGAGCCGTATTGAGATTGCAGAAAATCGATCGCGCTTTCAAATTTCCGGGTGCTTGGTACGAGGTCGGAACGTTTCAGATTCATTTGATTGCGGATTCTAATCAAACCTCGGAACTTGAGAACGCCCAGAAATGGGGACGAAATCGGCATTTAGCTTTTTCTGTGGCAAATTTAGAAGATGCGAAACAGCAATTCATTGAACATAACTGTGAATTTCAGATGAGTGCATCAGGTCGTGCTGCATTGTTTGTCAAAGATCCAGATAACAACATTATTGAGTTAGCAGAGGCTTAATCGCAGTTACCACATGAAAGTAATCGCATATTTCTACAGTGATCCATTACTGGAAGAAACGCCAGATACAACACTGTGGGGATGGAAGATTGATCGCGTTTATCAAGATTTTGTAGACGATCGCATTCAACTACAGCAACTTTTAATCGATTGTCAGTACGGATCGGCTCAACTGCTGATTCGGCGATTAGAAGAATTGGGAAACTCGATCGCAGAAATTCACGATCGCTTATCTCAACTCGAATCGCTTAACATTCAAGTCATCACAATCGAATCAGAAGAATTATCATCAACGACATTACAACAATTACAAGAGCTACAGCACAATCAAAAAAGCCATAGAATTCGTCAGGGTCACGCCCGCAATCGAGTGAAAACCCTTGCGCCACCTGGAAAAGCACCTTATGGATATCGGCGCAGTCGCAATCGATATATTCTCGATCGTACAACCGCACCCGTGGTTAAAGAATTCTTCGATCATTTTCTGCTTTATGGCTCTCTGCGTGGTGCAGTTCGATTTCTCGAAAAGAAATACGCGAAAAAAATCTCAGTTTCGACCGGGCAGCGCTGGCTAACTAATTCCGTTTATCGCGGCGATTTGGAATATCAAACAGGTGAAATAATTCTTGATACGCATCCCGCAATTTTGTCACGCGATGAAGCCGCACAAATCGATCGCTTACTGCGGCGAAATCGTCGATTACCTGCCCGAACTGCCAGCGCACCTCGATCGCTTGCAGGTCTTGTAGCCTGTGGCGAATGTCAGTCGAGTATGACAGTCACACGAGTGACATCGCGCAACAAAAGCAAAAAGGAATACTTGTATCTACGCCCGATGCAATGCCCGAAACACTGCAAAGCGATCGCTTACGAAGAAATTTTACAATGCACAATCGATAGAATTTGCGAAGACTTACCGCGCGCAGTTTCAGAAATCGGCACCCCTGATATTGATGCGATTAAGTCGAGAATCGAGCGCGCGATCGCCCAAAAGCAGTCGATCTTAGAGCAGATTCCGCCCTTGATTGAAACCGAGATTTTAGATGCCGAAACTGCGAATTTACGATCGTACAAACTCCGCAGCGAAATCGCCGAACTGCAAACCAAGCTGTCTCAACTGCCGCCTGTGAACCTAAAAGCGATCGCCCAAACGGTTTCAATTCCGCAGTTCTGGCTCGACTTATCTGAAACTGAACGCCGCTTTTATTTTCGCGAATTCATTCGTCAAATCGAACTCATTCGCACCGATGCTGGATGGCGATTGAAATTAAATTTCATTTTTTGAGCCGATGCTTCAATCTGTAACGTGATCGTATTCAATCAAAAAAACCCACTTTAAGATACTGTCATCGATCGCGTTCTAGGAGCTTTTCATCGTGCCGCATCCTCGTCATTTCGTCCAGCCACCCTTAGAATTCATTCCGCCTGACCTCAACCTCAACGTGGTGCGCGTGTCACGATTGATCCTGCCGCTTTGGATGCGCCGCAGAACTTCGATTTCCTACATTGAAGCGGTGAACGTCGAACAGCTTGCCAAACTTTATCAGCAATTCCAATCCGGTAAAACCCGGCTATTACTCGCGTTTCGTCATCCTAGCGCCGACGATCCGTTCTGCATGATGTATTTGATGCACTATCTTCTACCACAAACCGCCCGCCAGCAAGGAATTCAACTAAAATCGCCGACTCACGCCCACTTTATGTACGATCGCGGTATTCCTTTGTGGGCAGGTTCTTCGATCGGCTGGATTTACTCAAAACTCGGTGGTACTCCGATTCATCGCGGCAAGCTCGATCGTACCGGATTAAAATCCGCCCGCAATCTCTTAGCAAATGGGCAGTTTCCGTTGATGGCAGCCCCCGAAGGCGCAACGAATGGACATAACGAGATTGTTAGCCCGCTAGAGCCAGGAATCGCACAGATGGGATTTTGGTGCGTGGAAGACTTGCAAAAAGCCGAGCGTACCGAAGAAGTTGTGATCGTTCCGATCGGGATTCAATATCACCATGTAAAACAAACTTGGAATCAAGTTGATCAACTCTTACACTCATTAGAAGTAGATGCCGGAATTACACCGAAGAATCCAGATCGTTACGTCAGACTATACGCGATCGCAGAACACATGCTTACAGTAATGGAATCCTTTTATACAAAGTTTTATCATCAGGATTTGTCATCTGTGGAGAACGCTGAACCGAACACGAGATTAGCACTTCGACTTCAGATTCTACTCGATTCAGCTTTGTCTGTGGCAGAACAGTATTTTAATTTGCAGTCAAAAGGGAGTGTGATCGATCGTTGTCGTCGGCTAGAACAAGCAGCCTGGGATTTGATTTTTCGGGAAGATCTCAAACTCGATCAATTATCTCCGGTTGATCGTGGACTTGCCGATCGCGTGGCTGAAGAAGCAAGCTTAAGAATCTGGCACATGCGACTAGTTGAAAGCTTTGTTGCAGTTACTGGAAAATATGTGATCGAAAAACCATCGCTCGATCGCTTTTCCGAAACAACACTTCTACTATGGGACATGATTACTCGTATCAAAGGCGGCAATGCGTTTAAGCGTCCTAAATTGGGGAAAAAGTCAGTTTTGATTACCGTTGGCGATCCGATTTCAGTCAGCGATCGTGCTTCTGTGTATCAGAGTAATCGTCGTGCGGCGAAACAAGCGGTTTCTGACTTGACACAGGAATTGCAGACTGCGATGGAGAAAATGATTTTGTAGATGTTTTAAATTTTTGGCGATCATAAAAACGCGATGCAGACACGATTGATCACGCCTCTGTGCTATTGTGTCATCCCTCACTCTTGACGTAGCTGATTCAAATCAGGCTCTCCCTTTTTGTAGGCGTTCTTTCGGATTGAGGAAGATAGCTTTAATTGTGCAGGTGATTTGTACAGTTTTACGGAGACTGTTTTTATGACTTCGATGAATACGAGCAACGTGGATCAAGCGATCGCAGAATTTCAAGGTTTGCCCGCTAATGAACAACTTGCGGTGTTAGGGCTGCTGTTTCAGAGCATTTCTGGCTCAATTCCCGCTAGTGGACTTGGTAGCAGCGAAGAAAGTACGCGGTTAATTGAGCAAATTAAGGGACTGCAACAGGATGAACAAGTGCAAACCCTGGGCG
>CAXTDB010000330.1:0-5667 GCA_964242045.1 uncultured Leptolyngbya sp. | reverse complement strand
TCAGGCAGAGTGTACTACAGATTCGAGAATCCTCAGCAAAGAATTATGAACCATGATTTTCTGTTTCATTCAGAAATCTATTAGATCCATCGTCATCTGCCAAAAGTTGTTTCTTTCAAATTCAAAAACAAAGGCATCCAATCTAGGATGCCTTCGTTACGATTATTCAGTTGTATTTGTGTAAGTCAGGATCGCCGAGCTTTTATACCAATGCCGGAATCTGGGCGCTGAGATGTGGATAAAGCGGGAAGCGATCGCATAACGCTGCGACGCGACGACGACAATCTTGAGCAACGCTTTCATCTTCAGGATTGAGTAAGCGATCGGCAATAATGTTGGCAATTTCTGTAAATTCTGCTGCACCCATGCCGCGCGTGGTCATTGCAGGCGAACCGAGTCTCAGACCACTCGTGACAAACGGAGAGGCTGGATCAAACGGAACGGTGTTCTTGTTCGCGGTGATGTTGACTCCGCTGACGAGTTGATCCGCAACTTTTCCGGTCATGTTGATCGATCGCAAGTCCACCAGCATCAAATGATTATCGGTACCGTCTGAAACCAACTTGAAGCCGCGATTTTGAAGCTGAGATGCCATCGTTTTTGCATTCTCGATGACTTGCCCTGAATAAGTTTTAAATTCAGGTTTGAGCGCTTCTCCGAATGCGGCTGCTTTTCCAGCGATGACGTGCTCTAACGGTCCGCCTTGGCTTCCTGGGAATACGGCTTTATCGAACTGCTTACCGAGTTCAGCATCGCGAGTGAGAATCAAACCGCCTCTCGGTCCGCGCAGCGTTTTGTGCGTCGTGGTCGTGACGACATCGCAGTAAGGAATCGGATTTGGATGATGTCCGGTGGCGACCAGTCCTGCAATGTGAGCGATGTCTGCGAGTAAGTAAGCACCAACTTCATCCGCGATCGCTCTAAATTTCTCAAACTCAATGATGCGCGGATACGCAGAATAGCCACAAATCAGAAGCTTCGGACGATGTTGGAGTGCTAGATCCCGAATTTGATCAAAGTCTAACCGCTCAGTTGTTTGATTCACGCCGTAGTGCTGCACTTTGAACCATTTACCAGAGACGTTCACAGGCGATCCGTGGGTCAAATGTCCGCCGTGAGACAAATCCATCCCCATGATCGTGTCACCGGGTTGGAGCAGCGATAGAAAGACGGCAAAGTTGGCTTGTGCGCCAGAGTGAGGCTGCACATTTGCGTGTGCGGCTCCGAATAATTCTTTGGCTCGATCGATAGCCAATTGCTCAACGCGATCGACAAATTCACATCCGCCGTAATAGCGTTTTGTCGGTAAACCTTCGGCGTATTTGTTGGTCAAAACTGAGCCTTGAGCTTCCATCACGGCAGGAGACGTAAAGTTCTCGCTGGCAATGAGTTCAAGGTGATCTCGCTGGCGTTGCAGTTCTTGCTGCATCATTTCGGCGAGCGCGGGATCGGAATTCGCGAGAAAATCTGAATGCGTCACAGTGCTTTTTCCTTTAGTTCGTCGATCGGAGTTTCGTAATCTAATTAATTTTGGCGCGATTGAGCAGAAACGAAAATGGATGGCATGGGTATAGCACGAGACGACTCAACCACGAATTACGAATGGGGTATCCGGGATTTTCGATCATAACGCTGTTTGATCGAGACTTTAATTCAATCCCTAAATTTTCGCGGAAAATTGAAGCAAGCTTCATCGATCGAAGCCGAGATGAGTTCGCAGCGATCGCCGCATGACCTGATCCTGAACTGATCGCCCTGTCCAAATTTCCAACGCTGCCGCGCCTTGTTGAACCAGCATTTCTAAACCGTCGATCATTACTGCTCCTTGCCGCTGTGCCTGTTGTAGAAATCGAGTCGGATTCGGAACGTAGATTAAGTCGTAAGCGATCGCAGTCGATCGAATTAAATTCGCCTGTTCCTCAGTTAAAGGCGATTGATCAGAATGCGGCGACATTCCGATCGGTGTTGTATTCACAATCAAATCCGCTTTGGGCAGAAGTTCAGAAAGCTGATTCCAAGGGTGAACCGAGAGCGAATTTAATGACCAAGTTTTCGCAAAATCCTGAAGCTTGTTAACACTGCGCCCAACCACGTGAATTTCTGCAAATCCTAATTCTGCACAGCCCGCAACGACGGCTCTCGCGGCTCCTCCGTTTCCTAAAATTAGCGCGATCGACGAATTCCAGTTCCGACCTTTCAGCGGCGACACAAATCCCACAATATCGGTATTCGTACCGCACCAACCACGATCGCTTTTCCAAACCGTATTCACGGCTCCGATCGCTGTTGCTATATCGGTAATGTCAGACAAGAGCGGCATGATTGCCTGCTTATGCGGAATCGTTATGCTGAATCCTTGGAGATCAATCGCGTTAAATCCAGCGATCGCAGTTTCGAGATCATGCGATTGAATGCGAAATGGAACATAAACGAAATCGATTTGCATTTCAGCGATCGCGGCGTTGTGCATGATCGGTGAAAGCGAATGTTCGATCGGATCGCCAATCACACCGAGCAGCTTGGTTTTACCCGTGATTCGGTTCATTCTTTCAAGGTTTGGGCGGTTCAGGTTTGGGCGGATCTTCAGTCAAAATCGCTTCCGTTAAGGTTAAATCAAGCTGAATGCCCTCGTCGGGTTTCGGTTCTGGAACCGATCGAATGCGACGAATCGGTAAATTGGCGATTAGAGAAGTCGATCGCTGATGATTTTCTAAGACAAATTCCATGCCTTCATCGAGTTCGACATAGCGCGACACCACATCGAGAATTTCTTTTCGCAATTCCTCAACCATGTGAGGCGGCAAATCTGCGCGATCGTGCGCCAAGACCAACTTCAGCCGACGTTTAACATCACTGCGGCTATTGTCTACCCCACGAGGAAATAAGCGTTCTAGAAATTCGGTGATCATGAGCAACAGATGCAAACGGTTAAACGGAACGTAAAGCAAAAATTAGTTCTTTTTAGAAAATCGACCAAAAAGCCGCGCAAAGAACCCTTCGTTTTGAGGTTCTAGATTCATTAAGGGTACTCGTTCCCCTTCCAGACGACGCACAATGTTATCAAATGCGATCGCTGCTTGCGATGGTGTTTCTGATAATACCAGTGGTTCACCTTTATTCGTTGAGACAATCACTTTCTCATCATCGGGCACAACACCCAACAATTGTACGGCTAGAATCTCTTGCACATCCTCGACCGACATCATATCGTTTGCCTGCACCATGTTCGGTCGGATGCGGTTGACGATTAAATTAATTCGCTTGATGTTATTCGCTTCGAGCAGTCCGATCACACGATCGCCATCTCGCACCGCAGCAATTTCTGGAGTCGTGACGATAATCGCTTCGCGTGCGGCAGCGATCGCGTTTTGAAAGCCCAGCTCAATCCCTGCCGGACAGTCAATCAGAATATACTCATAGACCCGCGATAACGCATTGACCAACTGCCGCATCTGATCCGGAGTGACAGCTTCTTTGGTGCGATTTTGCGCCGCAGGCAGTAAGACTAAATTTGGAAATCGCTTATCTTTCACTAGCGCTTGTTCAAGGCGACATTGTCCAGCAAGAACTTCAACAGCAGTGTAAACGACTCGATTTTCTAGCCCTAGTAATAAGTCTAAATTTCTCAGTCCAAAATCAGCATCGATCACGGCAACTTTGCGTCGCCGTTTTGCCAATGCCATACCGAGATTTGCGGTCGTGGTGGTCTTGCCGACTCCACCTTTACCCGAAGTGATAACGATGATACGCGCCATTAATAAAAATCCGCCTTTGCAATAAACGGAATATCCGGATTACAGGTTTTATAGGATATCAGAATTCGGAATTTGAAGCGTTCAGAATCTAGCACGATTTGGGAACTAGACAGAGAAAACTCTTCAAATCTGGGGTCGATCGCCCACTAGCATAACGCAAGCGACAAAACGCGCAATCCTTGATCTACAAAGCTTTACTCTTCTTTCCGCATCACAAAATCTGCTGCTCTGCCGATCCGGATGCTGCCTTGAGGTGACACATACGCGACTTCTGGAAAGTACTGAGCAGGCGGCGTTTCAGGCGCACGTGCAACATAATCTGCGATCCGAATCTGAGTCGGTTCTAGTTGCAGCGCCATAATCAAACATTTCGCGTTGCCTTTACAGCCTGCATGAGCGACTCCCCGCAAGCGACCCCAAACCAGAATATCGCCTTCGGCAATAATTGTACTACCCGGATTTAGGTCACCCATGACGATCACGGTTCCGTTATGACGGATTTCAGTGCCCGATCGCAATGTCATTTGAATATAAAGCGGTTCTTCCATTGCGGTTGCAGTTTCCTGCTTTGCAATCAGCGGATCAGCAGCGGTAATCTGCTCGACTGAATAGCCTGCGGTAGCGGCGACAACGGCGGTTTGGCGGCGGCGAGTGTGAACGGATTTGAGTTGCAGTTGAACTTCTGCGAGGGCTTCAGCGATCGCGCTAATTTGTCGCGTATCGAGTAAGCGATCGTCCGCGATCAGATGCACGATCGTATTCGGCTGCCAGTGCCGCTCTCGTCCGGCTAAAAGCTGTTTAAACTGCTGCCAAAGTTCTCCCCACGCCAAAGCAACTTTAGAAGTCGCCTCGGATTCGGGCGGTAAGATCAAGTGGATTACACCGTCTTTGGATTTGAGGCGGACTTGAAGATCCTCGATCGCGATTTTCGGAACATCCGGGGTTTCGAGCGGTGGCAATTCCAGTAGATCCGCTTCGATATCTGGACTAGGTACGGGTTCCGGGGTGATCGGAGTGAGATCGTTTGAGCGAGACGAAATAGAAGTATCAGAAGTCATGCCTTCACGCGGGGCTGCAACGGATAAATCATATTCACTGATTGGGCGGTTTGCAACATTGTTTCGATCGATAGACGCGATTCCTAGGTTTTTACACTAGGGTGTGGTGGCGATTTTGCGACAAACAAAATCATGCAAGGTATGTAGGAGCTAAAATGTCAGATCTAATTCAAGCCGTTCTAGAGAGCGATGAGAAAACCAGTTTGCGTCAGTTCATCAGCTTATTGAGAGCCTCTGATAAACGGTATATTCTCAGAAACGAAATTTTGCAGCTATTTGATGAGTATTGTCAACAGTACGAAAAATCGGATCATGGCGCTTCATCTCCCTTAGCAAAATTGATTCGTTATGTGCAGGAAATCATTTTAGAAAGCGAAAGTTTGTGCTTTATTATCCGTCCACAAATTGCGCGACAAGAAGCCTACCGTCTGCTTGAAGATTTGACGATCGAACCCGTCACGATTCAAGAACTGCTAGATTTACGCGATCGCTTTGTCAATCACTATCATCCGCAAGAAGGCGATGTATTCGAGATTGATTTTGCGCCGTTCTATGACTATTCACCCGTGTTGCGCGACCCAAAAAACATTGGAAAAGGGGTAGAGTTTCTCAATCGCTATTTATCAAATCAGATTTTTCAAGATCCGAAACAAGGAAAATCTTCGCTATTTCAGTTTTTGCAACTGCATCGATACAATGGATTTCAATTGCTAATTAATGAGCGGATTCGATCGCAAGAAGAATTGAGCGATCGAGTCAAACAAGCTTTGGGAGTGGTGAGCGATCGCAATCCGAATGATACGTATGAATCGTTTCGATTTGATTTGCAAAATCTTGGATTTGAGCCGGGTTGG
>CAXTDB010000329.1:3310-5674 GCA_964242045.1 uncultured Leptolyngbya sp. | reverse complement strand
CGCTATTGCAAGCAGCCGGAATTTTTTGCGGAGCCTGGGGAGCGAATCAACTCCCCCTGACTCGTGCGGCTCAAGTTTTGGCGCAACCGACTGCTCGTAAACTCGCGCTGCTTATTGGGATTAATCAATATCGCAATGGTGCGCTAAATGGTTGCTTAACTGATATTGAATTACAAAAAGAATTACTAATTCATCGTTTTGGGTTTCAGCCGAGTGATATTGTCGTTCTCACAAATCAGCAAGCAACGCGATCGCAAATCGAAACGACTTTTACAGAACATTTGATTCGACAAGCAAAACCCGATGATGTGATTGTGTTTCACTTCAGCGGATTCGGCAGTTTACAAAAACTTGGTGCAACCGCCGACGATGTGCAGCCGATTCTGCTCACCGCAGACGAGCCGAAAGAAGAAGCGATCGTCAACGCGATTTCTCAAGACACTTTGCTTTTATTGCTGCGATCGCTCTCGACTTCGCAAGTCACCACGATTCTCGACGCGGGATATTTCTATCCAGGCTATTCGCAGCGTGGAAATTTGAAACTGCGATCGCGTCCCAGTGATCCCGCGTCTCAACTGGTGACTGACGAACTCGAATTTCAAGACACACTGCTTGCTAGTACCGGACTCGATCGCACTCAAGCGCGCGTTAAATGGCGATCGGGACAATTGCCTGGAGTAATTCTTGCTGCTGCGAATGCTCAACAGCTTACGACTGAATCTCCCTGGAATGGCTTTCATGCCGGATTGTTTACTTATGCGCTGACTCAGCAATTGTGGCAAGCGATGCCTGAAACAACGTTGCGAATGAGTCTACGGCAAGCGGCAGAAGTGATCGTGAAGCGAGTCGATCTGAAACAACAGCCGAGTTTGATCGGGCAAAAAAGCCGCGATCGCAGTCTCAAGCCTTATCAAGTTGCCGCACTTCAGCCGCCTTCAGATGGAGTGATTACGGCGATCGAGGACAGCGGCAGAATCGCCCAGGTTTGGCTCGGAGGCTTACCACCCCAAGTATTAGAAGCCTACAGTCCTGGTGCAGTGCTGAGCGTCGATAATCTCGATCGACCCCTCATCCAAGTCTTTGAGCGCAGTGGATTAATGGCAAAAGCGCGATCGCTAACCGAATCACCAAATTTACAGATTGGGCAACGAGTTCGAGAAAAGATTCGCACCTTTCCGAAAGACATTAAGCTTGCGATCGCGATCGATGCTGCCTTGAATCGGGTCGAGCGAGTTGATGCGATTAGTGCTTTGTCGGGATTGCCGCGCGTGTCCGCTACGATCGCAGGTGAACAAACCGCAGACTATCTTTTTAGCAAAGTTGAAGAAACGACCCAAGTTGCAGCCCTCAACCCCGATGCAATGAAAGGAACGATTCCGCCTGCGGGCTATGGATTATTTTCGCAAGGACGAAACGCGATTCCGAGTACAGCAGGCGAATCCGGTGAGGCTGTGAAGTTAGCGGTTCGCCGATTAGCACCTCAGCTTCAGACACTTCTGGGTGCGAAGTTGTTGAACTTAACGACGAATTCTGGCGCATCGCAATTGGCAATTCGCGCATCGCTTGAAATTGCAGATTCTAGTGTTGCAATTCAACAAACCAATCAATTTCCTATCGATTCAGTCAGCGCTATCTCATCCGATGGCATTTTATCGATTCCGATCGGAACTCCGATTCAGCTTCGTATTGATAATCATAATGCGGTTCCGATTCATTTTTTGATTTTGGGACTCGACCATCAAGGAGCGGGCATGATGTTAAACCCGATGCAAAACAATTCGCCACACTCTTCGATCGGATCAAATGAAACCGCTACGATTCCCCAATCTCCGACAGATTGGATGACTCAAGCTCCGATTGGATTATCTGAACTGTACCTGATTTGCAGTCGCGCTCCATTTCCGCAGACTCAGGCTTTAATTGGGGCAGGAACGGGATTTGTGCGACCGCTGCCGAATTTTTTCGACATCACTCAGGCGGTTTTACAAGACTTGCACCAAGCAAGTGAAACGGTTCCTTGGATCACTGCGCCTGATTTATTGGCGCTGAATATGAACGTTTGGACGACGTTTCGCTTTCTTTACCAAGCCGGATGAATATTATAGTATGTTTGTATCTTGTTCTGTGATAGCTCATGCCCGATCCGATTCCACAATGGCAAATTCATGCAGATTCTGAGGTTCCAGATGCGTTTGTGCGATCGCTAAAGCAGCAAGCTCCCGGAATCGAAGGGCGCTATTTGCCTCAACTGCTTTGGCAACGAGGAATTCGCGATGTCGAACAATTAGCGGGATACCTGTTTGCCGCAAACTACCAGCCGACGAGTGCGATCGAGTTTGGTCAGGAGATGCAGTGGGCGGTTCA
>CAXTDB010000329.1:0-3276 GCA_964242045.1 uncultured Leptolyngbya sp. | reverse complement strand
TTTTGACGCGGACGGGGTGACTTCGACCGCTGTACTGTGGGATGGCTTAGGGCAGTTCTTTCCGCAACATAAGCGACTGTTTTACTACATTCCCAATCGGTTTACTGAATCACACGGACTCTCAAAAACCGGAATTGATCAGCTTAAACAGGTTCAAGCGATTGTTACTTGTGACACTGGCAGTACGAACTTAGATGAAATTCAATACGCTCAGACGCTTGGAATTGATGTGATTGTGACTGATCATCACACTCTGCCAGAGAAGCGTCCGCCTGTGATTGCGATCGTCAATCCGCGATCATTAGAAAAGAATCATCCATTCGCTTCACTGTCTGGAGTTGCAGTTGCTTACAAGCTCGTTGAAGCTTTGTATGAAGCTTTGCCCGATGTTCCTGAACACCCGATTGAGAACTTACTCGATTTAGTTGCGATCGGCTTGATTGCCGATTTAGTTGAACTAAAAGGAGACTGTCGCTATCTCGCCCAAAAAGGCATCGAGCAGCTTCAGAAACAATCGACAAAAGCAGCAACTCGTCCAGGAATTACGCGATTGTTAGAACTGTGTAAGCGATCGGGCGATCGACCCACTGATATTTCATTTGGGTTAGGACCTCGAATCAATGCGGTAAGTCGAATTCAGGGCGATGCTCATTTCTGTGTGGAGCTGCTCACTAGTCAGGATGTTCAGCGCTGTCGAGAACTCGCAGAAGAAACAGAACTTGCCAACACTCGCCGCAAAGCACTACAAAAAGATGTGTTGCACCAAGCAAAAGAGAAATTAGCTCAATTTGATCTTTCAACAACAGGTGTCATTGTTTTATGGGATGAACAATGGAGCGCAGGTGTGCTTGGATTGGTTGCAGGTCAGATTGCTCAAGAATATGGCAAGCCAACGATTTTACTCACAGTTGATGATCAATATGCGAGAGGATCAGCCCGATCGACAAACCAAATCGATCTCTATCAATTAGTTAAAGATCAGTCACATCTATTACATCGATTCGGGGGGCATCCATTTGCAGCCGGACTAAGTTTAACGATCGACAATCTTCCCTTATTTGCTCAAGCGATCAATCAACGCTTACTACAACAATCTGAGCCTCCAACCCCAACGATTCAAGCCGACCTCTGTGTCACGGTAAGCGAACTCAATCTAGAACTCTACAAAGAACTTCGCTTAATTGAACCTTGCGGCATGGGCAACCCGATCCCAAAGCTACTGATTCAGAACTGCTGGTTTCAAGCAGGCAGAAATAAAAGAATTGAAGACCTGCGGGGACGCAAAGTGGAATACATCCGCACTCCTTTCGCGATTTGGGATGAATCCGTTGAAAAAGGCTTTCCGGGAGTGTGGTGGGGACATTACGCTTATGAACTTCCAACCGGGCGATGTGATGCCATTGTTGAACTCGAAAACAATACCTACCACAAACGCTACGAAGTTCGCTTAGTTGCAGTGCGATCGTGTGATCAAGTCAATGTTGCAGCGAGTTCTCAATGGCTTTTAGATTGGAGAACGCATCGAACCGAAGAAAACGCGCTCGAACTGAAAACGACTCCTGCCAGTTGGATCGAATTCCAAACTTGGTTTAAGCGCGCAATCAATCAGCAGCGTCCTTTAGCGATCGCATATTCGCCGCCGCATCTAAGTCCTGCAATTGAGGTTTGGCAGACCTTAGTTGGGATTGCAAAGTATCTTAGCCGCACTGGAAAAACGGCAACTCGACAGCAATTATCCGATCGTTTACACATTAGTGATGTCGCATTAAAAGCAGGCATTCAAGCTTTAGAGCAGCTTGGTTTTCAAATCACTTATGCCAATCACAGCTTTATCATGTCAGCTAATGAGCAGAATCAAACTGGAACGAACTCTGCGGTCGAACAATTTCTGACCGCAGTGCGCGAGGAACAATTTTATCGACAGTACTTTGCACAAGTTCCATTTAGCACCCTGCAAACGATCGCGGCTCAATGGAGCGTAAACGAGCAAAAAAGCTAATGTTTAAAAATCGCTAATTTCCAGTTGCTCGGCTGTTCTAACTGATCTAGTTTTCCTCTTGACATCAGCAAGAGCGTTGTACGAGTTCTAAACAAGCCGAACACTTGATGATTGCCATTTCCTGTCGGTCGCATCACTACATTTCCGCAATAGGGATTTGAGTCTTTGAATGTCACCACAACAAACGGAATCGGCTGATAGCCATCTGGAACTTTAAAGGTTGCAAAAACGTTATGTCTTCCCTGCCAAGGCTCAACCACCACTTTATCGGGATGCACGAAGTTTGCTGAGTTTTCGGTTTCGGTGAGTACCCAATCTGGGCAGCCAGATAGAAAACCAGGCGTGCGGACTTTCAGCTTTCTCACAGCAAAATAGCCGATCGGCAAACACATCAAAAGAGCCAAAATTAGACTTATCTGCTTACTCACAATCGCTCTAGCGCCTTCGTCAACACATCCACTTCAGGTTAAATCATCCAATTTCAATCTGCCAAGAAGGACGTTTGAAGATTCGGCAAAGATTGAGCAATCAAAGAGTTGTTGTAATATTTATCACAAAGCGTGTCGTTCAAGATCGATGTACCTTTGCAGAATTAATATTTTCTACATGACATTTCTCGCCTGAAGCAAGGGAATTGATGCAATAATCGATCTTCATTCACATCACACTCCTTTTATCTTTATCATGGGTTGCTTCACTCATGTCTGTTTTTACCTCGATCAAGCGTCTACTCATTGGCAAGTCTTTGCCGACCAGTGCCCACGCCGAACAACGCCTTAGTAACGCCGCTGGCTTAGCTGTTCTCTCCTCAGATGCCTTGTCCTCGGTTGCTTACGCGACTCAAGAAATTCTCACCGTCCTGATTCTTGCAGGTGGAGCGGCATTGTCTCTCTCGCTTCCGATCGCGAGTGCGATCGTGCTTCTCCTCGCGATCGTGGTGCTGTCTTATCAGCAAACAATCCGCGCCTATCCAAACGGAGGCGGGGCTTACACCGTTTCTAAAGAAAACCTTGGAGTCTATCCGAGTTTGATTGCAGCAGCAGCCTTGCTGATCGATTATGTGCTAACGGTTGCTGTCAGTATTTCGGCGGGAATTGATGCGCTGACTTCTGCCTTTCCGCTCCTACAGCCCGTTTCGGTTGCGCTCTGCTTAATTTGCACCTTTTTAATCATGGTTGCCAATCTGCGAGGCGTGAAGGAATCGGGACAGCTTTTTATGATCCCGACTTATGCCTTTGTCGTTAGCATCTTTTTGCTGATCGGAATCGGATTTATCA
>CAXTDB010000328.1:0-5689 GCA_964242045.1 uncultured Leptolyngbya sp. | reverse complement strand
GAATCGCCGCTTCCGGTTCGAGAAACTAGATTTGGATCAGAATTGCGACGACTGATCAAAGTTGCAGCTCCGGTTGTGACGGAAGCGAGAAAACCATCGAATAAAGCATTCGTGTCATCAGCACTGATATTATTCGCAAGACTCACAAAAGCAACGCTACTTCCATCACCGCTGATGATGGGAACAGAAATCGAAGCGGTAATGCCATTTGCGATCGTACCCGAAGTGTTGTTACCTCCGCTGCCTGTTGGAGTTCGGCTGATCAAAAAGATTTTTCCAGAATCCGGCTGCCCGGTTGAAAGATCGCGCACGAACACATCTTGCTGAGCGTTGGTATCTCCGTTCACTAAGTTTGTGGCGAGACTGGTGAAAGCAATGCGAGTTCCATCCGCGCTCAAACTCGGATTACCAGACTCTCCATCTCCGATCGCTCCTGCATTGTTCTGGCTGACTAACACAGTTTGATTGCTAACCAGATTTCGCACAAAGACATCGGTCTTGCCATTGGTATCGCCATCGACCAAGTTAGTCGAAGAACTGGTAAATGCGATCGCTGCTCCGTTGCGGCTAATTACTGGATTTTGTGATCCGGCATTGCTATCAAAGCCGCCTACACCATCGCCGGAATTGTCCCCAGCTTTATTGAGGCTCACCAGTTGTATACCGCCTTGTACCGCACCAAACTCATCGACTCCAGTGCGCGTCCACACATATACATCAGGAACGCTGTTGGTGTCTTTGCTAAATGTGCTGGCATCGCTGACAAATGCGACACGACTTCCATCTTGACTAATCACCGGGCTAGATGAATTGAGATTGCCTGCGATCGTCAAGTTCGCGATCGTGTCATTGGATTGTTGCCATAGAAAAATATCTCGTGAGCGGTTCATATCGCCAAAGGTCAAGTTTGAATACACGCTGGCAAATGCTACATACTTCCCATCGCCGCTGATCACTGGAGAATCTGCGCCTTGTGTGCGGCTATTCAAGTTCGTGCGATTCTTGCTTAGATGCGTCAGTCCAGCTACTCGATCCCATAGATATACGTCAGGAGAACTATTAGTATCAGTATCGGGAAGTAGTCGAGACTGGGTTTGAAACGCGATCCGGTTGCCATCGTCACTGATGCTGGGCGCTCTTGAGTCACCTGTTCCACTTGCTCCAGTGACATCGCTACTGACGAGGGTTATTTTGCCGCTCGATCGTTCCCAAACAAAGATGTTGTTTGCTTGAGCAGAATTGTTAGCTGTGGAAGCAACGAGATCATTCGCGTTACTCACAAACGCAACATAGTTACCGTCATTGCTAATGACCGGACTCGATGAAGTCCCGGTTGCACTTCCGGTATCTGCGACCTTATGGCTGACCAACGTGACACTATCTTTTTGTCGATCGTACAAAAAGACATCCGAGGTCGCATTCGTATCATTGGTAGAAATGGTTGCGCTACTGGTAAAGACCACAAAGTTACCATCGCCGCTGACAGAATTGCGTCCGATGTCGTCGAGTCCGACACTTCCTTTGACTAAGACTGGGCTGCCGCTGGAGATTAAATCAACGGGCAGAATGGATTGATAACTCGCGCGCGTTTCGCTGTTAAATGCAATCGACGCTGCAATCTCACCTGTATTCACTTCGAGTGTCCAATCTCCGTTCAGTTTTGCACTTCCGGTTAGATTATCGGAAGCTGCGATATCGGCTTTGGTAAGTTGGCTCAGTTGATTAATAAAGCTGCGTCCCGCTTCTCCCTCAGCAACATCACACCCATAGATTAGAATATCTGCGTCATCGGTGAGCGACTTTGCCCAAAGCTGAAATTCCGATTGATAGCGATCGAGCGCGGCACGATCAAGCCAAGTTCTACCGAGTTGAATCGCTCCTGATTCTCCATGTGAAACCAGGTGTAAGCTAGAAATCCCAGTTTGTCCCAACAGGGCTTGAGTAATTTGGGCGATCGCATCTTGTGCAGGATCGAGAATCAGCACGTCTGCGTTGGGCTGAATTCCGGCGATCAACTGCTGATAATTTGGCACGCTTGGATCAATCACAATCAAGGAAGATGCCTGATTGTGAAGCGACGAAGATTGATTTAAGTAATTCTGCGGAACCACGATCGAAGAAGTATTGCCGATTTCAGTTGAAAGGGGGCGATTCCAATTGGGTAATCCCGCGAATTCCATAAATTTCTCCAGATGGGACTAGGGTTCTAGTTAGCTCAATCGGTAGATTTCCCAAACGGCTGCTAGAACACGCACACGCGGTTGGAGACCAGTGAATTCGCGGATTTTTGCTCAAGAGAAAGTTTACGGCATCGATATATTCGCGCTCGATCGACAAAGTGTTGGATAATAATCTTCAACGCATCAGGTCACACAATGACTCAATCCCAAAACAACTTGAGCGCGATCGCTAATCAATTCACAAAAGGTTCGATTAAAAGCATTGAGCCGTTCGGAACGGGTAACATTAATGACACATTTTTAGTCGCGCTAGAAGAATCAAAATTTGTATTGCAGCGAATTAATACACAGGTCTTTTGTCAGCCTAAACAAGTGATGAAAAATATATACGTTTGCACACAGCATATTCATGAGCGCTTATCGAAAGTCGATCGACGTTGGGAAACGCCACGGGTAATGCTCACACACGACCATCAGGATCACTATGTTGATTACAGTGGATCGTTTTGGAGAGCGTTGAGTTTCGTTGAAAATTCGCGATCGCACGACACGATTCAAAGTTCCGATCATGCTGAAGAAATTGGTTACGCCTTAGGCACATTTCACAATTTAATTAGCGATTTGCCGCCGGAGAAATTAACCGACACACTCAAAGGATTTCACATTACGCCGATGTATTTGCAACAGTACGATCGAGCATTGTCAGAGACAACGGTAAAGCGATCGTCTGAAGTAGATTACTGTATAGAGTTTATTCGCGATCGACAAGCTTGGGCGCATGTTTTAGAAAATGCGAAACGCTCAGGAAAATTAGCGCTCCGGTTAATGCACGGTGATCCAAAAATTAATAACATTTTGATTGATGCGACGACCGAGAAAGCCGTTAGCGTAATCGACCTTGATACCGTGAAACCAGGATTAATTCATTACGATATCGGTGACTGTTTACGATCGGGGTGTAACGCGATCGGAGAAGAAACGCAGCAGTGGGAAACGGTTCGATTTGAGCCTGATTTGTGTGAGAGAATTTTACGCGGCTATCTTACGGTCGCAAAAGCATTTTTAGCCGATTCGGATTACTCCTATTTATTTGATGCCATTCGCTTAATCGCCTTTGAGCTAGGTTTGAGGTTTTTTACCGACTATTTTGCGGGGGATATCTACTTTAAAACGACTTATTCAGAACATAATCTGATGCGCGCACTAGTTCAGTTTGAGCTAACCAAAAGCATTGAATCGCAAGAATCATCGATTCGTACTATTATCAAAGATCTCCGATGAGCGTTCAAACTTTCTCTCTTTATCCATTCGGCTCAGCATTTAATCCAGCGATTCTAAATCTTTCAGGCAGCATTGCTCGAACTAATCACCGCTTAGTTCTCCAATACGAGCTATTTGACGATAACTCACAAGTTTTCATGCCTGCTGCAAAATCTCCCAGTCGTCAACACGATTTGTGGAAAACGACTTGTTTCGAGTTTTTCATCGCTGTGCAAAGCGATCGACAATATTGGGAATTCAATCTATCTCCAAGCGGTGATTGGAACGTTTATCGCTTTAATGATTATCGCGCTGGAATGCAGGAAGAAACCGCAATTTCTTCCCTGCCGTTTGAAATTGAAACGAGATCGCATCAAACCTCACTCACGGTCGAACTTGATCTCAATCTACTCAAAGCCACTCAGTCGATCGACGTTGGAATTACCGCTGTGATCGAGCAAGTTGATCATCAAATTACTTATTGGGCGATCGAGCATTCGGGCACAGAAGCCGATTTTCACATTCGAGACAGCTTTACGCTCAAACTCTAAATCAAATCCATTCATAATAAAAAGCAAACCCTACTTTTATTGAACAATGTTGACATCTACAGACTTCAGCGGTTTGATCAATCAACGGTTTTTCAAGAATTTCATGCCAATTCCGGCGACAAATTCCCTAGCCTTGGGACAAGTAACTCCGGAGTTTGATTTGCCAGACATCAAAAACGATTGCCGCATTAAACTTTCGCAGTACCGCAACGATCGACCTGTTGTTTTAGCCTTTACTCGGATTTTTACCGAAAAGCAGTATTGTCCGTTTTGCTTTCCGCACATCAAGGCATTGAATGAACAGTACCAAGCGTTTGTCGATCGACAAGTTGAACTCTTGATGATCACCAGCACCGACGAGCAGCAAAGCAAAAAAGTCGTCGAAGACTTAGGGCTGAAATTCCCGCTGCTGAGTGATCCAAGCTGTAAAACCTTCTGGCGATATCAAACCGGGCAGGCTTTAGGCGCACCTTTGCCCGCTCAATTCTTGCTCGATCGACAAGGCATTCTGCGGTACAAACATCTCTTTTCGTTTCTCAATCACAACGCCAGTGTTGAAACCTTGCTGAATGCGATCGATCAACTGACTTAACCAGCGGGCTGCATTCGGTCTGATCGACCTAGCTCAACACTAACTGCATCAAAGCGATCATCTCCAGGACGATAAGATAGAACCTCCAATCCAATCGGTTCACCGCTCATTCCGTCCTTCAGCAAAATAATACCATCTCCGAGTTCTGTAGCGACCTGGTTTTTCCTAGGAGGCTGCCAAAATACGCTTAGCAGCTCAGTTTCGGGTTCGTAAAAAATCTTTACCTGAGCCATACAGTTATCCCCTCTTTCATCGCATCGGTCTGATAGGTCGTAATCAGAAACCCATCTCCATTTAAGCGCCTCGCTACTGCAACAACCCATCTTTCCGCTTGACGTATCTGATAAAACAGCAGAACTTGTGCGTCCCGACTGCTTTGCCTGATTTCATCCGGCGATGCAAGCGTAAGTTGTACTAGCTCTTCGAGTTCTTCAATGTCAGGGTGCTTGGCGATCAAACGCTGCCAGTACTCGTTTGATGTTCTGACTGTGAAGCCAAGAGGAGTTAGTATCTCAAATCTCATCATGCTGAACTAGAGCGTCACCGACTTAATCGCGCTGCGAGGATCATAGCTGCGATTGTCGCGGATCTTTTCGTATGCCTCACGCTCGATCGCACTTAGTTCTTTCGGGGGTGCGATCGTTATTTTCACCATTTGGTCGCCGCGCTCTCCTTTCTGGTTTTTCCATCCCTTGCTGCGTAAGCGTAAGGATTGTCCCGATCGCACACCTGCCGGAACATTCACCTTCACCGTTCCATCTGGCGTAGGCACATCAATCTGCGCGCCTAAAACGGCTTCATCTGGCGCGATCGGCACTTCACAGGTAAGATTTCCATCTGCATCAAACTGAAAGAACGAATGCGGTAACATTTCAACCGTGAGATACAAATCGCCGCGCTGACTGGTGTAGAACCGACTATTCCGACCTTTACCGCGAACTCTCACTTTGCTTCCAGGTTTTGCTCCTGCGGGAATGCGAACATTAATCTCCTCGTTGTTGACGCTGAGCCGCTTCTCTGTGCCCTTAAAGGCTTCTGAGAAAGTGAGCTTAATCGAGGCTTCGATATCGAGATTTTCTCCGGTCGTCGCGCGTTCATCCGTACTG
>CAXTDB010000327.1:2242-5737 GCA_964242045.1 uncultured Leptolyngbya sp. | reverse complement strand
AAACAGCGATCGCACTGCTTGATCGAACTGCGCTCTGGATTCACTCATAAGATACTCCAGGAAGAAGGATGGAAAGCGTTTGGGGAGTGAGAATGCCATCTGCTGGCATCGCGTGGGATTGTTGCAGTTGACTCACCGCTTTTTGGCTGCGCTTGCCGAGAACTCCATCGATCGGTCCTTTGTATAGTCCCAATTCGCGCAGTCGTTGCAGCAATCGATACAAATCAGAATCAGGAGCGCTGACGGTCAAATGCTCGCTGAGCCATGCTTGTTGGCGCTCATAATTCTTCAGTGCATCTGGATTCAGCAGCCCAGTGCGCGAACTCAGAATGTAGTCCGCTTCTCCGATGAGAAACTGCAACTGCTCATCTTGTTCCGCTAAAGCCAGAATTTCATCCAACCGCGCGACTTCTTCCTCGGTCTCATCGGACGATAGTTGAGCCAGCATCATCAGACGATAATACTCGGCTAGAACTTGGTCGATTCCCGCTTGTTTTAGCCCTGCCACAAATTCCTGTGCTTTCCGCTTGACCGTATCAGGAAAATGATATTCCCCGCTCGTTTTCAAGTCATCAATGTAGTCGTTGATCAAATCCGACGATCGTTCCATAGTTTCCTCATAGAATTCGACAGTGGGAAAAGCAGTTCGATTCGGAGAACTTGAACCTGCCTTCATTCATTAGTGATTGGATTCGATCAAATGTTAGTGATCGTTCGAGTCAATATCAACAACTCCTGACATCTTCTGCACTTTACAAAAACACAATCCGTTTTTCCATCACTTTATGAGTGACAGCCGAAAACGAAACCAAGTTTGCACCAGCGCACGGAGAGATGGAATGGCTAAGACCAAGAAGTTTGTAGAAGAGCTACCCAGTCTGACTTCACCTCACTGGGGACGTACTAGCACAGACAGTTGCCTACCTGTACAAATTCGCCTACAAAATCGATGCGATTGCAAGAAAACCGATAGCGTAGTTCTGGGTAAGGGGTTTCTGACTGCTGAAATGGTGGATAGCTTAGAAGCCACTTGTCAGAACTGGATTATTGATCTTGACTATGAGCAAATTCTGAAGATGCAGGGCGGTGAAGCACAATACGGTGAGTTTAAGCAGGCACTGAGTCGAACACAACGAGTAGCAGAATTGCTTGCCGCTGTCCCTTTGGCGTTATACGAAGCGCTAGAGGTGAACAATACGGTTTATTGGGTTGCCATGTTCAGTTGCTGGATCGGGGGTTGGGGTCGTGTGCGATTGCTGGTCGTGTGTCGCAACCCGCTGAGTCGAGAACCCAAGACACTGCTGGTCACAAATCGGCTGGAATGGTCACCGAGCAGATTGTTAAGGCTATCTCTTCAAGCAGATTTCTCTTAAGCTTTGTCGATCGCGCTGTGCGCCAAAAACACCGACAAACGATGCGAATCACATGGGTAAAAACCTTACTCACGGGGTAAAACACATGAATCAGGCTAAATGGATGACTCGTAGCTTGATCGATGCAGCAACTATCATTACTGTCGTCAGTGCTGTCAGCTTCTCAGCAAGTCAAATTGCTCGTCTGAATCAGACATTGCAACTGGCAATCACGATTCAACCGAGTCGTATCCATGTACAAGTCGCTGTTGGGAGTGATCAGCGATCGCAATCTTTTTGCCCCGATCCATTCTAGTGAATCGCAATTTTGACCTGCTATCTCAGTATCCCGCTGCTATTTTTTCAGGGTGCTTCGCTGATTCCTTTATTTTTTAGCCTACTGCAATGAGTGGTGTATGAATGAGTCTCGATCGCACGATTCTGGAACGCAAATGCGATGGTTTTCTCCCTCAGAATTAGCCAATCTACCGGGAATGCCAAATCGTCGTGAAAACGTTACCAGGAAAGCAAAAGCCGAAGGGTGGAGATCTCGAAAACGGAATGCGAAAGGCGGTGGGCAGGAGTATGCGTTCTCTAGCCTGCCTGATGAAACTCAAGCTGCTTTGACTTCTACGATGGCGATCGTCAAACACTCACCTCCGTCAGCGATCAATGAGGTTTGTCGGGCATCAAATGAAACAGAAGCTTCGATTGATCCGAGCATCGTTGTCTTTCTGAAACAGGCAAACGCATATCTTGCTAAGTTCCATTCTTCAGCAGGTCCTACTAAATCAATTAACCGAAAAGAACAGCGCATCGATGCTTGGTTGCAGATTTTGTATGTTTACGAATTGTGGTGCGAATTGACGCGGTTCGACACTGCAATCGTAAGTGAAGTTGAGTTTTGCAGAATCTACAATTCGCATCAGATTCATTTTCCAGATGCGATTTATGGTACGGTTCCCACAATTAGTCGAGCCACGCTGCATCGAAAACAGAAGCTTCGCCAAAGCGCAAAACAACTGACTGCGCTGGCAGGCAACTATGGAAATCGTAAAGGGGTTGGACGGATTGATCAAGATTCGGAGTTGCAAAACGCGATCGAGGTCTGCATTGCGGCGGGATGTGGACAATGGAAGCCGAGCCACATCTATGAGATTCTGCAAGAAGAGTTTGGCTATGATCCAGAAGAGTTATCGATCGCGCAATTGAGAGCCTGGATTCGCCGATTTTGCGCCGAACATCCACAGAAGTATGCGATGTACAAAGATGCCAATCGAGCGAAGGGTACGATCGTGCCTGCGTTCGGTTCGCGCAGTCAAGGTATTGATCGACCGAATCAAGTTTGGCAGGTGGATAGTTTTCGCACCGATGTCCTGCTTCGATGTCGCACCGATCTGGCAGGCAGTATGACTGTAAAACGCTACTCGCTAGTGGGCTGTGTCGATGTGTTTACTCGTCGTGCGATCGTACTCGTATCTGAGTACAGTAAAGCGGAAGCAGTTTGCCAAGTCTTATCTCTGGCAATTCTCCAATGGGGTGTCCCGGAAGTCGTTCAAAGCGATCGCGGCAAAGAATATCTCAGTCGTCGCGTTAGACGTTTCTTGCAGAACTTAGGAATCAAACTCAGTCCGTGTCAACCACGACATCCAGAGCAAAAACCATTTATCGAACGATTTGGTCGAACATTTCAGCACCGCGATATTCAGAAATTGCCATCATTTGTTGGACATCAAGTGAGTGACCAGCAAGCCCTGAGAAGTCATCCGGATTGGAACGAGCGTGTGATTGAACTCGCAATCGACCCAGATGAATTCCAGGCGTGGTGTAATGTCGCGATCGCGGCATACGAGCAGCGACCCCACGGGCGGTCTGGAATTGGACTCGAAGGTAAAACGCCGCTGGAAGTGCTGCAAGGGGCGATCGATCAAGGCTGGAAAAAGCGCGAAGTCGGTAATTCACGAGAGTTGGATTTTCTCATGCTCGAAGCACCCGGAAAAGATGGAACACGGGTTGTCGGTCGTCAAGGCATTTCAGTTTGTGGACGATTGTACGTTGCACCAGAACTTGCAACCTGGATCGGCAAACGGTTGTATGTTTGCATTTCACCCGACCGGAGTTGGATTCATGTTTACCAAACTGG
>CAXTDB010000327.1:0-2232 GCA_964242045.1 uncultured Leptolyngbya sp. | reverse complement strand
AACACTTCATCGCCAAAGCTGTGTGGCGACAGGGAGAAAACGTTGATCTAGCTCAGATTGCTCGACAAGCAAAAGTGGCGTTTGCAGCAATTCAACAGTATGTCAATCGGACACGACGGAAGGGAACCGCACTGATGCGAAGGATTGCTGAAGATCCGATCGCAGTGCTGGGAGATGTGAAAGAGTTTCTGCCGCAAGTCGAATCTCAACTTCATTCCTATCCAGCTTTACAGTCGATGCTGAGAGCGATTAGTGCAGAATCACCAAACTTGGTCGGTCAACCTGCGTTCTCACCCGAAGACTATGAGGCTGAACTGATGCGTCTCGAAGCCCAAGAAGCTCAGAAGATGAACCAACAGCAGCGAACGATCGTCAGCAACTGCGCGATCGGGGATCTATTTGAACAATGGCAGCAAGGTTGCTCAATTTCTGCAATTGTTCCTGAAGAGCGAGAAGCTGCGATCCAGGCGCTTGGAACTTCAATAGGTGCAGCATTTCTGTCAGCAATTACAGCTTCTGAAATGGAGGAACGTAAGTTCTCTGCTTGGTTACATGAGCAATCTTTGCCTGCGATTGTGACGATCGACCATGACGTATTGCTGGTGCAGGAGTTTGATGCTTGGAAAACGGGAACGACTGCTTCGATCGGGGACGTTGAGCAAGTCGTTCACTATCTATCCTTGCCAGCAGGTGAAGGCGTGTTGCTCGGACTAGCGGATAGTCCAGACGAACAACATCAGTTCAAAGTGTGGTTGAAGCATCAGGGAGAAAGTTAAGCGATCGTATTCAATTTATTGTGATTTGGAGGAGCCGATGAAAAATGAGTTTGTCAAAGTTCAGAATGCCTTGAAGTTCTCTAGTGCCTACAAAATGTCCGAGCAACGCAGCGAGGGTATTCCAGGGATGGGATTGCTCTATGGCGCACCGGGATACGGAAAAACATCAGCCGCAATTTGGCTGATCAACTTGGTGAACGGCGTTTATGTTCGTGCCAATGCGTTTTGGACACCGACTTCGATGATGACGGCTTTGCTCGAAGAAATGCAAATGACTCCGCTGCGAAGCTGTGCAAAGATGTTGGAAAAAGTAATCGAACTCGTGGAAACGCATCGACGACCGCTGTTTATCGACGAGGCTGATTACTTGTTGGTGATGCCCCGAATGCTCGAAGCGTTGCGTGACATTCATGATTGTACTGGTGTTCCCATTTGGCTGATCGGCATGGATGGGATCGAACGGGAGCTATCCCATCTGAAGAAGATTACCCGTCGCATTTCACAATGGGTTGAGTTTAATCCGTGTTGCTTGCAAGATACCTCGCTGTTAGCGAAGAAGCTGTGCGAAATCACAGTGACTGAAGATCTACAGGTTAAGTTACACGCAAAGGCGAATGGCAGTATCGGATTGATCACACTTGGTCTGAGCCATATCGAAGCAGAAGCAAAACGGCAGAAATGGAAGACGATCGATGCGGATCAGTGGGGTGATCGTCCGTTCTTCCTATGAGGGGCGATTGAAGAGAAACCTGAACATGAGCTTCTCGATCGTGTAATTCCTATGGTTCAGATCATGACCGACATGAATGTGACGGCTGGAATCGATTTGCAGCCGCCAGACGACACTGCAAAAATAGAGCGACTCAATGTGGTCTGTGAGTTTGTGTGCGATCGCATTCCTGATCAGGTTCCCGATTGGATTTGGGTCGAGCATCAAGGTATCGAAGACTGCTTTTACTGTTTAGTCGATTGGAATCACCCTCAACTTGAGCCTTTGCTCAGGGAAACGTTTGATCCCACTGAGCACCTTTTAGCATCGGTGCGATCGCTGGGATTTATCAATGTCGATGCGATTGAATGGAATGCTCAATTTGAACATGAGGAGTAACTGCTGTGTTCGGATGCAATCCCCCGCAGAACAAGCGTTTATCGCGGCTCCAGATTGCGTTAGCTTTACTACAGGGAGCGCCTGACAATTCTCCCAGGATCACTGCCGAGGAGTTCTATCACACTTGGAGCGAGGTGTGGAACTCAGAAACGTTTGACCTCGATCAATTTGCGCTGTATGCGAACGAAACGCGCGAAGACGCTTTGCGATTGCTTCAGCAGATGGAGTATGCGGGATATCTAATTCTGGACTCCTCGTCGCCAGATCGCGTTCAGGTCATCCAACATCTGTTTAAACGTGACGGTAACAGTTTTGTTCTAGCGAGTTTCAATCCTTTAACCAGTTTGG
>CAXTDB010000326.1:0-5787 GCA_964242045.1 uncultured Leptolyngbya sp. | reverse complement strand
CGAGCAGCGATTGTTTCAATTCAGGAGTCCAGCGATTTTCAGCGATCGGTTCTCCTGCCAAATTCACGACTCCATCGCAACCTGAAATTTTTCCTTGCCAATCTCCCGCTTCTTTCGGAGTGTAGGCGACGATCTCTAGGTTTGAAGATTGCGGAAATTTCCGTTCGGCACTAGCGCGATCGCGGGTGAAAGCAACCACCGAATTTCCGTCTGTTAACAATCGTTCGACTAATCGTGATCCGACAAATCCTGTTGCTCCGGTCACCGCGACTTTCATAATGCTCAAGCCAAAACGCCATGGGTCAAGTATATCGAAGAGTGATCGGGTTCAATTCGGATTAAGCGAGCCGATCGATTTGAACTGCCCTTGATCATCGAGTTGCAGAACGATTGCGTCGGGTGCGTCACGCGGAACGCGGATCGTCCGTTCCCAGAGCCAGCGCATGACGCATCAGAATCACCGTGAATCTGTCAGGCGTAACTGTGACCAAATGGATCGCTTGACCGGAGCGGGTTGAGCGTTTCGCTCGAACTCAAAAGCTTTGGGCAAACGGACACTTACTGCAATCTTGCGGTCTCACGGTAAACTGAGAAAATTGATTCTCGCGATCGCCTCTTGTTATGCCGTCATTTTTACTCGAAGTTGGAACCGAAGAACTCCCTGCAAGCTTTGTCGATGAAGCTTTGTCACAATGGCGATCGCGAATTCCTAAACAGCTTGCAGAGCTAAATTTGGCATCCGAATCGATTCAGTTTTACGGTACGCCGAGACGATTAGCGATCGTCATTCAAGGCTTGCCCGCACAGCAACCCGATCAAAATGAAGAAGTGAAAGGGCCGCCCACACAAGCGGCTTTCAAAGATGGCAAACCGACGAAAGCAGCAGAGGGATTTGCTCAAAAACAAGGGGTGTCGATCGACTCCTTTGAGATTCGTCCAACTGAGAAAGGCGAATTTGTCTTCGTAAAAAAGACGATCAAAGGTCGAGCAATTTCAGAAATCCTCACGGAACTGATTCCGCAATGGATCACGCAACTGGAAGGGAAACGCTTTATGCGTTGGGGCGATGGTGATTTGCGGTTTTCTCGTCCGATTCGCTGGCTTGTAACACTGCTCGATGACGTGGTTTTACCGATTGAAATCACCAGCAATTCGATCAACTATAAGAGCGATCGTATTTCCTGGGGTCATCGCGTTCTGCATCCCGATTCGATTTCGATTTCCAATCCAGAATCTTATGTCTCTGCGTTAAAGTCTGCATTTGTCGAAGTGAACCCAGACGATCGCCAAACTGTGATCAAACAGCAAGTCGAAACTGCTGCAAAACAAATCAATGGTGTTGCAATAATTGATCTAGGTTTGTTGCGGGAGGTGACAAACCTAGTGGAGTATCCTTCTGCGGTCGTGGGCAAATTCGATGCAGAATTTCTAGAGCTTCCCGCAGAAGTAATCACAACCGAAATGGAGAGCCATCAGCGGTATTTTCCAGTTCACAAGCTAGATAGTTCTGATTTACTGCCCTACTTCATCACTACATCCAACGGTGATCCAAAAAAAGCAGACATCATTGCGTCAGGAAATGAACGAGTGATTCGAGCGCGATTATCCGATGGAAAATTCTTCTTTGATGCCGATCGCAAAATTCCACTCGAAGCGTACTTACCTAAACTCGAAACCGTGACATTTCAAGTGGATCTTGGATCAGTAAGATCGAAAGTCGATCGCATCATTGCGATCGCGGCTCAACTCTGCACTCAATTGAATGTGAACGATCGTGCTTCAGTCGAACAAGCAGCACTCCTCTGCAAAGCTGATCTCGTGACTCAAATGGTCGGCGAATTTCCAGAGCTTCAAGGCGTAATGGGGCAGAAATACGCGATCGCCTGTGGTGAATCCGAAACAGTTGCCGCTGCAATTTATGAACATTACTTACCGCGCGGTGCGGGTGATGATTTACCGAAAACTTTGGCAGGACAGATTGTAGGAATTAGCGATCGCTTAGATACGCTGGTCTGTATCTTCGGCTTAGGTCTGATTCCGTCTGGTTCGTCTGATCCCTTTGCTTTGCGACGAGCGGCAACTGCGATCGTTAACATCACTTGGGCAGCCAATCTAAAACTCGATCTCAATCAGCTTCTAGAACAGATTGTTTCTAACTTTAGTGCAAACCATGCTCAAGTCCAGAAGCTTCCCGTACCAGAGTTGCTCAAACAGCTAAAAGACTTCTTTTTACAGCGTGTAGAAACATTGCTGAAAGATGAGCGATCGGTTGATTACGATCTGGTGAATGCGGTTTTAGGTGAAAACGATCCAGACTATACAGCGCGCGCGTTACAGAATTTACTGGATGTACGCGATCGAGCCGAATTTCTGCAAACGATCCGCACCGATCAACGCCTTGCTGCCATTTATGAAACCGTTAATCGTGCGTCTCGTCTAGCAGTGCAGGGAACACTAGATAAGCAGCAGCTTGATCCCGTTCCGGTCATTCGTCCTGAATTGTTTGAGAAAAACTCAGAGAAAGCCTTCTTCGCTGCCCTTCAGCAACTAAATCAAACGATGCAAGGTCACACTGATTATACAAAACTCGTTGAAGCGCTCAGTCGAATTGCGCCCACTGTCAGCGCTTTCTTTGATGGCGAGGACAGCGTATTAGTCATGGATTCTAACCCTGAAATTAAGCAAAATCGTTTGAATCTATTGGGCGTGCTGCGAAATCATGCAAGAGTGTTAGCGGACTTTGGAGCGATCGTCAAAAGTTAACGAAGCTTGTCGAAGGACAGAAATTCAATCAGGTTTGTCTTTCCCAAACCGCAAATCTTCTAAACGCTTCTGAGCATCGGGGTCGATCGAGTGCATCAAGAGTCGTCCCGCTGATTTCTTCTTCGGTTTCAATTTGTTCTGAACTTTCCGCGCCGCAAACTCGATTTCATTCGCCAACTTTTCCGCTGACATCCACTCCGCACCGTATCCCACCACGGTTAATTGCTGAGCGCGATCGCTGGTCGCCACAATTAACCGCTGCTTAAACTTGCGAATGTCATGCCGAAAATCCGCACAAGTTCTCTCGATATACGTATCGGCAGTCTGTCCAAAATCGGTATAGCACACATATAAATGCTTGGTAATTTCCTCGCGATTCGTCGGACAATCCCGATATTGCGCGTCAAACACCACATGCGTTTCAAAATTCTGATAAGCGCTAAATCCGATCAGCGTCTCGACTAATTTCCGCCGGGATTCTTCCAAACCGTCTCGATCGCGAATCAGTTTTAACTCATGCCAAGCCCCGACTATGTTATAGCCGTCCACCAATAAAAGTGCCTGTGGTGCAGAACGTGGCATCACTCAACGCTGAAAGGACAAGTTTGTAAAGTTTGATTTGCTTCACACTTTATAATATTGCACTTTTTTCGGTCGATCGGTGTGACAGATTACTTCTGTCGTCATTTCAGCGAATCGTGCTCGCTCCATCTCAATTTCTCCCAACGAAATCCAAGCTTCTCCCAGCGATGCAGTAATCGAGTTTTACAGGAAAACAAGAAATTTAGGAGGCGTGATTGAAGACCCAAACAATAAAGGAATTTATAGGATAATTTTTCCTTCTTCTGATTTAGTAAGAAGGTATAAAGTTTATTTAGAAGATAGAAGCATCGAAACAGAAATTATAGATTTTAGAGAAGGTTGTGTAGTAAGCCGATTCTGCTTAAAAGACAGAAGTGGAAATAGGATAAAAGAGCCGATTTTGTGCACCGAATTACAATTTTTATAGCTTGTACGGCAACATTAGATCGCGGTTTCCCCATAATTCGGTTGGAGCGGACGTGCAAGGTCTTTTTGTCTAATGTTTAAGTTGGTCATTCGCCGCCCAACCGCACCGTTATCTCGCGACTACGTGCTGTTTTAGCCACTCTACAAACTGTTCTCTCTCCAAGTCGCCCGATGCCAGCGCTAAAATAATTTGCTCTTGTTCATCCACTGATGCACTAATTTCTAATCCATTCAGAACTAAAAACGTTTCCATTGCCGCGTGACCAATTCGCTTATTCCCATCCACAAAAGGATGATTCATGATCAGCGAAAATCCTAAAGCCGCTGCTTTATCAAGCAAACTTGGATAAAGTTCTTCTCCACCAAATGTCATATGAGGTTGAGCGATCGCAGATTCCAGCATTCCTAAATCTCTAATGCCGATCGCGCCTCCGGATATCTCAATAATCCGACGATGCAGATCGAGAATCTCAATCAGCGACAAATAGCGAATCATGCAAGCCGCTCATAAAGTTCAGAATTCTTGTGCATCACATAATCGGCAGCTTGAGAAAAATCGCTTCTCGGATGATTTAGCCAGTCTCCAATGCTAATTCGTACCAACTCTTCAGGAGCGATTCCAAGCTTTCGCGCCAAATCCTGTAACGCTTGAAATTGCTGGTCGGAAAGCTCAACTTTAACAGAAGCCATTCTTCATCCTCCCCAAGTTAAAATTCGCTCAATCCTCAACTTCTTCCGCCTGCATCAATCTTTGTTTCAGGCGTTCGGGATCACCCCGATCGACAACCTTCCCCTCTTCCAACAAAAACGCCCCGTCACAATACTCCAATTCTTCCAATCGATGCGTCACCCAGAGCGCCGTAATGCCCCGCTTTTTCACCAACGTCTGAACCTGAGCTACTAACTCCAATTGGCTATCCGGATCAAGTAATGCCGTCGGCTCATCTAATAAAAGGACATCGCAATGACGCGCGATCGCACCCGCGATCGCAACTCGCTGTTTCTGTCCCCCGCTCAGCGCATAAATCGGACGACGCTGAAACGCCGCCAAACTTACAGCTGACAGCGACTCTTCCACCCGCTGCCGAATCTCTGGAATCGCCAGTTCTTCCTGCACCAATCCAAATGCCACATCCGCACCCACTGTCGGCATGACCAACTGATGGTCCGGATTTTGAAACACAAAACCGACTGGCGGCGAGATGTGAATTTCTCCGCCAGTCGGTTGTAGCAATCCTGCCAGAAGCCTCAGCAGCGTAGACTTCCCGCTTCCATTCGCGCCCAACAGCATCCAAAATTCGCCCTTCGGCACTTCTAGAGTACAAAACTGCAAAATCGCCTTGTCCTCCGACCAGCCAAAACTCAGGTCGATCGCTTGAATGGCAGAATTTTTTTCCTGCATGGGCGCGTCTAGAGTCATATCAACCTATTCAGCCGTTGCAAACGAGAAACCTGCGGGTCTGCCAGACGCATTCGCACTCGATTTCTCATAAATCTGCACTGCCGCCAAGTTATCTGCAAACACGGCAATCTTTTTGTCTGTCTGCCGATCGCAGGTCAATTCCAACAGCGGATTATTCCCCGACTTCATCGCCCCCAAGATTTCCTGGTAAGTTGATTCCGCTTCTTCAGCCGATTTACGCTGGATTGAAAGGCTTAGAGGGTTGCCTTTCAGCGTCAATTCCAAAATAAACATAATGTCGATCGTACAAACTGCCAGTTCTCAGTATCGCAAATATCCGCAGAAACGGCTTGCTTCCCTATTGTGGCGGATGGAGATCAATTTGAAAGAATTTCAGCATTTCTAATCTTTCTTAAGAAAAGGACTGGAAATTTTGAGAAAGTTCTTCCTATAATCAAGAGCATAGGTTACGAAAAGTAAACGCTGCTCATAATTCATCTGAGCCTCAGAGTTTGGTTTTGAATTTTGTACTTATTTGGAGATTTTTAAGATGACCATAGCAGTAGGTCGCGCGCCAGCGCAACGAGGCATATTCGATGCCCTCGACGACTGGC
>CAXTDB010000325.1:0-5825 GCA_964242045.1 uncultured Leptolyngbya sp. | reverse complement strand
TTGAACATAATGAGTTTGCTCGAAGAAAAAACCTAGCTCAAGCTGGAAATCTGGTTGTTTTTTATGCGACTTTCGACAGTCCCTAAAAGAGTTGGAGTTTAATGACGGTGCCGTGTTCAAGTTTAACCAATGACTACGATCGCATTGATTCCGCTTGCATTGATTTAGAACTCATTAAAATTCTAAATCAATACCTCGGCTCAACAACCAATTTCGGGCGTGAACGGTTTAGAGAGAACGTCAAAGGGAAAGGCGAACTTTCAGCTTGCCTCGCAGCAAATTAATTTTAGAAGGATTAAGGTATTCTTGCAGGCTAGAAATCTCATTTAACAGCGAAGTACTGCGGGCGCATTCTTCTTCTAAAATTGCAACGTAGCGATTGAAGTCTTTGTCAGGCAAGTTCTGCTTTAGCATGTAAGTCGCGATCGTAATGTTCGAGACCGGATGCCGCAGTCCTTGAGAAAGCTTTTGTAGCAAGACGCTATTCATCTCAGCGAGTTCTTGAGTGACTTGCAGTTGCTTCTCGATCGTTTGGGCTTCTTGAACCTGAGCTTCGTACTGCCGGGATAAGCGATCGTATCGGTTCAAGCAGCTTTGCACCGCGCCGAGCAGTTCTGCTTGCGTAAACGGCTTGGTGAGATAGTCATCTGCGCCTAATTCCATGCCCAGTCGAATATCAGCGCGATCTGCTCGTCCTGTAAGAAAAATAAACGGAATTCTTGCCGTTTCAGCTTGTTGGCGCAGTTCACTCAAGACTGCATATCCGTCTAAATCAGGCATGACGACATCGCAAATCACCAAGCTTGGAAGCTTTTGTTTTGCTAACTGCAATCCTGCAAGACTGCTGCTGGTTGTGAGAGTTTGATAGCTTTGTAGCTCTAGAATTTCTTCAATATTTTCTAAAATATCTGGATCGTCTTCGATTACCAAAACACTGTTCATCGACTACCCCGGTAAGCTGTACTGATTTAAGATGTATAGTTTAGCGGTGCGACCTTCATCGTATGAAGTGCCACAACTCTCCTAGTAGATCAACGCCCTGAGTTCTAAAACAAGTTGCTATTCTTAGAGAACTCATTTTAGATACAGTACATCTTACAGAAGAACTCGATCGATGTCAGTATGATTCCGTAGGTGAATTAAATTTCCGTTAAAGAATTTGGAGCGAACACGGAGAAACGGCTTTCGATTCGCGCTTCGGCTTCTCCGTATTCAGTGCGATACGTACACTTTAACCTGCTCGCAGTCCGGTAATCAGATTCCGTACCGAGGAATAAATCATCGTCCGCATTCTCACGCCTTGCTGATGGCTGAGATAACGTTCGCCTAATGCGATCGCACACATCACTTCCACGAGGCTTAGAATTGCTCCCATTGCCTGAAAGAAATGCAGATTCAGCGCAATCCCGATCGTCACCAAAATATAAGCCGCTGCCACTTGAGCATGATTCCATCCCGATTGCTGAAGTCGCTGATAAAGATGCGTCCGATGCGGCTTAAAGATGTTTTCTTTGCGAATCAAACGGCGAATCAGCGTGTAGATCGCATCTGCGATTAAAGGCAAAGTAATCGCCAACGATGACCAAGCGCGAACCGGATCATCGGATTGATGCAACAGTGCGATCGCAATCGTTGCACCGAGTACTGTACTCCCAACATCACCCATAAAGATCTTTGCGGGCGACCAATTCCACCACAAAAATCCCAGCAGTGCGACCACCAATAGCAAAAGAATCGGCTGATTGATCTCGATCGCTAAGTACGTCAACTGCACCACAGAGACACCCGCAACTAAGCCATCGAGTCCATCCATGAAATTGTAGAAATTGATCAGCGCGGTCATGCCAATCACGGTTAAAACAATCGCGATCGCCATTCCAACTGTTCCGAACGGAGCAAGCCAAGGTTGCGGAAACGCGCCGAATGCCACGATCGCAATTCCCGCTGCGCTCAGTTGCACCAGATAGCGAATTCGAGCAGGAACATCACCACGATCGTCAAACACACCCACAATCACGAGCGGAATTAATGCTGCCCAAATCGTCACCACATCACGCCCTACAGATTGCCAATCGTATAGCGCAATCGCCATGCTAGTCAGCGCAAATGCAATGACGAATCCAAGACCCCCCCCACGGGGAGTTGGCTGAGTGTGAGAACTTCGATCGTTCGGAATGTCCAATAAAAAGCCACTAAGATACTGCTTGATCGAGGCAACCAGCAAAAAACTCAGGCAGCCGCTCGCAAGTAAAAGACCGAGGGAGATATCCATAGGTGAAGAAATCCAAACTTTCGCCAAAAGCCGTCGAGACTGCACCCTCCAAAACTACGGTTACTTCAACAAGTCAATGAGTTTCTTGGAACCATCTCGCAGTGTGATCCAGACCTTGCTGAAGGCTAAACGGAGGTTGCCAATTGAGAGATTGGCGAATCTTTGAACTATCGATCGTCAGTGAACCAAACAAGCGATCGACCGTTGCCGTTTTACCCAAGATCTGGGCGAGGATAGTTAGTAATACGGGAGAAATTGGCAGTAACCGGACAGGTTTGTTCAGGGATTTCGCGAGATTTCGCACGAGTTCAGCAGTTGAAACATCCGTGTTGTCACTGATGAGAAATGTCTGACCAGCAGCATTGGGATGCGTGGCGCAGGTTGCGATCGCATCGACTAAGTTTCCTACATACACCAAGCTGCGCTGATTTTGCACTGCGCCCAACGGTAAAGGAATGCCTTTTTGCACCAGTTTGATCAAGCTGAGAAAGTTGGCTCGGACTCCCGCACCATAAACGAGCGGCGGACGTAAAATCACGACTTCTAAGCCTGTTTGGGCGGCAATGTCCTGCAATTCGCATTCTGCTTCCCACTTACTGATGCCGTAAGGATCATTCGGCTGCGGTTGACTTAGTTCGGTATAAGCTTCTGACTGCCCATCTCCGTTAACTTTGATTGAACTGAGGTAAACAAATCGCTTTACCCCCGCAGCACGAGCGGAAATCGCTAAATCTTTGGTCGCTTCCGTATTCACCGCCCGAAATTCACCCAGCGGATCAGTAGCCGTTTCTTTCATCTGGTGAACTCGTGCGGCAAGATGAATCACCACATCGATCTGGGACAGAATCGGATGATCGGTGAGATCTGCGATCGATGACACTAAAATCGGTTTAACTGATGCGGGTAACGTTGCATCAGATGAGCGAACTACACCATAAACCGTATGTTCAGAGCGTTCTAAAAGCTGACAGAGTGCTGAACCGACAAAGCCAGTTGCACCCGTAATAAGGAAGTTCATGCGGGACGTGCGACGAGTTGAAAAACTTTAACAAAGTACTTAGAAAGAACCTTAGTCATATTGGTTTGAATGCCATTTTCTAAGCATCCACGAACAATCTCACGGTTCAGAATCCAATTGCTCGATAAGTTCGCGGTACTTGCTCCTCCGGTTCGCATCTTGACGAGAACTTGAGGAATGTAGTGATAGCTCATTTGATGAATCGCTAAAAAGCGAATCAATAGTTCGTAGTCTGCCGCGATCTTATAGTCGGTCTTGAAAAAACCATAGCGATCGAATGCCCACCGCTTCACTACAAAAGTCGGATGAGCAGGCATCCAACCATAAGCAAATTTTCCAGGATGAAAGCTTGCTGAGCTGTAATACCGCACTACTTTTTCTGGATTGTCGTGCTTGACATACACTAAGTCTCCGAACACCGCATCGACTTGATGCTGCTCGAACTGATCGACGATCGTTGAAATCACTTGCGAATCGACATAGAAATCATCAGCATTCAGAATTGCAACCACATCGCCTGTTGCTAACTTGATTCCTTTATTCATGCCGTCATACATGCCGCGATCGGGTTCGGAAATAAATTGAGCAATGCGATCGCCATATGATCGAACAATCTCAGTCGTATTATCTTTCGATGCCGCATCAATGATGATGTGTTCGATATCAGGATAGTCTTGAGCGAGAACCGATTCGATCGTGTCTCGAATCGTTGCGCCTGCGTTGTAGGTAACCGTAATGATAGAAACTTTCATGCGTTTAACAGTTCAGTAGAAGAAAAGCTTTGATTCTTGATCACACGCGGTTTGATTGCAACGGCTGGATTTCCGGCGTAGATTGTCCAGGGAGACAGCGATCGCACCGCAACACTGCCTAAACTAAGAACTGCACCTTCGCCGATTTCGACACCGGGCGCGATCGACGATCGCGCCGCTAACCAACTTCCCGATCCAACGACGATCGAAGCTACCCGCAAATCAAATAAAGGTGCAGTCCAATCATGATTTCCAGTGCAGAAATACACGGATTGAGAGACACAGATATGATCGCCAAGCACAATTGGAGCAAGGTTATCAAACCAAGCATTTTCACCAATCCAACAGTGATTCCCGATCGTCAATCGCCACGGAAACTTCACTCGGACTCCCGGTTTAATTCGGACTCCTTGCCCGATCGAAGCTCCAAACAATCGAAGTATCCAGACCTTGAGGCTGGAAATTGGAAGGAAACGGCTTTTAACAATCGGATCACCGAGAAAGAACCAGAGAAGCTGTTTCCAAACGGGCGCGCCTGGGGTGTATTCCCCGATTGTGTATTGGTCGAGATGAATCAAGGTCACGATAGTTAGAGTTGAGTATAAAAGTTACGATTGGCGATTATTTGCAGACCAGGTGCAGCAACGATCGCCGTACACATCACGGTAGAGTTTCCGCACGACTTCTTGATAAGACTCTGGATACCAAACATTAATCATCAGCACATCTCCTACCTGCACTTTGGGAAGTAGATAGTCGTAGAGAGAAATTTTATATTTCTGCTCAAAGCCCTTCGGATCTCGAATCAGAATGGCTTTAAAGCCGTCAGGTCGTTCCTTTCGTTGCGCCTTGTCTAACTCGTATTTCCAGGCATCGACTCGCTCTAACGGGGCAGAGAAATCAAGATATGCAGGATTATTATTGGTATGCTCTGGAATAATCAAGGTATCCGGAAACTGCTGCTGAACTTTCGCAATCACATCTGTCCATTTTTCATCGTTAGAGTCGATGTAGAAGAGCGTAGCTCCCCAGCGTTTTCTCGCATAAGCAATTTTCTCGCTAATTCCTTTAATCGCATCTTCTTGCGTTTGGTAAGACCAATAGTGAGCGAGATTTTTATCTTTTTCCCACCAGCGCAGAGGTAGCGGCGTTTTGTAGGGATACATAAACTGCGATCGAATCGTCACACCAACCCGCAATCCTGCACTTTTGAATTTCTGAAAAAATTCGTCTGCGATTTCATCCATCTCAGGCGCGCGTTCTTTTAACAACCGTGGATCGCCTACCCAGGTATAGGCTCCATCTTCCGCTTCAATCCCCTCGATATCAAAGACAATCACGCCTTGAGCGTTCATCTGCTGCATCTGATGAATCGAATCGTCAGCCAGCTTGAGCATGCGTTTTCGGAATTCTGCCTTTCCTGCTGGAGTTGAGACATTCAAATCTTGCGAGTTCAGCCATTTCCTCGGATTGTTGGGGGTGTAAGCAGGACTATTGCCGAGAAAAATCGTGCCGATCGCTCGTCGATCGTTCCAGCGAAAAGATCGGGCTGCAACTTGTGTTGCTTGAGGTTGAAGGCGCGAATCAGCAAAGCCAGGAGGCTGAGTACAAGCGCCTAAAAAGCAAATCGGGAGCAGAAGCCCTAAAAGTTTCAATGATGGCATAAGTCCTTTTGGTTATTGCTGTTTCAAGCTCGAACCCGTCCGCCCAGTTGCAAGCCAGACGAGAGAGCGTCCCACATCTCGCAGGACACGCAGACGAGATTCAGGCGGATAGTAGGGAT
>CAXTDB010000324.1:0-5832 GCA_964242045.1 uncultured Leptolyngbya sp. | reverse complement strand
TTAGGCAGAAAGAGGTTCCCTAGAGCCTCCATTCTGAGGAACTTTAAATCAAAAACGTAGAACGGAGATTATGCGATCGCGGGTGCAGCATTTTGCATCTGATACAAACGCTCTTCGATCACGGTTTCAAAATCTTGATTTAACCAAATTAGAGAAGCTTCGGTGACGATGCCATTCTCTAGCGTGACGATCGAGAAATTTCGTAAGCGATCGCCGTTTTGTTCGATGATTCTCGGTACTCTAGCAGCGTTGAGATGAATCGTTCCAGCAGCATCAACGTGAATCGCTCGACGTAATTCGGTTTTTGTGTGTCTCAAACTGTGGTGCATGTGTCCAAAAACTGCGAGCGGAACCGATTTTCCACGTTCGCGAGTTTCAACGATCGCTTCTGCAAAATCTGGATCGCCGTGATCGCCTCCGATCGGTTGCCAATCTTTGCCGCAAGGATCTTCGGGCTTGTCACCTAGCCCTTTCGCGCCGTTGTGACCAATGAAAATGATTGTATCGGTTTCGGTTCGATCCACTGCATTCATCATACGCTCGACCGATTCATCAAAACTATGCACTCCGTAGCGTTCTCGATAGAATCGATCGTTTTTCCAACTAGAGCCACCCCAGCTAAACGGACGACTTCCAACGACGCTGATATTTAAGTTCGGAAAATCTAGCTTGCCGTAACCGACATGCGCTTTACCGAGTAAATCTAACTGTTGCTGTACGCGATCTTCTTTCGTGCGATCGTACGGACATTTACTTCTACCCCAATCGGTTGCACTGTACCACGCATCGTGGTTTCCCAGAATTGCCGCTTTGGGAATCTGAATATCGGCGATTAATTTGACAATATTGACCGATTCATTACCAAAGTCGCCGACGAACAATGCAAGATCAACACCAAGAGATTTCAGTGCTGCTTCATCTTCAGCCTCCCATCGATCGTGAATATCCCCGATCGCGGCTAATTTGATTGTTTGGTTCGCCACCTTGCGTTCCCCCTTGTTTGCCTTTATCTAGGATAGGCTTGGCGGCAAGATTTGGCATAGCTCCAAAGTGTCAGGATTCGTCCTTTGTCCAGGTAGATTTCCAAGCGAGTTGGGCTTCGGCGATCGATTGTTCGCGTCGTTTTTTCTGATAGTCGCGCGCCAGTGCTTGAAATTGTTGCTTGAGTTCGCGCAGTTTGCCGCGCCAGGTTGAAACTGCCGGATCGTTGAATTCAATTTCAGACAGGCGCAAGTTAACGGCAACGACGTGCATTAAAGCGCTAATCGCAGATGGCGTTTCAGCATCCGAAGATTTCTCGCTGGCGCTGACAAGAACATTAAGCAAATTAGATTCGCCTGAATCGCTGCTTTCTTTTGCGGCGGCATCGAGTATTGCTTGGGGAATGCGTTTAGGTAGGATTCCAGCTTCTTGTAGGAAACGATTCGCGGCGCTTGAGGTGGATTTGAGCGTTTTGGCGATCGATCGCTCTAGCTGTTCTTGCCAAATCGTTAAAGCTTCAAGCGGAGTAAGGCTAGGTTCGTCGGGCAAATCTGGCTCGGTTTCAGACAGCAGTGCTTCGAGTTCGTCGGGGAGTTCGACAGGTTCGGGGTCGAGTTTGGTTTCAGCGATCGGGTAAAGCAGATTGTTCAGATCGGTTTCGGTTTGGCGCGCTAGGGTTTGTAAGTTCTCCTGGAGTTGTTGCCGCTGACTCAGAGAAAGCGCCAAGAACCGCTTGGGATAGTTTTCGGTGCAAATTCGGTAGCACGACAGGATGATCTGTTGTCTCACGGTTTGCCCAAGCTGTTTGAGATAGCCGCGATACGTTTGGGTGAAGGCATCGCCCATGGTTTCGATTTTTTGATCGAGGGCGGCGAGGCGTTGAGAAATTTGGTCGATCGATCCAGCCATGTCTAGTCTTTGAGTTGTGATTCCTTTTTAGGATAGCGATCGCGGTTGAATTTGGCGCAGTGTTGAACAAAGCGCTCGGGAATTTCTGGCGTTGCGCCCCAGTGTAAATGCAGATAAGAAGCGTGTAAATTCGCCGAGCGCCAACCGTCGAAATGATTGTCGGTGAACTGAAATAACGGTTGATCGGGTGCGATCGTAGAAGTCGATCGATGAAATTCGTGTCCGTGTACGATTGTGTTTCGAGCAACGATCGGGCTGTCTTGCAGTGCAACCCCGCGACGATATCCGAGTGTTAAACGCGATCGCATTACCGTTGTCGTTGGGATTGCTCCGACCATTGGAAATGTATCCCCAGAGAAATCAGTGATATTCTCGCTTAGATACATTAATCCACCGCATTCTGCATACGTAGGCATTCCCGATCGAATTGCGGTTTGAATTGCTTTGCGTGTCGTTTGATTTTCGCTTAGCGTTGCAGCAAACATTTCGGGAAAGCCACCGCCGAAATATAAACCGTCGATATTATCAGGGAAATTGTCGTTTAAGGGACTCCATTCGATCAGATCTGCACCGGATCGTTTGAGTAATTCTAAATTGTCTTCGTAATAGAAATTGAAAGCGGCATCACGGGCGATCGCAATGCGGACAAGATGAGAATTCTCGCTTGGTTCTAGATGACTTCTACTACCTGAATTCTGCAAGATTGGTGTTAGCGTTGCCCAATCAAAACAGGTTTCGCCAAGTTGTGAGAGTCGATCAATTAATTCATTCAGTCCCGGTAGTTCATCGGTCGGAACTAAGCCTAAATGTCGATCGGGAATTTCAATCGCGTCTTGCCGCCGCAAAACTCCTAAAATCGGAATTTCTAACGGTTCTAACGCAGATCGAAGTAACTCTAAATGTCGATCGCTGCCGACTCGATTGAGAACAACGCCCGCAAATTTTAATCGGAGATCGAACGATCGATATCCATGCACGATCGCTGCAACCGAATTTGATAATCGACTGCAATCGACAACCAACAGAATCGGCAAATCGAGCAATCGAGCAATGTGCGCGGTACTGGCGAAATCTTTGCGTCCAGCGGCTCCGTCAAATAGTCCCATTACGCCTTCAACGATCGCGCAATCTCCCGCCCGTTCCGAGAAACACTGCTGCACATATGCTTCTGAAGTCAGCACCGGATCGAGATTGTAGCAAGCTTGCCCGGTGACGTGGCGATGAAACATCGGGTCAATATAATCAGGCCCGACCTTAAACGATCGAACCTGAAAATTTCTTCGCTTCAGAGCCGCTAACAACGCTAACGTTACCGTTGTTTTGCCTGCTCCACTTCGTTCTCCTGCAATCACAAAAGCCATAAGCCGCACATCGGACAAAACGCCAACCTACAGCTTAATGATTTTTGCGGTGACTGCCATGCTTTCTTCGTACAGAACATCTTGCCCAACGCGCTGAAGTTGTTCACTCAAGAGCGTTTCCGCCTTTTGATCGTTCAGTGGTGTCACTTGATTAATCTGGCAAGACTGCGCGCCGCCGCCTGCTTCCATTCGCATACAGCCCATCGTTCCAGAACACAGAACCGTGCAGCAATCCGCTTCTGGATTCGTCGAAGTCAGCTTTAGGCTCACCATATCGCCTTTGACTTCTCCGATTTCTGCGGTCGGAATTCCTGCGAGTTCTGCTTCGATCTCGCGCCCGTTTGCCGCCGTGAAGTACACCCGTTGCAGATTGTAAATATCGCCTTCGTGTTCGCGCTTAATCGGTTCCCAACCTAAACGACTTGCCAACCAACCGAGATACATCAATCCCTGGGCTGGATTCCCTTTCTCATAGTCGATCACGACTCGATCGACTTCCCAAATCGCCTCGCGTCGTCCCGGCGCATCAAACGTTTCCGCTGCGAGTTCTTGCCAAGCCGCTAATCGTCGCCAGTTCAAATCGGTCACTAGCACACCGTCTTCGATCAGCGTTGATAATTTCAGCAGATCGCCTTCGGTATCTGCCGTAAAGCGGCTGGAATCGAAAATGACTTGATTAGAAAGCTTCGATAATCGCTGAAATAAGTCTTGCTCAAGGTTCGGTGTGCCTTTCCACCAAACGATTCTCGGAAGTTCGCTAATCAGTAGAGAAGAGGTAAGTTCACTCACTCGATCGAGCGCGGGTTCTGTTCCCTTCAGCGTGATGTATTCGCAACATACCAGCGCCGCTTGGCTGCCTTTATTAATCGGACAGTAAGCAGAAACTTGGGCAGAAACGCCCTCATCCTCACCCGCGATCGGAAACAGCGAAATAATTCGACAAGGATTTTGACTTGCAATCGCATCGGCAATTCCGCTTCCGGCTGCATCTGAGGCATACCGGGGCGCATCAGCTCCTTCAACGGGTTCACCTTTGCGCTTGGCTAAATCTTCGCGCAGCTTGGTTAAAAGTTCTGGGCTGGACTTCCCATCGATCGGTAATTTGTAGGCAGCTTGAGCGGCTTGAATCGCAGCTTCGGTTCTGGGCCCATCGATGCCGTCCACAGGACCCGTATAAAATCCCATCATCGCAAGAAGCCGCTGGGTTTCTTCTGGCTCGTAGACAATCAGCGTAAAGGTCGTCGCACGAGTCGCAACGATCGCTGAACCATCACTGTCTGTAGCCCCGTAGGATTGCCAGATTTGATTAAGTTCCTGTTCGATCTCGTCGAGTGAGACATCTTTAGGAGCTTGGAGAGAAACAAGCGGAGCGGATTTGGTTGCCATAAGAGAGTAGGATTTTAGATTTTAGAGGGAAGATTTTAGAGTTTGAATCGACACACCAATCCAAACTCTAAAATCGCTAGAGTCTTCGCCAACGGCGACCGTCACGATTGATCAGTTGTTCCGCTTCAGAAGGTTCCCAGGTTCCAGCTTCATATTGTGGCATAAGGCTCGGATCGGTCGGGGCTTCCCAAGCAGAAAGGGCAGGAGTAACCACGCGCCAAGCGGCTTCAACTTCGTCGGAGCGGGTGAATAGCGTTTGATCACCCATCATGCAGTCAAGCAGTAAGCGATCGTATGCTTCTCCTCCAGTTACGCCAAAAGAAGATCCGTAGCTGAAGTCCATTTCTACCGATCGAGTTCTTAGATCTGCACCCGGCATTTTGACTTCAAACCGCATTCCAATTCCTTCATTTGGCTGAAGCCGCATCACGAGAACGTTTGCGTTGGCTTGTTTTGCCGCAGACTGAAAGATCAGATATGGAACATCACGGAACTGAATCGCGATTTCGCTGACTTTTTTCGGCAAGCGCTTTCCAGTTCGTAGATAGAATGGAACACCTTGCCATCGCCAGTTGTCCACCATGAACTTCATCGCCACGTAAGTCGGCACGAGCGAGTTTGGATCGACTCCGGGTTCTTGTCGGTAGCCTGGAACCTCTTTTCCTTTCATCCAGCCTGCGCCATACTGCCCGCGCACGGCTGAATTTTCTAGACGCTGGACATCCGCAAGGCGAGTTGCCTGAATCACCTTCACTTTTTCAGTCCGAATGCTATCGGCATCGAGTGAGTTGGGCGGTTCCATTGCAGTCAAACAGAACAATTGCATTAAATGGTTTTGCACCATGTCGCGCAATGCTCCAGAAGATTCGTAATATCCTGCGCGATCTTCAACGCCGACCGTCTCAGCAACCGTAATCTGCACGTGGTCGATGAATTGACGATTCCACAACGGTTCAAAAATGGCGTTACCAAATCGAAACACTAATAAGTTTTGAACGGTTTCTTTCCCTAAATAGTGATCAATCCGGTAAACCTGATTTTCTTTACAAACCTTGTTCACAATGCGGTTAAGGTTTTGAGCCGAACTCAAATCGCGCCCGAACGGTTTCTCGATCACAAGCCGCGTTTTTTGGGCATCTTTGAGCATTCCCGCATCACCCAACTGCCGAATCGCTTCGGGAAAGAACTTCGGCGC
>CAXTDB010000323.1:0-5868 GCA_964242045.1 uncultured Leptolyngbya sp. | reverse complement strand
CTATTTCGTCTCCAGCCTTAGAATCCTTGTTCATAATGAGTGTAACCCCAGCCCCGCCTTGGAGGGAGATCAATATCATCCAACTGCTGTTGAGCAACGAATTCGTCCTCCCTACCGACCGAATCCTGCACACAACCTAAAAAGCCCACTCTACAATCCACGCAAAACGCCTGAACCATCCGACGCAGCACAAGTCTATAAAGATGCTGTTCGAGGAGATATGGGAACCTGGTATGGTGTGGGCAAGAATGGAGATATATATCGGTTTTTTGGAGATAATGCTGGTGGTGTCCACTTCAGCGGAACCGTTCCTTCTCAAAAAGTCCCAAACATTGTGCGTAAACAACTTGGAGTCTAAGTCGATGACTAATCATGTTCTAGGAAATCCCTTAATGTTTGCTACTCAGTATGAGCTTGATCAAGAATATAATGGTTCCTGGCTGCTTGGAAGGTTCTGCTACTGGATTGGAGGAACTCAAGTTGGAGATCTTGCTCTCGGTACCTCCTTGCGCGATGTATTGATGACCTTAAGGTCGATTGTTCGAGACAACGGAAATCGTCAAGACCTAAATCTCTTTAAGCTACCTGCCGAAGAGCTGTACAGACGTTTAGACACTCTGTATGGTAGGAATCCGGAGTATGAAGATGTAGCACAAGAAGAGTGCTGGGCACGTTTTCAAATTGACCTTCCTCTAGATATTTTTGACCATTGGAAAATCTACATGGTTGAATGTGAATCAGAAGCGCGAATTGTGTACTCAAATCCTGGAGGTATAATAGTGGAAGAAATCCTAGAATTGGGTATTGTTGATAAAGTGATTTCTGATACCTTTAACGAGTTAACTGCTATGTATGAAGCAAAAATTGATTAGCATGGTTACAATTGCTTCTTGATGGAGAGCGATTCCCAGTAGCAAGGGAGCTTCCGGAGTTAAACACGCATGAAGTTTCCTGGGTCAGAGACAGATGTAGAGCAATTCTTGAGGCAGATGCAGTAGTAATTATGAGCAGTAATTTAAAGCCTGTAACCCCGCTAATCGTTGCACATCTTATCAAATCCAACGAGAAGTTTAAGCTATTGGAAGCGAACAACCAAGAGGCTGTGAGTGCTTCTGAGTGGTTGGAGAATAACTTTCCAATTGCTCCTTGGGGGCGCGTAGCTTGGGATAAAGTACCAGATAGCTCCTGTACAGCATTAACTGATTCTTCAGAACTACCATTAGCTTTTGAAAAGATTGTTCTTGAAAACGAGTTGAATGGCGATGTGACTGTCTTGTGGACAAATGCACTAAAATCACCACTAGAACTGGATTTGACAGTGGTACTGAAATACTCTAACCTATTCTTTGAGGAAGACTGGGACACATGGATATATAGCAATAAGGACGAGTGGTGTATTGAGGTATTTCACGATGGGGACATGTGCTTTGGGAAACCTTGCCTCTCCAAGTTGTAAATTGTATTTATCTTCGGGAGCAGATCAGCAATTGTAAATTCAAAAGTTCTCCACCCTTTTCAATCTCTACAGACCTTGATTCGTCGTTAGCTTATTGAGAATGGAGTCAGAAAGACCGAGACTGGCAACGAAAAAAGCCTCTTTCAATCTTGAATTTATAATTGCTGAGAGCAGGTTAAAGTAGATTACGTTCTATCTTTGTGGGAGGATGTGGAGGAGTAGAAAGTAGAATTTATCAGCCTTATTTTCCAACACTTGGATGACGTTTGCTGCTTATTTACAAATGCCACTTGTTTCGATCGTGATTCCCTGCCGTAACGCAGCCTCACGAATTGATGCCTGTTTAACAAGTTGTGTTCAGCAAACTTATCCCAATCTCGAAATTATCGCGGTTAACAATTGTTCTACCGATGAAACTCGTGATCGCATTAAGCAATGGATCAATCAATCAGATCAAACCATCCGTCTTTTGGATTGCGAAGAACCCGGAGCGAACCGCGCTCGAAACTTTGGATTTCAAAATGCACGAGGCGACTACATTCAGTGGCTGGATTCAGATGACGAACTCGCTCTAGACAAAATTGAGCAACAAGTTGAAGCACTGGAACGCAATCCAACGATCGACATCGCGTATAGCGATTGGCACTGGCGTTTCCACACAGATAACGATTCCTTGATTGATCTTGTCTTTACAACGAGTCAATATCAAGATTTTCGGCGGCAAGCCCTGATTGACAATTGGCATCCTCCGCACAGCTACCTTCTGCGTCGCGGGATTGCTCAAAAACTACATGATCTTACAGCATGGCATCCTCAGACTCGCGTGACGATGGATCGCGAGTATTTCAGCCAAGCTGCTTTACTCGATGCTCGCTTTCTCTACGTTCCTCAGACGCACGTTTCCTATCATTGCTGGGACACAAATCAGATAACTCGATCGACTTCCTATCCAGATCGAGTTCATACGCTCAGCGCCATCTTTCAACGTCTTCAGAACTCTGCTGCGAACCACCCAAATTCTCTTTCTTCAGAGCACATTTTATTACTGAATCAGAACTGGAATCGTTGGCGACCTGCACCCTTTACGGTCGCATTCCACTCCCCAACTACATTTTTGCTGCATCATTCCGAAACGCAGGCGACACAACAAGTCAGCTATTCAGAAGGTATGATTCTGGGTGCACTGCTCAAATCGACTGCTCCCTGCACACTCGAAGATCATGCAAGACAGATTGTGCGACGACTCTGGCACGCGATCGTCGTCCGCAATCCTGCTGCTGATTTTGCTGAAACGTCACAAATACTAGCTCAAGCGGTTGGACTCTCAATTAGCTCCGCTGAAACTTCATCCGCGAATACGCCTGCCTCACAAACACCTTCTTTTGCCCATGCGACAGAAAGCAGTGATTTAAGGATGCTTAGTCAAGCACTTCCGCTATATGCGCCTGTGTTTGGAGAACACCGCTTCGCCGTGTTCCAAGTATTAGAGCGATTTTGCCAACAGGGATGGTTAGAGATTGCCGATGAGTCCCCATAGCATTTATTTTCGCATTAACGCAAACTGGCTCCGTAAATCAATCTTGTAATCTGCATCTAGCCCTCTGCGTCGAAGCGCTTGGGTACTCGCCTGATAAGCCCAGCGAATTTGTTCTAGCTGATCGTTCGTCATATTCTCCGCATGGCGACGATGGTAATACAGCGATCGGGCGAGATGCAGCACATCAGTCACCTCAGACAAACGGAGACATAAATCATAATCTTCCGCCCGCTCATAGCTCGAATCCAACCCACCGATCTGGTCGTACACGGATCGCCGCAGTAATCTGAAATGAAAGGTCATGAACTCAACCAGCAACCGATCCTTCGAGTAAGGGGTCTGACAGCGACTTCCTAAGCCCAATACTTTCCCACTCTCGTTGATCACTTCATAGTCGGTATACACCATTCCGACCGTTGGATGAGCATCGAGTAGCGCGATCGTTTCCGCTAAAGCAGTCGGAGCGAGTGCGTCATCGCTATCGACCCAACCGAGATACCGTCCCGTCGATTGCAGAATTGCTGATTTCAGCGCGGGTGCAAATCCTTGATGAGGTGCAGCAACGACTCGAATGCGATCGTCTTGCTCGGCGTAACGCTGTGCGATCGCGACGGAATCATCGGTTGAACCATCATCCCAAATCAAGAGTTCAAAATCCGGGTGAGTTTGCGCCAACACGCTCTCGATTGCGGTCGGTAAGAAAGATTGGCGGTTGTAGACGCTAATAATTAATGAGGCGGAGGCGTTCATTCGCTGTTTTGAGTTAGAAGATTTTGCCTGGAGTGGTCTCAGTTGACTCTAAATTACCCTGATCTGTCATACTCGAAGCACGAAGTCCAAGATTCTACTGATGCACATCTTGCTGGGCTATGGGAAGACTAAAAGGCAATCTCAAGTTTCGTCTCGGCTCACTCTGGCATTCTTATGGCTCCTGTTCTTCAACTCGGCGATCGCATAATCGATTCGATCGAACTCGTTCCCCTCCTCGCGCAATATCAACTCCTACCGCAATTACTGCGCGAATTGACGATTGACAACGCGATTGCGGCTATCACTCTAACTGAAGAAGAACGATCGCACGCCGAAGCACAGTTTGCCGAACAGCATCAAATCCACTCAGAGTCCGACCGTCAAGCGTGGGCACAACAGCAAGGGCTTTCTCCCGCTCAACTAGAGCAGATTGTCGTTCGTCCGTCGCGCATTCAGAAATTCAAGATGCAAACTTGGGGCAAGCGTTTGGAGTCTTACTTCCTGACGCAGAAACCGCATTACGATCAAGTAACCTACTCACTCTTACGAACGCAGACTCCTGAAATCGCCCAAGAACTCTATTTCCGCATCAAAGCTGGAGAGCAGACCTTTGCCGAACTTGCCCGTCAATATTCTGAAGGACCCGAAGCCGAAACTGGTGGAGTAATTGGTCCCGTTCCGATGAGCCAACCACATCCAGCGCTGGCAGAAAGACTGCGACACGGCCAGCCTGGACAGATTCTGCCGCCAACTCGTATGGGCGACTGGTTTGTGCTCCTGCGGCTCGACGCGATCGTGCCTGCCAAGCTCGACGCAGCGATGCGCCAGAAACTGCTTGACGAACTATTTGAAGCCTGGATCACCGAAACCCTGTCTCAAACACAAAAGCCAGTCCTCGCCCTCACCGCCTAACTTCACATGACGTTCACGATTACCCCCATCCCGACCTTTCTCGCGCACACGCCCCCGTTTGATCGTTTAGATGCTGCCACGATCGCTCAACTTGCCCCAAAACTTCAGCAATTGCGTTATCGCATGGGGCAAGCGATCGTCCTACGTGAAACCTTGCCCGCTCAAATCGTCATCCTTTACTCTGGTGCAGCACGACGAGTCGGGTATTCTGCGTTCTCACCGCTTCCTGATACCTTAGAGCGCCTGAATCCAGGCGCGATTCTCGGCTGGAACAGTCTGATTCGGGGAATTCCTTGCGAAACCGTGATTGCCTCAACCGAAGCGATCGGACTCATTCTGAGCGCTCAAGACTTTCGCAGTTTATTGCAGCAGCATCCCAGTTTCGCAGAAGTGTTTTACACGCAGCCAAGTCCGAGTGAACTGTACGACTTGATTAGCGCAGAACTCCAACGTAGCGCCGTTGGAGAAGCTGACTTAACTGCACTCATTCAACGATCCCTTGGTCATGCGATCTCGCTTCACCTGCCTCAAGGCAAACATCCGACGGATACGCTCGATCAGCAATTTCTCTGGCTCCTGAGTGGAGGAACCACCAATTTCGAGGTTACAAACCGGATCGAAGGCGAATGGATTCAAGTTACGAGCGATACCGCTCGAATCATCGGACTTGCGCGATCTCTCTTTTTTCCACCCGAACCCAAAATCGAATCCTCTAACTCCCATCTCGATGCTGCTGAGATTCCCTACGCACCTGATCGCCCTCCAGAACTTGAAGAAACGCCAAAGCGCAAAATTAAATATCCACACGTTTCAGGACGAGGACCCGTCGATGGAGCGCTGGCTTGTTTTCAAATGCTGAGTCAGATGTGGGGACTGCCGTTTCGTCGAGATGTCCTCAGACGTGCCTTAGTACAACAGCTTCAACGTACCGACACCGTATCACTGCAATTTTGCGGTGCGATCGCAGAGCTAATGGGCTTAACCGTGCAGCTTGCCACCATTCCAGCAACCGCCATTCATCGTGTGCAAACGCCAATTCTCGTGGGATGGCAAGATAGCTTTGCCATCCTCTACAAAGCCACCGAGAAAGAATTGATTATCTCGATTCCAGAGCAAGGCATTCGGCAGATGAAACCCAAATCGTTTGCTGACCTTTGGGGTGAAGACGGTGCAATCTTACTGCTTCAACCCACTAAGGAAACGCCGAAGCGGA
>CAXTDB010000322.1:2383-5874 GCA_964242045.1 uncultured Leptolyngbya sp. | reverse complement strand
CACCGTCACGCGCGTTTCTGCCCCGTTGCAAGCATGAATCGTGTCTGCGAGATACTGCCCGACCCCGCCGTACCGCATTTCCCCAAACGCATGAGTACAGTTAATCGCGTCTCCTGTTTCTGTTTTGACCGCTTCTGAAACAATAATCAGCGAATAGTTTTTTCCTTGCGCTTGGCGTTCTGCAAGCTTGCGACAAAGATTGCTAATCGTGTAGGGAATTTCGGGAATTAGAATCACATCTGCCCCGCCTGCAATTCCCGCGCTGATTGCAATGTGTCCCGCATCGCGTCCCATCACTTCGAGAATCATCACCCGCGAATGACTTGCTGCGGTGAAATGCAATCGATCGAGTGCTTCAGTTGCAATGTTGACGGCAGTATCAAATCCAATCGATCGCTCTGTAATATCGACATCGTTATCGATCGTTTTCGGAATCGTGACGAGATTCATTCCGCCTTGTTGCGCGAGTTTGCGAAGAATCGCCATGCTGCCATCACCGCCGATTCCGATGATCGCATCGAGTTCTAACAGGTGATAGCCTTCGATGATTTCATAAGATCGATCGAGAATTTGTCCATCGGGCATCGGAAACGCGAACGGATTGCCTTTATTTGTGGTGCCAAGCAGCGTGCCGCCGTGGGTGAGAATGCGATCGACTTTCTCGATATCAAGCGCTGTAAATTCGGGCGGTCGCGCCATTAAACCATTGGTCGCGCGCGCAATTCCAAATACTTTCCAATCGTATGTGCTTGCTCGAAACACGACCGCTCGAATCACTGCATTCAGACCCGCACAATCACCGCCGCTCGTTAAAATTCCAATCCGTTTGACTTCGCCCATAATCCCCTACACTGAGTAAACTGTGTGAGTTTAGTACGATTGAAGAAACAGTATTCAAGATTACAGAATAGATTTATAAATGTCAGAACAAACAGACATTTTCACGATTCCCACGGCTCCAGAAAATTATCGATCGGGCTTTGTCGGTATTATTGGTCGTCCCAATGTCGGCAAGTCTACGATCATGAATTTCCTCGTGGGTCAAAAGATTGCAATCACGTCCCCAGTCGCCCAAACCACGCGCAATCGATTACGCGGTATTCTTACGACTCCTGAAGCCCAGATTATTTTTGTCGATACTCCGGGAATTCACAAGCCGCATCATCAACTCGGACAAGTCTTGGTTAAAAATGCTCAAAGTTCGATTAATGCTGTCGATGTCGTGCTGTTTGTCGTCGATTGTTCGGTGGAATTAGGCGGAGGCGATCGCTATATTGCCGAGTTATTAAATCAGACCGAAACGCCTGTGATTTTAGGATTAAACAAAGCGGATCAACAGTCTGAAGCGCAGTTCGACGATCGCTATCGAGCATTAGCAGCAGAGCGAGAATGGACGATCGCAAAATTTTCTGCCCTTCAAGGTGAAGGAATGAAAGCGCTGCAAACTTCGATCATTGAACAGCTAGAACCGGGACCGTATTACTACCCGCCGGATTTAGTCACCGATCAGCCAGAGCGCTTTATTATGGGCGAACTGATTCGAGAACAGATTCTATTGCTGACTCGCGAAGAAGTGCCGCATTCGGTTGCGATCGAGATCGAGAAAGTTGTTGAAGAAGCGAAACTGACACGAGTATTCGCTGCAATCAACGTCGAGCGACCGTCGCAAAAAGCGATTCTTTTAGGGAAAGGGGGCGGCATGATTAAAGCGATCGGAACCGCTGCCCGCGAACAAATTCAAAAGCTGATCGAGGGTCAAGTGTATCTAGAGTTGTTTGTGAAAGTGCTTCCGAAATGGCGACAATCGCGGGTAAGACTTGCTGAATTCGGCTACCGAATCGAAGAAGATTAGCGATCGCCGAATCGAATAAACCTGGCGATTTTAACCGCCAGGTAGAATTAGAATTCGCTGAAGTTATCCAATCGCCTTCGATTCAATCGGAACCAATGGAATCGAAGCTTCCTGCACACGCTGAATCTTTGCACCTAAGCCGCGCAGTTTCGCTTCAATATTGTCGTAGCCACGATCGAGATGATTCAACCCCCGCACTGTGGTCATGCCATCTGCTGCTAAACCTGCAATCACCAACGCCGCAGACGCGCGTAAATCGGTTCCTTGCACAGGCGCACCCGACAATTGAGGCACACCCCGAACGATCGCGATATTGCCCTTTAAGCGAATGTCTGCCCCCATTCGATTCAGTTCTGCCACGTGCTGAAGCCGATTTTCAAACATGGTTTCACTAATCACGCTGTCGCCTTCTGCGAGAGTCAGCAACGACATAAACGGCGCTTGTAAATCGGTTGGAAAACCTGGAAACGGTAGAGTTTCGATGTCTGTGCCTCGAAATGAACTCGCTGGAAGAATCCGAATTCGATCGGGCGCGTCGATCACGACTCGAACGCCAATTTCGCTCAGTTTCGCGATCGCGGCGCTTAAATGATCCGGCACGACTGGAGACAAGCTAATTTCCGATCGCGTAATCGCACCCGCAATCAGAAAGGTTCCGGCTTCGATGCGATCGGGAACCACAGAATAATCAGTTTCGTGCAGTTCAGAAACCCCATTGATCACAATTCGGTTAGTTCCTGCGCCACGAATCTGTGCGCCCATCGCTCGACAGAAATTCGCTAAATCCACGACTTCGGGTTCTTGAGCCGCGTTCTCGATGATCGTTTCCCCTTCGGCTAGGGTTGCCGCCATCATAATGTTCTCAGTCGCGCCCACGCTGGGAGAATCAAGGTAGATTCGCGCTCCGGTCAATCGCTTTCGATTGCCGCGAATGTGCGCCTTGACGACACCGTGTTCGATGATCACTTCGGCTCCGAGCGCTTGCAATCCTTTGACGTGCAAATCGACGGGTCGATCGCCGATCGAACATCCGCCGGGTAAAGGAACCTGTGCCACTCCTAGTCGCGCCAGTAGCGGACCTGCGACAAAAAAGCTAGCTCGTAACTGGCTCACCAAATCATAAGGCGCTTTCGACTGCGTAATTTCAGACGCATCGAGATCGAGAATGCCTTGGCTGTGAGAAACTTTCACGCCTAATGCAGTCAAAATCTCAGCGATGCGGGTGATATCGAGCAGCGAAGGAACGTTGCGTAATCGACAAGTCCCTGAGCATAAAATTGATCCCGCCATGAGTACGAGCGCGGAATTTTTAGCTCCGCTAATAGTGACATGCCCGCTCAGGGGTTGCTTACCCCAGATGTGAAGGACAGAATGGCTTTCTTCGGGTGAAGAGTGGGAATTAGACAAGCTGGGCGCGAGAGTAATAGGTTTGTCCTCCTGAGTCGGCATGTTTACAATTACTTCAAATTTGGTTTAGATTCTACCGGAAAGTAGGCAATTGTCCAGCGTTCCAGTCAACAGCAGATTTAGGGCGGCGGAATTTCGGCGATCGATGCCCCAAGGTTCAATCTGTGAAAGATTGACATTTCGCGCTACTTACGCAATAATCGGAGATTGCAATGCCTAAACGGCGCGCTAT
>CAXTDB010000322.1:0-2373 GCA_964242045.1 uncultured Leptolyngbya sp. | reverse complement strand
CGGGACTGGCGGAATTGGTAGACGCGCTAGATTCAGGTTCTAGTGTTCGCAAGGACTTCCGGGTTCAAGTCCCGGGTTCCGCATCTTTTTATTGATGCTTTGAATGGGTTGCTCTTGATCGAGGGCGACCCATTTTTGATCGAAACGGTGCGACTTTACAATCATTCTGCTTATCAATCCCAACCTAATTGCGAAGAAAATTTAATCTGTTTAACTCGATCGTTACAGTTGTGCAGAAATCGGTTGGCAAGTGTTATTCACCGCAGTTGTGTTGGTTGGAATCAGTTCGTCACGCTGCAAAATTTGGTTATCCATGCCCAATGCTCTCACGTCACAGATTCCAGTTGCGCCTGGAGCGACTAGCAGCAGCATGCCATCTAAGCCGCTATCGCGCAAAACTTTTCCATTGTTAAAGGTAACTTCGACCGCTGCAACCGTCGGCGACAATAACTCGCCATAGAAAACCGTGTGTCGCTCTTTGCTTTTGGTGGTGGTGCGACCGACACCGTATTCAATTAGTCTCTTAGAAGCGTCATCGGCTTCGGACGGCTTGCTAAAATAGCTGCCTGTACTGAGAAGATTCCATTCCATGCCGTTGCCCTTCACGACTCGGTAGCTCAGCATTGATTGACGAGTTGAATCTTTAGAGTCGCTCTTGCAGTTGCCGCGATACAGTGCAACCATTCCTTGTGCCCATTTCCGCACCGTGAGAACCTGGAAATCTTTTGCTTCGATGTCCGATTGTCCGGGGCAGGCAAAGGGACGGCGGATCATTTCTTCAGGAGTTGCGGCGACGATCGATACAGTATATCCAACGGTTGCAAGACAAATCAGACCCACTAAGCCACCGAGCCAGCGTCGATTCATGGTCATTTCCTACGGCAACACAGATACAAAACTCTCTAAAACATAGTCTGCCTGCTTTTCAGGCGAATGGTCTCTTTCTACGGGGGAGTTTTAGATTTGCCTATACTGTAGCCGCTAAAAGCTGATTTGCACGATCGACATTTTGCCGTACCGATGTCGCTGAAGTGTGGAGCGCTTCCCGTTCTGCATCGGTTAAGTTGAGTTCCAAAATGGTTGTGATGCCCTGACAATTCAATCGACAAGGCACACCGATAAAGACATCATTCAGCCCGTATTCGCCTTGTAGGTAAGCTGCGATCGGTAACAGTCGAGACTTGCTGTACAAAATTGCTTCTACCATCGCACAAGCCGACGATGCAGGCGCATAAAAAGCGCTTCCGGTCTGCATCAGTTCGACAATTTCTGCGCCGCCGTTGCGAGTGCGATCGATTAATCGAGCGATCGTGTCTTCGGGCAGTAATTCAGTAATGGGAATGCCGTTTACAGTCGAGTAGCGCGGTAATGGAACCATTAGATCGCCGTGTCCGCCGAGAACCGTGGCGCTGATATCCGAAATCGAAACATTCAGTTCCATTGCAATAAAAGTCTGAAAGCGGGCAGAATCGAGAACACCTGCCATTCCCATCACTCGTTGAGGTGGAAGATCGCTAGCTTGCCATGCCAAGTGCGTCATCACATCGAGCGGATTCGTGACGACAATGAGAACAGCTTGGGGAGAATGAGCGATCGCATTCTTTACCGTTTCGCGCACGATCTTGGCGTTGGTGAGGAGTAAATCATCGCGGCTCATTCCAGGCTTGCGGGGAATTCCAGCGGTGATTACAATTACATCTGATCCAGCCGTATCTGCATAGTCTGCGGTTCCGATGATTTGTCGATCGTGTCGTTCGACTCCGCGTGCTTCCATCAGATCAAGCGCTAAACCTTGCGGGCGACCTGCAATCACATCAAGCAAAACGACATCGGCTAAATTCTTCTCAGCGACTCGTTGTGCCAGTGCGCTACCGACGTTTCCCGCACCAATCACAGCAACGCGAAATTGGGTGCAAGTCGAAACAACCATAAAATTGCCGCCAGTCTGGATCGATCGCTCTCAGTTTAGCGCTGACGATCGACGAACTCGCGGCGAGATTGGGATTCTTTAAGATTTCGGTTTACTTAAAGGATTCAAGCTGATCTTGTCTCAGCCAAATATTCGGAGTAGGAACTTTGCCAAATTTGACGAAAGCATAATCGCCTTTGAGTTCAATCACTTCGCCTTCGGTTTCAAAAATATAGCTTGGGAAACGAGAATCACTAGCTTTTGCTTCGACACTGTTTTCGAGTTTTTCGCGGATCACACGAACCATTTCGCCTTTTTTGACGGGCATAACGTACCTCACGAGTCTTCCAGTCTTTATTATGTTGCAAGGATGCTTAAATTTTGATGCAAGTTTGTAAGTGTTTCCATAGAGCGAGCGACATCGAGCAAGACCCAGTGCAGATTGTCCAGATCCGAATTCCCGT
>CAXTDB010000321.1:4589-5890 GCA_964242045.1 uncultured Leptolyngbya sp. | reverse complement strand
AGAACATAAGTCACACACAGAAAATAGACCGTAAGCAGGACAAAATCGAGTTCAGTCATTCCCTTTGAGCAGATATAGCTTTAATTCTGTCCTTATACCACTTTGGTATTGGTTGTGTTCAAGGATTTTAAGATATTGATAAGGGGCGGGTACGCAAAAATCGGCAGAAGTAACTGAACTCCTACCGATTTTGAGTGTTACAAGTCTAGAAACCAAAGCGCGTTGTGGCGTTAGCGCTCGAAGTGTTTCTTGATGTGCTTCTTATCATAAACATCACCGCTGAAGGGCTGAACTCCTGTTCCTGGATAAGCATCGTCACTTAAACCGAAAATGCGACTCACAGCGCCTGAAAAATAGTCCATCAACTCGTCTACTACTTTGGGCATAGTCATAATAAACCACCTCTGAAGTTTGCGTTAAGTGGAGCAAAGCAATCTAGCTGGGTGAATGATTAATTCACGAATTCTGCGAACAATTTATTATGAAAAACTTTCTAAAAGATAGCCAGCGATCGCATTAATTGTTTAGAAGAAAGTTGCGCTGTTTTGTCTTACTTGAAACTTCGTATTCTTTGTTTGAATAAGATCATGAAGCCTGAAGTAGAAATTCTGCGATCGCAACAATCTCTTTACACTAATAAAGTCACTTCATCTTCAAGAATGTAGCAAGATAACGCTTTGTTTTCGTCAGAAATACTATAAATTATCTATTTCTAGCACTTCTGCGCCGGAGAAATTCGGATTCTAGCTCTTGACTTTTGGTTAAATCAACTATAATTTGAGAAAAGCAACTCTAGACTTGCCCCCTAACTCTCATAGCCCTTTCACATCCCAGGAGAATTTGGGTGGAAGATCTTGAACTCATCATTCGTCCAGAAGATTACAGTTTGTTGACCGATTTATATCAGTTAACAATGGCAGCCTGTTATGTCGGAGAAAACTTAGATCAAAGACGTGCCAGTTTTGAACTTTCGGTACGTCGATTGCCAAAAGGATTTGGCTATTTGATCGCAATGGGATTGGCGCAAGCGTTGGAGTATTTAGAGAATTTTCGATTCAATGAAGTTCAAGTTTCAGCTTTACAAGCAACAGGCATTTTTGATCATGCACCGCGACAGTTTTGGACGCTGTTGAAAGCATCTCGATTTGAAGGCGATGTCTGGGCAGTGCCAGAAGGAACAGCGGTATTTGCAAATGAACCGTTGCTACGGGTTGAAGCTCCTTTGTGGCAAGCGCAATTAGCTGAGACATATTTGCTGAATGCGATTAATTATCAAACTTTAGTAGCAACGCGATCGGCTC
>CAXTDB010000321.1:0-4561 GCA_964242045.1 uncultured Leptolyngbya sp. | reverse complement strand
GCGATGTTGCGGGTGAAGATGCCACACTGTTAGAGTTTGGAACTCGGCGCGCATTTAGTCCACAAGGGTCAATCTGGGCAGCTCGATCGGCATTAGCAGGCGGATTAGATGCGACCTCAAACGTATTAGCAGCTTTGAAGTTGGGGCGCAAACCGACTGGAACAATGGCGCATTCATTAGTGATGGCGTTGAGCGCAATCGAAGGAACTGAATCCGAAGCTTTCACGGCGTTTCATCGCTATTTTCCCGGTGCGCCTTTGTTGATTGATACCTACGACACGATCGCAGCGGCAGAATCGCTCTCCAAACAACTCCAAGCCGGAGAAATTCAGCTTGCAGGGGTGCGGATTGATTCGGGCGATTTGTTGAATCTGTCGAAAAAAGTGCGATCGCTGTTACCTGGAGTGCCGATTTTCGCCAGTGGCGATCTCGATGAATATCGAATTGCGGACTTGAAAGCAAAGGGTGCTTGCATTGATGGCTATGGTTTGGGAACTCAACTGGTGACAGGTGCGCCCGTGAATGGAGTTTACAAACTGGTCGAGATCGATGGAATTCCTGTAATGAAAGAGGCGACCGGAAAAGTAACGTATCCAGGACGTAAACAAATTTTTCGGCAGACGGGAAGGCGCGATCGCTTAGGACTTGTAACCGAAGATCCAAATGGGGAAGTTCCTTTACTACAATTAGTTGTGAAGCAGGGACAGCGGATGATTGAACCAGAAACGATCGCTCAAATTCGCGATCGCACTACAGCCAGCGTTGAGAACTTGCCAGAATCCGCCAGACAGCTTGAAAATCCGACTGCAATTCCGGTAGAACTATCCCAAGCGTTAATCGATTTAACCGATCGCACTCGTCGCAGGAGCCAGTCTGTATGAAAATTGCGCTATTCGGAACCAGTGCCGATCCGCCTACGACCGGACATTTAGAAATTTTGCGCTGGCTGTCTGGACAGTTCGATCACGTTGCGGTGTGGGCTGCCGACAATCCGTTTAAGTCGCATCAAACTGAGTTAGAGCAGCGAACTGCGATGCTGAAAATTCTCGTTGATGAGTTAGCCTGTCCGAATGTGCAAGTTCATCCAGAATTAAGCCATCCGAGAACGATCGTCACGGTCGATCGCATTCAAGAGCGCTACCCGAACGCAGAATTAACATTAGTCGTCGGCTTTGATGTCGCGCGGCAGTTATCGAAATGGTATCGTGTGGCGGAACTATTGCAGCGCGTTCAAGTGTTGGTGATTCCGCGATCGCGCTATCAATTTGAAATGGAAGATTTAGAGCGGTTGAAAGCATTGGGAGCGAAACCGACGATCGCGCCTGCAACAGTTCCCGACGTTTCTTCAACCGCATATCGCGAAGGCTGTGACTTATCCGGGGTGACAGCTTCGATTCAGGCTTATATCGATCGGGAGCAACTTTATCAATGCCACGCACACACAGAAAAACAGCCAGTTCATTAATAGGAGAGAAGCTTGCAGATTTCAGGGTAGGAGTCGATAACGCGATCTTTTCAGTCGATACCGCGCAAAATCGCTTGCTGGTTTTGCTGGTAATGCGCCACGAGGAGCCATTTTTGGGACAGTGGAGCCTGCCTGGAACACTAGTGAGAAAAGGGGAATCGCTGGAAGATGCAGCCTATCGGATTTTGTCGGAGAAGATTCGGGCGAGGAATCTTTATCTAGAGCAGTTGTATACGTTTGGTGGCCCCGATCGCGATCCGCGTGAGTCTGAAGAAAGCTACGGAGTGCGATATTTATCGGTGAGTTATTTCGCCTTAGTTCGGTTTGCGGAAGCGGAACTGATTGCAGATGGAGTGAGCGGAATTGCTTGGTATCCTCTGGATCAGTTGCCACAACTCGCATTCGATCACAACAAGATTCTAGAGTATGGTCATCGACGATTAAGAAACAAATTGGAATACAGCCCGGTCGCGTTTGATGTGTTGCCTGAACTGTTTACATTGAGTGATTTATTTCAGCTTTATACAACGGTTTTAGGCGAGAATTTTTCGGATTATTCTAACTTTCGATCGCGATTATTAAAGCTCGGTTTTCTTTCAGATACAGGCGTGAAAGTTTCTAGAGGAGCGGGACGACCTGCAAGTTTATACCGCTTTGATGCTGAAGCATTTGCGCCCTTAAAAGATAAGCCTTTAGTGTTTATTTGAGTTGGGAATTATGGGACTTGGAATTGAGGAACTATTAGCCGATAAGCGAGAAGAAATCTTAGCGATCGCGCTCAAACATGGAGCTTACAACATCAGAGTGTTTGGCTCTGTTGCTCGTTGTGAAGCGAACAGCGAAAGCGATATTGACTTCTTAGTGGATATGAGCGCGGATCATAGTTCTTGGTTTCCGGTTGGACTCATTCAAGACCTTGAAGACTTATTAGGGCGAGAAGTTGATGTTGCAACCGAAAGAATGCTGCACGAAAGAATCCGCGATCGTGTTTTGAAAGAGGCGGTTCTACTATGTGGACAGACATAGACAGATTGAAACTTATCCTAGAGGTGATTTCTCGCATTGAGCAATACACATCTCGTGGAGAAGAAGCTTTTAGACAAGATGAACTCATTCAAGTTTGGGTTGCTTATCACCTAGAAGCTATTTGGGAAATTGCTGAACACCTCTCATCATCTGACTTTAAAGATGGAATTCAACTAGATTTATATGAACAGGTCGTTGTGAGTCATAACATTTTGTGGCTTGGTATACCTTTCTGTCTTGACTCCGATTTTGTCTGGAACATTGTCGAATTGGATTTGCCTGATTTGAAGAAACGAATTCAGAAGATTTTGCAGGAAATTGAATGATGAAAATTGCGATCGCACAACTCAATCCGACGATCGGAGATATCCAAGGCAATGCTGACAAGATTCTCAAAGCTGCCGATCGTGCAGCCTCCGAAGGCGTTCGTTTACTTTTAACTCCAGAACTTTCGCTCTGTGGCTATCCACCGCGCGATCTGCTGCTCGATCCGAACTTTGTCGCAACAATGGCAAAACAGCTTGCGGAACTTGCATCGAATTTGCCTAAAGGTGTTGCGGTGCTAGTGGGAACGGTTGAGCCAAATGCTGAAGCTATCTCTACTGGGGGTAAACCGCTGTTTAACAGTGTGGCGCTAATCGAGAAAGGCAACGTTCTGCAAGTCTTTCACAAGCGATTACTACCGACGTATGACGTATTTGATGAAGATCGCTACTTTGAGCCGGGAAATCAGCCGAATCATTTCGAGTTAGATGGCGTTCACATCGGGGTAACAATCTGCGAGGATCTTTGGAACGATGAGGAATTTTGGGGAAAACGGACTTATAACTTGAACCCGATCGCTGATTTAGCTCAAGTAGGAGTCAAGTTCACGATTAATCTTTCCGCATCTCCTTACACCGTCGGAAAGCAAAAGCTCAGAGAAGCAATGTTGCGACATGGAGCAGTACGATTTAACCAGCCTTTGATTTATGCGAATCAGGTTGGTGGCAATGATGATTTGATTTTTGATGGAGCGAGTATTGCGATCGACAAAACAGGCAAACTGATCGCGCGAGCGCTTGGCTTTGAAGAAGATTGGTTGATCATTGAGTACAACCGTGAAAAACAAGATTTTGAGAAAAGCTCGATCGTTCCTGCACCTGATTCTGAAGAAGCTGAATTATGGTCAGCATTAGTTTTAGGAGTGCGAGATTATGCCCGCAAATGCGGCTTTTCTAAGATCGTCGTGGGATTAAGTGGGGGAATTGATTCCTCTTTGATTGCAGCGATCGCAGCCGAAGCAGTCGGTAAGGATAATGTTCTCGGCATTTTGATGCCTTCGCCTTATAGTTCCGATCATTCGATTCAAGACGCGCTTGATCTCGCTCGAAACTTGGGAATTCAAACGCAAACGTTAGCAATCGGAACGGTGATGGAGTGTTTTGATCACACGCTTGCTCCATTGTTCGCGGGAACGCCGTTTGGATTAGCAGAAGAAAACTTACAATCTCGCATTCGTGGCACTTTGTTGATGGCTGTGTCGAATAAGTTCGGACATCTTTTAGTCTCAACTGGAAACAAATCTGAGATTGCTGTGGGATATTGCACGCTATACGGTGATATGAATGGTGGATTAGCCGCGATCGCCGATGTTCCCAAAACGAAAGTCTACAAACTTTGTGAATGGATTAATCGATCGCAAGAAATCATCCCCATAAATGTTTTAATTAAACCGCCAAGTGCAGAATTAAAACCCGGTCAGAAAGATCAAGATTCTCTCCCAGAATATGACGTATTAGATGACATTCTCGATCGCTACATTCATCAGCATCAGTCCCCGGCAGAAATCGTTAACGCAGGACATGAAGCCGCGATCGTCGAACGAGTCGTTAAGTTAGTTCGGATTTCAGAATTTAAACGTAAGCAAGCACCACCTGGATTGAAAGTGACCGATCGCGCCTTTGGAACTGGCTGGAGAATGCCGATCGCGAGTCGCTGGATTGCTCAGGTTTAAAAATAAAAAACGGACGGGGTGATTGGTGTTGCCCCGTCCGTTCTTCAAGCTGATTGAATCTACAAAATATACAG
>CAXTDB010000320.1:0-5923 GCA_964242045.1 uncultured Leptolyngbya sp. | reverse complement strand
CCTGCCCGATCTTGATAAAAGCAGGACCTAAATTCGTTAACATCTCGCGCAGATGTATCGCTTGTCCCTGTTGACGCTCAGGACTGTTGCCGATGAGCTTATCCCACCACAGCCGCACCGCAAAAAATAGAAAAGGCAGAAAAATCCCTAACGTCCGTCGCCAAACTTTCAGCGATCGAGTTCGATAATATGCCGCAATCAAATCCGGGTCATATCGCAGCGTTGTCATATCGCCTTTATTTGGAACTAATGCCAATTCCGACGTAATCATGCCGTTCTCGGTGCGAATCAACGGGAGCATATCTAAATCGTGCGGCGCAACAGCAGGAATAGGGCGGGACGGAGTGGGAATTACGTTCATCGATCAACACCGGAGGCGATTATTATGAAGTATTGTAACAAGAAGCTTCAAACGGTTCACTGTTCCTAGTTAATCATTTTGTCGAAGCTTTGAGGGGAATCTCGATCGCCAGATTACCGAATCACTCTCATCAGGAAATCCTCACCGAGAACGAGAAGACTCGCAGAAATCCTGATTTGTCTCCCTCTTGACGCTGGCTTAGAACACATTTACTATAGTCAAACCGAAATCTTGCTTGTACTCCGTCCCGTCCTCGCTAACATGGAACATAAGTGCAGATCGTTGTTTTGTGAGTCTTCATGCTATTGTCCCTGCGGATCGAAAATTTTGCGCTGATTGATCACCTCGACTTGACGTTTGGGGCAGGTCTGCACGTTCTGACCGGAGAAACGGGTGCAGGCAAATCAATTATTTTAGATGCGATCGATGCCGCGCTCGGTGGCAAAGTCACAGGTCGGGCGGTACGAACCGGAGAAGAACGCGCCTCGATCGAGGCAACGTTTAAGGTAAATGACTTGCTGAAAACTTGGTTTGAGCAAGAAGAAATCGATCTACTCGATGATGGTCTCGCGGTTTGTACTCGTGAAATCGTGGCGTTGGGTAGCGGACAGCGCAATCGATCGAGAATTAACGGTGTTCTCGTGAATAAGCAGCAGATGGAAGCGTTGCGCGATCGCTTAGTCGAAATCACCGCGCAGGGGCAAACCGTTCAACTCGGTCAGCCGAGCCTTCAGCGCGATTGGCTCGATAGTTACGGCGGTGTGGCGCTTCTGAAACAGCGAGAAGTTGTGAGTCAAGCATTTTCGAGCTATCAGCAAGCCGCTCAAGCATTAGAAAAACGTCGCCATTCAGAACAGCAACGCTTACAGCAGCTTGTTTTATTCGAGTACCAACTGCGCGAACTGAATGCCGCGAATCTGAACGATCCAGATGAACTGAATCAGCTTGAACAAGAACGCAAGCGGTTGAGTCATAGTGTGGAATTGCAGCAGCAAAGTTATCAGGTGTATCAAGCCCTTTATCAGAATGAAAATGGCGATGATGCCTGTGCCGATCTCCTTGGCAAGGCGGAAAGTTTGCTAACTGATATGGTGCGATACGACGAGCAGATTCAGCCGATTTTAGAGATCGTCACGTCTGCGCTTGCACAAGTCGAAGAAGCTGGACAGCAGATTAATGCTTACGGCGATGATCTGGAAACCGATCCACAGCGGCTTCAAGAAGTCGAAGAACGAGTGGTCGAATTAAAGCAAATCTGCCGCAAATACGGTCCGAATTTGAGTGACGCGATCGCGCTTCAGCAATCCCTTCAAGCCGAACTCGAAGAACTCACCGGAGCCGGACAATCGATCGACGAACTCGCTAAACTCGCTGAAACCCGAAAAACCCAATTAGTCGAAGCTTCAGCACTTTTAACTCAATTGCGCCAATCGACTGCTCAAGGTTTAGAATCGCGCCTGATCGCCGAACTCAAGCCGCTGGCAATGGAAAAGGTACAGTTTCAAGTTGGAATTACACCGATCGCGCCCACAGCAGCGGGAAGCGATCGCATTACTTATCTCTTCAGCCCGAACCCTGGTGAACCTTTGCAACCCTTAACTGAGATCGCATCGGGCGGAGAAATGAGCCGATTTCTCTTAGCGCTGCAAGCTTGTTTTTCTCAAGTCGATTCGGCTGAAACGCTGGTATTTGATGAAATCGATGTCGGTGTCTCTGGTCGAGTCGCACAAGCGATCGCAGAAAAACTCTACCAACTCGGTCGCCATCATCAAGTTCTCTGTGTGACACACCAACCGATCGTGGCGGCAATGGCAGATCAGCATTTCAACGTAGCGAAACAAGTGATCGAACTGAGCAGCGGAACGCAAATCGGTAACGGAACCAGCACGGATCTAAGAACGATCGTGCAGGTGAACGCGCTCGATCAAGAACAACGCCGTCAAGAATTGGCGCAGTTAGCCAGCGGTCAGGTTGGATCGTCCGAGAATGGCACGACTGAGGCCGCCGCGATCGCGTTTGCGGATTCGCTATTAGCTCAGGCGACAAGTTTGCGAAATGGGGCAGTTGCAGTTGAGGAATTGCCAGAGCCAGCGGAAGTACCCGCGAAGAAAAAAGCGCGATCGACTCGCAAACGGTAGTTATCGTTTCTCTGGTCGGTTTCTTGCGGGTGTGCGGTGTCCTTGATAGAATCTGCGCTCTTGATAGTGCAATCCAAGCCAAGCGGAACCTGTCACCAAAGGCACGATCGCGGCGAAGATTGCGATCGACATCGAGGAAGGCTGAAAGACGATCGACATTAACGGCAACAAAGCCCAAGCAAAGATTCCGATGATTGCGATCGCGAATTTGAGTTGCTGAATTCGTGCTAAAGCAGTTCGACAACTTGAACAATGAACGGTATGAGAGTGATATCGATCGAGCAATTGTTCGGTGGTTTGCAGCGGCGGTAATGCTTGATTTGGAAACGGATCAGCTTTAAACTCATTGACCCACTTGCGTAAGCTTGATACAAACAAATCTGCACGAGTCGGTAAGTAGAAAGCTTTCGCGAAGTTCGGACTTCCCCCTTTCTCAGCTAAATAGCGCTCTTGATAGTGCAAAAAGATTTGATCGTCTTCAAGCACGGTATTGTTGCTCAAGTGCGAGTACCATTGCGGCGTGAGTTTGATGAAAAAGCTAGGAAGTTTTGAAGCGAACTTAAATGGAAAGCGAGCAAAAACGCGACATTCACCTTTTCTAATCGGAGTTGCATAGACAACCGTGAGCGTTCGCCCAAACTGTTTTGAGGTTAAATCATTCCACATCAACGCAGGAGCAATAAAGGTTGTATGTTGCGATCCTAATGTTCCTTTGCGCGGGCCTGCTTCCCAAAAACCTGTAAAGCCTTGTTTGCCAGACTCTAAAACTTCGAGTTCAACTGCGGAAGCAGTCGATCGATTTCCCACAGATTTATGATGCGTAAACGGGACATGACTCGTATCGAGAACATTCTCTAACAGCGTCAAAGTGTCGTAAGGCAAATCGCGAAACGTATTCAAACACACCCATTCATCGGGCGATTCTTCCATCGGTTCAATAATCGGGATTTTGACTTGCTCTGAATTGTTCTGACCCGGATAGACAAATAGCAATCCTTGACGTTCAGCCGTGGCGTAAGACGCAACACAGGCGCGTTTGGATTCGTTCGCTACCGTTCCTTCGGGTTGTTGGGGAATGCGATCGCACTTGCCATCCCCTTGAAACGCCCATCCGTGATACGGACATTCGAGCAGTCCATCTTCTGCGATTCTGCCTTCTGAAAGCGGTGCTAATCGATGCGGACATTGATCTTCAAACGCGCGCCAAGTCTGAGCGGTTACATCCCACCAAATCACCAGATCTTGTTCTAAGAGCGTGAATTTTGTCGGCTTGGTTTTGTCCAAATCTTGAACATAAGACACGGGATACCAAGCTTCTTTCCAATCAAAGCGAGTCGGATCGGTTCCACCTGCGGGAAGTTCAGTTGCTTCAGTTGATGGAGGAAGTTGTTCGATCAGCATGAGACGCTCTCTGAAGATTTTCTTTACGCTTCTTAATTATAAATAGCGAAATGCGAGATGGTTAGCTCACTTTCATGCAAGCTGCCCTCCGTGATGTCGATCGCTGTTTCTGCTAAGATTCGGGACAAGCGCTTGGGGAAATAAATAATGACCTACAGAGACATCCTGCTGCAAGAAATCGAAACCGCCTCTGACGAAGTTCTTGCAGAAGCGATCGACTTCATTCGCTTTCTGAAATCAAAGTCAGTGAATCACTCAGGCATCGATAAAGAATTATCAGATTCAATAGAGAATCCTAACTCAGAGCAAATTGATGATCCGAAAGCAGCATTTAGCAAGTTTTTGGCTGACTTGAAACAAATTTCTCTCCGACGTGCTGAACCCTTACGACAGGATACAAAGGGTAAAGATCTCTCTACATTTGTCGGAACAGGGGAAGGAAATGATCTAGAAGAATGTTTTCGCTTTGTGCAAGAAACTCGCTCTCAATCGGAGTTCTAGCACTGCTCATGTACTTACTGGACACGAATCACTGTAGCTACATCATCGATAATCAGCATCGGATTGCTACCGCATTACAGCATCGTCTTACGCTTATTTCGGCTGATAGCGACTTCACACGAATGCAGCAAGTTTGTCCGCTGACCCTCGAACCTTGGAGAAGCATGAAAAGCAGCAATCGTTTAACAAGCGAAATGCTCGATTATGCAGTTCTTCCGGGGCAGGGTTTTCTCCGTTAGACTGATGGGTGAAATGTGGCGCAGAAGGTTATGACTGAGGCGGCGATCAAGGTCTTCTTTTCCTATTCGCATCGCGATGAGACGTTTAAGGATGAACTGGTGAATCATCTTAGTATCTTGCAGCGTCAGGGAGTCATTTCGGGATGGCATGACCGCATGATTTCACCGGGGCACGAATGGGATCGAGAGATTGATGAGCAGTTGAGTACTGCGGATATTATTTTGTTGATGGTAAGCGCAGATTTTCTAGCATCGGACTATTGCTGGGGCGTGGAGGTTAAGAAGGCACTGGAGCGGCATGAGGCAGGGGAGGCTTGTGTGATTCCGGTGGTGTTGCGAAGAGTAGTTTGGCAGGGCGCACCGTTTGCGAAGCTTCAGGCATTGCCAAAAAATGCAGAGCCGATCGCAAGCTGGAGTAATCGAGATGACGCATTTTACAATGTAGCGACTGGGATTAGTGATGCTGCTCGAAACTTGTGCAAGGCGCGGCAGCGACGAGAAGAAGAGAAGCAGAAAGCGGCGGAAAGAGCAAGATTAGAGATAGAGGCGCGGCAGCGGCGGGAAGAAGCGCAGCAGAAAGCAGAATTACAGCGACAAGCGGCGGAAAATGCGAAACTGGAAGCAGCAGAGCGGCAACGACAAAAAGAAGCGGAACGACAAGCAGATTTAGAACGGCGTAATCAGCAGCGAGAAGAAGCCCAGCGGAAGAAGTTGGAGCAGCAAGCTGCGGAGAGAGCGAGACGCGAAGCAAACCAGTTAAATCCTGGAAGGCGCAGGTATCTGGTTCTAGGAGGAATTGTTGGGAGCATCATCTTAGCGATTTCTTTCGTTTATAAGCCTCAATCAACCAGTCAACCTGCTCAGAGTCCCCCTGTATCGTCAGCTTCAATCACTGCGGCAGACTTTTACAATCGAGCGCTGGAGAAGCAGAACAAGGGAGATAACCAAGGCGCGATCGCAGACTACACAAAAGCAATTGAAACAAATAATAATTGGGGTGACTTCAACTCGAATTATTTTGGTCTTCCCACTGCTTACTTCAATCGAGGAATTGCCCGCTACGATGCAGGCGACAAGCAGAGCGCGATAGCAGATTACGACCAAGCGATTAAACTCAAACCGGATTATGCCGATGCCTATATCGGTCGAGGCAATACCCGTTCTGCTTTAGGTGACAAGCAGGGCGCGATCGCAGATTACAACCAAGCGATCAAACTCAAACCGGATTATACCCTTGCTTACTACAATCGAGGACTTGCCCGCTATAATTCAGGTGACAACCA
>CAXTDB010000319.1:0-5943 GCA_964242045.1 uncultured Leptolyngbya sp. | reverse complement strand
TGTTACGTCGGCATTACTCGCGCTCAAGAACGTCTATTTCTCTCCCACGCGCGCGAACGTCGATTATACGGGAACCGCGAACCCGCCAGCCCTTCGTTGTTCCTCGGAGAAATGCCGCGCGAGTTAATGGATAGCAACACCAAAGCCGCAATTCCAACAAAGTTCACCACTAAGCCCACTGCAAAACCCACGATTCAGAGCATTGATACCGATTGGAGCGTTGGCGATCGCGTGATGCACGACCAGTTCGGAATCGGCGAAATCACCAACATCTTTGGCAGTGGCAGTAAAGCGACCCTCGCGATTCGGTTTGATAACTTAACCGGAATGAAGCGAAAGATTTTGCCCATTAGCGATCGCGCTTTGACCTCGATCGATTAATCTCAACTTATGGTCACTCACTCCTCGAAACCTCAGTTATCTGTGCCGCCGTTAGAAAATGGCGATCGATTATCGCGCACAGAATTCGAGCGCCGTTATGCCGCTGCGCCTCATATCAAAAAAGCCGAACTGATCGAAGGAGTTGTTTACGTGGCAGCAGCATTACGATTTAGAAGTCATGGTCAACCTCATGCTCAGTTGATCGGCTGGCTGTTCAATTATCAGATTGCAACGATCGGATCAGCTTTGGCTGATAATTCAACGGTTCGCCTCGATCTTGACAATGAACCTCAGCCCGATGTAGCGCTTTTTATTGAACCTGAATTTGGCGGACAAGTCAGCATTTCAAGCGATGACTATATCGAAGGCGCACCAGAACTGATTGCGGAAGTGGCTGCAAGTAGTGCCGCTTATGATTTGGGCGATAAGAAAAAGGCGTATCGCCGCAACGGAGTTCGAGAATACCTCGTTTGGCAAATGTTTGAAAATAAGTTGGATTGGTTTGCGCTGCAAAATGACGAATACGTACCGCTCCTGCCAGACGAAACGGGCATTATTCGGAGTCAAGTTTTTCCGGGATTGTGGCTCTCGATCGATGCTCTTCTCAACGGCGATATGCTGCAAGTCATCGCCGTTTTGCAGCAAGGGTTGAATTCACCAGAGCATCAAGCGTTTGTGCAGCAATTGAGAGATCGCCAAGCCTAACCAACCAATCCCGATCGTAATGCCCGCACCGCTGCTTGAGTTCGATCATCTGCACACAGCTTATTCAGAATGTTCCGAACGTGCGTTTTTACGGTTCCAACGGTGATGTAGAGCTTTTCTGCGATCGCGGCATTGCTACAACCATCAACAATCAATTGCAACACTTCTAGTTCACGTTCAGTCAGTGGATACGCTTCGATAATTTGGTTGTATTCCGGTTCGGTTGCGGTAATCGAAACTTGCTGTTCAGGTAATGTACCGTTTTGGGGAGCGGTTGATTGAGTTTGACGCAGAACCACGCGCGCGATCGCCGGATCAATCCAGGAGTTTCCTTCTTGAGTGACGCGCAGCGCATCGACTAGCTGATCTAAACTGACATCTTTCATACAGTACGAGTCGGCTCCCGCCGCAAACGCTGCGAGAACTGTATCTTCTTGATCTTGTAGCGTTAAGATTAAAACTTTTGTGTTTGGCTGATCTTCCATTGTGGCTTGTGCCTGACGAAAACGGCGGGTCAGTTCAATACCATCGATATCCGGTAAGCCAATATCAACGATCGCAACATCCGGTTTGAGGTTCGTCAGCATCTTTAGCCCGTCGGTTCCATTTGACGCTTCTCCCACGACTTGAAACCCTGGTCGTTGCTGTAACGCTGTCTTCATGCCAACTCTGGTTAAGTCGTGATCCTCAATCAGCGTGATCCGAATGTCATTCATAAGAACTCCCACAGTATTTAGAAAATATCAGAACTTTATAGAAATATGTTGATATACCATGCAGTTTCTAAGGCGACCCTTAATGAGAAATCCCCATAAGGGTAGTCAATTTTACTCTGCTTTAAACATAGTCATAAACTGTCGGTTCTGTTATACAACCTGTGGCATAAGACCTAGGTAGGATTTTGAGAAATTTTGCTGTTTTAAAAGTGCCCTAAACCAGCGCATCATCAGCGATCGCAGCGCGATTAATTCTCATAAACCGCTTAATTTCAAAGAGCAATATCTAATAAGGCACCAATTTGGAGAAACTCAATATGTGCAGATCGATCAACCCGTTCACGAGAACCAAATTAATCCCGCCACGATCGCAACGCCCGCAACTAATGCCACCCAAATAAATCCATTCTCCTTAGTGTTCACTTGGCTCAAATCGACCTCTTCTGGCACAACAGAGCGCGTTTTCTCTAGACGCTTCGGGGGTGCTGTCGGAGCAAACTTGGAGCGACCAAAATCGCGCTGCGACTCGTTTTCTTCGATCGTTCCCAAGTCCGGAATCTCCGTCAGCCATTCGGGGCGCGTTTTGAGTCGAGGCGCTTCGAGAATGTACAGCAGTCGTTTCCCTTGTTTGCGCGTGGCTAAATCAGGATGCTGACAGGCTTTACGGCACAGCGTTAGCGCTTCGGTTCTTTGTCCTGCCGCTTCATAGGCTGTGACCAGCCAAATCTGCATTTCACCGCCCAACCTTGAACCCGGTTCGACGAGCGCATTCGCTCGCTCTAAATACATTACCGCCTGCCGATAATCGCCCCGCTCAAACGCTGCTTTTCCGGCTTGATATTCCCGCTGGGCAAGGTCACGCTGTTCTGTCGTCATGCTGAGAGTTCGATCAATACGCCTATTTTTAGGGTATCGAAAATTGGTCTAAGCGTTCTGATTTGACGCAGTTTTCTGTTTTGCTTGCAGTTCTGCGGGAAAGGCTGAATTCTCGGTATACGATCGAATCGCCTCAGTCTCACCCCAAGCTGTCCATTCTTCGAGCGTTCTTGCTGCACCAAGTTTCTGTCCGGCTGGGTCGAATAGTTCTACCCAACCATCATCGCCATCTGTACTGACTGTGATTGCATAAACATCTTGATTTTGGATTTTCTCCTTTGAAGCGGAGACTGACCCCCAATCGGCAGATTCAACTTTATCGAAATAGTAATCGTAGGCTTCGAGAATCGGCTGAGGAATCGTCGATCGCTCTTTTTCATCGCTCAAATCCACACTAATCGAAGGACTCGCTTGAAACGACTGAATCCCATTTTCTTGTGCTTTGTATGCTTCTGCGTGTTGATTTGCCCAAGCTTGTCGAATTGTCTCCGCTCGATCGTTCATCGTTCAGTCCTGATTCATCTTTTCATTTTTACCTCGAATTTTGCAGAATGGCTCACGCCAAGAGTTCATCTACAGCAATGCTAAATCCTTGCAATACTTTCTGAGTGTTGACAGTTTCACCAAGGGTTTTAAGAACTTGATTCTCTGCTGTAATCACCAAAACATATTGACTTTCTGGAAATACGAGCCAAACTTCCTCGCATTGAGAAGCGAGATATTCACGCACTTTGGTAAAAACTTCTTCTGCTTCATCCGTTGGAGAAATAATTTCAGCGATCAATAGAAAGCTGTGAGGCAGAGCTTTGAAGTTTCCATGCTGAGCAACCAGAGCAGGTGAAAGGTAAGCAACATCAGGACATCGAACTCTGCCGACGGTTCGACAAGGCGTTTCCGTGTAAACTTCTCCACCTTGACGGCTAGAATCCTGATAGTTCCCCCAATACCGAGCAAGCCTGGCTTGAATTCGTCCGGTTTTTGCGTTCATGTCCTCTTTTGTAATCAAAATGCCATCGATCCATTCGGTGTGATCGATCGGGTTTTCTAAAAACGCTTCAAGTGAGATCGGGGCAGCAATGGCGGACGCGGAGCGCGGTGCAAGCATCGACATCTTTCTTCTCCTTTAGCTAATATCGCTATCCCAGCTTGGATTGCGTTTGATCACGATTTCGCGCTTATCAATCATAGTCATGAATGCAGGTAAATCTGGTGAGGCTTTACGGGTGAGATTTAACTCTGCAACTGCTTGCTCACAAGTTTTACCTTCGGTCATGCGATAAGCGATTTCTTCAATGTCTGCCCAAGCTAAATCACTCTGCACAAACGCTTTTGCAATGACATTTAGCAGATCTTCCCACTTGTTGCCTTCGGCTTTCGTCATCATTGTATGAGGAATGTTGAGCGCACGATCGAAGCTGTAATACCAAGTTTCCGGTTGACGCAGTAAAAGATTTTCAAACAGCGTTTCATGATCCGAATTGCTCACGGCGCGATCGGCTTCGGTGGAAATCACAAACATCGGCGGAGAAGTAGCAGTCTTCGATCGGTCTAACACTTCATTCCCCAGATCGAGAAATACCCGCAGTTGCGGAAAAACGAAGCCTTCGTACCCGATTGGATCTCCCGGCTGATCGCTTTGCCATTTGAAGTAGCCATTGAAAATCTTGACAAACAAATCGATTACTTTATTACTGCTGCTGAGATAAGCGGCAAATAGTAAAGCACGATCAATTTGAGTCGGTTGTTCGAGTGCCAACCATGCCGCCATTGTTCCACCGCCAGAAAGTCCACCGACGACCACTTGATCGCCAAAATTCTGAGCCTGCTGCAACCAAGAGAGCGCAAACTGTTTGTAAGTCTCTGCATCAGTGGGTAACGGTGGCGGATTTTGTCCGTTCCAATCACCCGCCACACCATGCCCCGGCAAGCGCGGAATGATCACGTTGTAGCCTGCTTGATAAAACATCCGCCCCATCGGAAGAAACTGATACGGAGCCGCCGTAAACCCGTGAAAGAAGAGACACACTTTCTGAGTCGGGGCGGACTGTAAGAGAAACTGCGATCGACACCCCTCATTGCGGAGTGGAAGCCGATCTTCTTGGAGTTTCGTTTTCAGAGGAAGCGACTTTGCAGCGATCGAGTAGCTGATTTGATTCAAAAAGTTGGTGGGCATAGAAGAAGATGCAGACAATAAATTGAGAATGCCCGACTCTACAGCATGAATTCCGAACCGACCAGCATCGAGCCAGTTCCTTCGTCTGTGAAGATTTCGAGCAGCAGGGAATGCGGCATTCGTCCATCGACAATGTGCGCCGCTTTTACGCCCTGTGCTAGCGATCGTACACAACAATTCACTTTCGGAATCATTCCGCCCGAAACAATGCCATCATCAATTAGCTTTCTGGCTTTCTGAATGTCGAGGCGCGGAATGAGTGTGGACGGATCTTTGTAGTCGCGCAGAATTCCTGCTGTATCGGTGAGCAAAATTAATTTCTCGGCTCCTAACGCTGCCGCAATTTCACCCGCAACCGTGTCTGCATTGATGTTGTATGCCTGTCCGAATTCGTCCGCTGCCACACTCGACACGACTGGAATATGACCATCTTTCACCAGCGTTTCGAGAATCTGAGGATTGACTCGTGTTACTTCTCCGACAAAACCGATGCCTTCTTCATCCGCTGGACGTGCTTCAAACAGTCCGCCATCTTTGCCGCACAGCCCCACCGCAGAGCCACCCGCTTGATTAATCAGCGCCACAATCTCTTTATTGACGCGACCGACTAACACCATTTCGACCACATCCATCGTGGCGGCATCAGTGACACGCAAGCCATTCTTAAACTGGGCTTCGATGCCTAACTTATCGAGCCAGGAATTAATTTCAGGTCCGCCGCCATGCACGAGAATCGGACGCAGCCCCACACACGCCATGAATACGACATCGCGAATGACTTTTTCTTTCAGGGTGCTATCTTTCATCGCTGCACCGCCGTATTTCACCACGATCGTACGTCCAGCAAACTGTTGAATATAAGGAAGCGCTTCGCTGAGAGTCCGAACACGGGCTTCTGCGGCGCTGGCAAGGGATTCGCTGTCTTTGAGCATGAGACTAATCTTAAATTGAGGTAATCTGAACTACGATCGCGCACTTTAACACCCGCAGATCGTGATCTAAGTTACCATTTGGCACAACTTAATGTTTTTCTCAAAGCTCGCGCATGACTTGAGGTAGAAAAGCAGGCGGGATTTGTGAAAGCGCTTGAGT
>CAXTDB010000318.1:0-6018 GCA_964242045.1 uncultured Leptolyngbya sp. | reverse complement strand
AACCGTGTCATCGATCGCGCTTCCTAGAAAGATGATACGTTCGCGCAGAAGGCGCGAGTAGATATCAAAGGCACGTTCGCCGCGCCCAGACTGCTCAACCACCATCGGAACGACATTGGTTGGAGCAGCTTGAGATACGACATCAAGCGTGCTGAGATTCTGAATGATGTAGTCGTGAGATTGAGAGTTATACATGAGGCAAGCGGCTACGTTCCACAAGTTCAATTCTAGCCAACAAACGCGAAGTTATCCGCTACACATCCGAATGCTTAAAGAATTGACGGATATCCCTACTCTACGACTTCGACTTCGACCGCTTCGGCTTCGGTTTCGTCGAGTTCGTCCTCTTCTTCTGGCTCGTCTTTCTTCAGCGTGCCTTCGGGAACAAGTTCGATCGTGGAGTTTGCGATCAGCCAATCCATGATCTTCTCTTTCAGCAAGTCTTCTTCGACTGCGCTTCTGAGCCGATCCATGTCGATGTCACGTCCCGCTAATTCTGTCAGCAGTTCTTGAACTTTAGTATTAAGTTCGTCTTCTTCGACTTTGATCGATTCTTGTTTGGCGACTTCACCCAAGGCGAGGGTGCGTTTGATTCGCTCGATCGCATCGGGACGCGATCGCTCTTTCAGCATCGGAATCGTGTCTTTATTTAAGAGCCGTTTGATATCGATGCCTTGTTGCTGAAGCTGCATCGCGGTTTGCGTCACCATATATTCGACTTCGCGTTCGATCATGGTTTCGGGCAAATCCGCCTCGACTTGATTCAGCAATTCATTCAGAAGCGCCTCTTCTTTGTTCGACTTAGTTTGCTGTTCGGCTTCTTCGGCAAAACGCTTTTCTAAGGATTCACGCATTTGAGCGAGTGTTTCAAATTCGTCATCACTCGCTTCTTTCGCAAAGTCGTCATCGACTTCGGGGAGTTCTTTTGCTTTCAGTTCTTTGAGCGTGATTTCAAATTTTGCAGGTCGTCCAGCAAGCTGTTCTTGAGGATAATCTTCGGGGAAAGTAACAGAAATCTCCTTGGTTTCGCCAGCATTCATGCCGATAATTCCGTCGATGAAACCCGCAATAAAGCGACCTTCTTCGAGTTCAAGCTGAAAATCAGAGGCTTCACCGCCAGGAACTTCGATTTCTTCTTCGCCCTCGGCAGGAATGAAACGACCTTTAAAATCGATTACCGAAACATCGCCTTTCTCAGCGGCGCGATCTTCGATCGGGATCATCGTTGCCATTTGAGTCCGGTAGCTTTCGATTACTGAATCGACTTTTTCTGGATCAGGCTTCACTTCTTCTGCTTGAACCGTGAAATCCTTGTACTGCTTCAGCGTCACTTCAGGAGAAACATCAACCGATGCCGAGAACGTCAAAGCTTGACCCGGCGTATATTGAGCAATTAAGTCATCGAACGACGATCGCAGTTGAAAATTGCCTAATGCTTCAATCTTTTCCTGCTTCAGCGCTTCTTTCAACCCCGCATCAACCAACTCTTCAATCACGGAAGCTTTAATTCGAGCCATTCCGAAGCGCTGAATTAAGACTTGGCGCGGTACTTTGCCTTTACGGAACCCCGGAACGTTCAACGATTTCGTGAAGTCCTGCAACACGCGATCGTAGGTTTTCTGAGACATCTCTGGCGTAATTTCAATTTCCAACCCGATCTGACTGGCGGGAAGCTTTTCCTGGGTAACTTTCATCGGCGTAAGTGACAAAGAATGCGTATTTCTATCAAGCAGTAAGCTATACTAACCGATTCTAGTCACGGTTGCGCAATCCGATTAGAGGAATCTTAAGGATTGAACTCATAAAATAGCGGGGCGATTCTGCGATAATTCAGGGAACACTGGCAGTCGGAAAGGCATCCCACAAGCCACTTGAATTCGTGCCCAAAGCGCGTTAGTCTCTGAATGAATCTAAGATAGAACGATCGAGAAGTCTTTATTATTCTTGCTAAATTCGGTGAAAACGAAATCTTATTGATGCTTTTCTAAGTTGATTTGAAAGTGGTTGGAGGAATATATTTTGGGTCAATCCTATCGAGTAGCGATTTTAGGTGCGACAGGGGCGGTTGGAACTGAACTATTAGAGTTGTTGGATCGCCGCAATTTTCCCGTTTCGGAATTGAAGCTATTAGCCTCGCCGCGATCGGCAGGTTCAACTCTGACATTTCAGGGCGAGAGTTTAGCGATCGAAGCCGTCAACGAAGCATCGTTTAGAGATGTTGATATTGTTCTGGCTTCAGCAGGCGGATCAATCTCGAAGCAATGGGTTAAAGATATTGTGGCAGCGGGAGCCGTGATGATCGATAATTCCAGCGCGTTTCGGATGGATGCAGATGTACCGCTAGTGGTTCCAGAAGTAAATCCGAGTGCTGTGGCAAATCATCGAGGGGTGATTGCAAATCCAAATTGCACCACGATTTTGATGTCGGTTGCGGTTTATCCGCTACATCAAGTGATGCCGATCAAGCGGATTGTGGCAGCAACGTATCAATCTGCTAGTGGTGCGGGCGCGCGCGCAATGGAGGAAGTGAAGCACCAGTCGATCGACATTCTCGCAGGCAGAGATCCGAAAGCTGAGATTTTGCCGTATCCTCTGGCGTTTAATTTATTTCCACATAACTCAAAACTCGATGAATCCGGGTACTGCGAAGAAGAGTTGAAGATGGTAAATGAAACTCGCAAAATCTTCGGAGCGCCAGATCTGAGAATTACTGCAACTTGTGTACGGGTTCCCGTCTTACGCGCACACTCAGAAGCAATTAACATAGAGTTTGAGGCTCCATTTCGCGTAGAAAAGGCGCGCGAACTGTTACGACAAGCACCAGGAGTCAAGCTTGTTGAAGACTGGAACGCCAACTATTTCCCGATGCCGATCGATGCTAGCGGTAAAGATGAAGTTTTAGTGGGTCGGATTCGCCAAGATATTTCTAACCCCAATGGTCTAGAACTTTGGCTGTGCGGGGATCAAATTCGCAAGGGAGCAGCCCTGAACGCGATTCAAATTGCAGAACTACTGATCGAAAAGAATTTGCTTAAACCAGCTTTAGCAACGAATCGATAGTTATTTAGAGGAGTTTAAATAGAGTGTGGTAAATTTTGGAACTGTTTTGACTGCAATGATTACGCCATTTACAGCGGATGGCGCAGTCGATTACGCTGTGACTGAGAAATTAGCGGTTCATTTGGTTGAGACGGGCACAGATACGATCGTGGTTTGCGGCACAACCGGAGAATCGCCGACGCTTTCTTGGGACGAAGAATTTGAACTCTTCCAAGTCGTGAAGCGGGCGGTTTCAGGAAAAGCGAAAGTGATGGCGGGAACCGGATCGAACTCGACCTCTGAAGCGATCACAGCAACGAAAAAAGCCGCTAAAATAGGGTTAGATGGCTCGTTGCAGGTTGTGCCTTACTACAACAAGCCGCCGCAATCGGGACTATATGATCACTTTAGAGCGATCGCAGAATCCTCGGATTTGCCCGTGATGCTGTATAACGTTCCAGGACGTACCAGCCAGAATCTTCAGGCGGAAACGGTGGCTCGACTCGCACAAGTTCCAAACATTGTTGCAATCAAGGAAGCGAGTGGCAATCTAGATCAAGTGAGCCAAATTCGTCGAATGACCCCGCCCGAATTTGAGATTTATTCTGGAGATGATTCTTTGACCTTGCCGATGTTAGCGATCGGTGCAAAAGGAGTCGTCAGCGTTGCCAGTCATTTAGTTGGAACGCGACTACAGCAGATGATTCAAGCCTTTGAGAATGGTCAAGCCCAGAAAGCGACACAGATTCATTTAGAGTTGTTCTCTTTGTTTAAAGTTCTATTTGTGACGACTAATCCGATTCCTGTAAAAGCCGCGCTCAGTTTGCAAGGATGGCAAGTTGGCGCACTCCGTCCTCCACTTTGTTCGCCCGATGAAGATGTGAAAAATCAAGTCAAACAAGTGATGGCTGAACTAAATTTGCTGCAAGTCGCGCACGTCTAAAGTTTCTGCACAACTGAATAGCTCAAAGTTTTTGATCAGGAGCTAAGCACTCTATTTGCTGCTGTTTGATCTGCATTCTCGATATTTTCATTACTACAAATTTTCTCTCAAACCTGAAGGATACTGATGACTCAAAACAACACCTCAAACGCACTCAAGATTATTCCGCTCGGCGGGCTGCATGAGATTGGTAAGAATACCTGCGTGTTTGAATACGGCGATGAGATTGTTCTGCTAGATGCAGGACTCGCCTTTCCGACTGATGGAATGCACGGTGTGAATATCGTGCTACCGGACATGACTTATCTGCGCGAGAACCGCGAAAAGATTAAGGGCATGATCATTACTCACGGTCACGAAGACCATATCGGCGGGATTGCTTTTCACCTGAAGCAGTTAGATATTCCGGTGATGTATGGTCCGCGTTTGGCTTTGGCACTGCTCGAAGGCAAGCTCGAAGAAGCGGGAGTTTCGGATCGCACTGAGCTAAGAACGGTTCGTCCGCGCGATATTATTCGCATTGGTACACATTTCTTCGTCGAGTTCATTCGCAACACGCACTCGATCGCAGATAGTTTCACCGTTGCGATTCACACTCCAGTTGGTGTGGTCATCCACACAGGTGACTTTAAGTTCGACCATACTCCGGTTGATGGTGAGAAGTTTGATATTCAGCGTTTAGCCGAATACGGTGAAAAAGGCGTTCAATGTCTGATTAGCGATTCGACTAACTCTGAGATTCCGGGCTTTACTCCATCGGAGCGATCGGTGTTTCCGAATCTCGATCGCGTTTTCACCCAAGCCAAAGGACGACTGTTAATTACAACCTTTGCTTCTTCGGTTCACCGGATCAATATGATTCTGGAACTAGCAGAAAAGCATGGTCGAGTGGTTTCGGTGTTAGGTCGATCGATGCTGAATGTGATCGCTCATGCTCGCAACCTTGGCTACATTAAGTGCCGTGATAATTTACTTCAACCGCTGCACGTCACCCAAAAGACTCCGGATGAGAATGTCTTGATTCTGACTACCGGATCGCAAGGTGAACCGATGTCAGCGATGACGAGAATTGCGAATGGCGAACATCGTCAAGTGAAGATCCGCGAAGGTGATACTGTTGTATTCTCCGCGAATCCGATTCCTGGAAATACGATCGCCGTTGTGAATACGATCGACAAACTGATGATGAACGGCGCGAAAGTCGTTTACGGCAAAGATCAAGGCATCCACGTTTCCGGTCATGGTTGCCAAGAAGACCAGAAATTGATGTTAGCCCTGACTCGTCCGAAGTTCTTCCTACCTGTTCACGGTGAACATCGGATGTTAGTCAAGCACTCTCAAACCGCTCAAAGCACTGGCGTTCCGGCTGAGAACATGGTGATTATCGACAACGGTGATGTTGTCGAATTGACCAAAGATTCGATCCGCAAAGCTGGCAAAGTTAAGGCGGGTATCGAGTTGGTTGATACTTCTCGATCGGGCATGGTAGACGATCGCGTTCTGAAAGAGCGTCAACAGTTAGCAGGTGACGGAGTTGTGACCGTTGCAGCAGCGGTGACGAATGAAGGTCGATTGTTCGCGAAACCGGATGTACATCTTAGCGGTGTCGTTACTTCGGTAAATCCAGAGCAACTGCGATCGAGAATTCAAGAAGTGATCGAGGCGGTGTTAAGCGATCGTTGGAATGAGTTTTACAGTACGTTTGATGGACGAGTCGAAATTGACTGGACGGGCTTGGAAGTGCAGATCGAGCGCGAGATTCATCGCTTGCTGCGTCGCGAACTTCAAAGCAATCCGCTGCTGGTGTTCTTGATGCAGAACTCTGAATCGGCTGCGGTAAAAGCGGCTCCGACTCGTCAGCGGGCTACGGCGAAAGTCGCTTCTTAGGATTTCGAGGATTAGCCGTTGCGATCGTGACTGATTGCGACGGCTGAAATTTAGTGCGATCGACGCGATTCTTGCTATACTCACAGAGTAACGAGAGGGCATGTAGCTCAGGGGATAGAGCACCAGATTCCGGTTCTGGGTGTCGCAGG
>CAXTDB010000317.1:0-6026 GCA_964242045.1 uncultured Leptolyngbya sp. | reverse complement strand
CGTCACTCTATCGCGCGCGGTGCGATCGTTTGAGGCAGTTCTACAGTCCGTACTGGCTTCATGCGATCGCGAACGCTCGGATAAATCAACAAGCCGATGAAATTCCCAGTTTTAGCAGGTGGGAGGGCTGCGAACTTGTTGCAGGTGGCTGATAGGAAGTTGAGTGAAGCCCCGAAGTTGACCAAAATCAACGGTTTCGGAAGTTCGGTTCCCACATAAGAACACACTGCCTGGGATGGCTCGATGCTGTAAAGCTGCTTTTCATCGCTGCATGGATAGAATAGCAAGCTTTTGCGCGACTGCTCGACAGCCATGCGTCACACAGCCAAGCGCTCCCCTTTCTATTCTCACTCAGGTTGGTCACGATGACACATCGATTTTGAGTGGCTTGAATATGAAATAGGAATCGATCGATTGAGTCTGCTTTGCGATCGCGAACTTAAGCTATAGTGCGAGGGCAGATTTTAGAACAAGAACGAAATGAGAAGGTTAAAACAATTCGCAGGCTGGTTATTGATCAGTCTGGTTTTACTGAGTTGTTCTACTCCGGTGAAAGCAGACCCGAAAATTGATTCAAATTTTGAAGCGCAAGTTTTACAAGTGATTCGCAAAAATCCACAAGCGATCCTTGATTCGGTGCAAGCGTATCAGCGCGCTCAACAAGACGAACAGCGCAAAGCACAGCAGTCTTTTATTCAAGAATTACAGCAAAATCCAAAAGCGGTGATCGCTCAGTCACCGACAAAAGGAGCCGGAAAAACCGTTTTAGTCGAGTTTTCGGATTTTCAATGTCCGTACTGTCGAGCAGCAGCCGGAACGATTCGGCAATTTGTGACGAAGAACCGCGATCGCGTCACACTGGTTTATAAGCATTTACCGTTAACGGGCATTCATGCTCAGGCGCTTCCGGCAGCAAAAGCAGCTTGGGCAGCGGGACAGCAAGGAAAATTCTGGGAATTTCATGATGCACTGTTTGAGCAGCAGAAACAGTTAGGAGAGCCACTGTATACGAGCTTGGCGAAAAGCTTGGGGCTGGACGCGGCGCGATTTGATCGCGATCGCAATTCCAAAGCTGCTGAAGCCGCAATTAATCAGGATCTGCAACTCGCAGAAAAGCTGGGCATCAACGGAACCCCGTTCTTTGTGATGAATGGGCAAGTGCTTTCAGGAGATGTTGAACTTGCGGCGTTAGAGCAAGTTTTGAATCGAGCGCAATAGAAAGGTGAGGAGTGAACATGAAACGATGGATGACTTGGCTTTGTGTGGTTCCGGTCACGTTCGCGTGTGCTATGGGCAGCGCAGTTTCGATTTCAACGAGTGCAGCGGCGCAAACGCCGAATCGCATCTATGCGCCGATTCCGCTTACACCCGGAAGAGAAGTAAACGATCGCTTATCCGATACGGACATTCCGACCGGACAGGGCAATTTTGCGCGCGATTACACTGTGCAATTGCAGGCGGGCGATCAAGTGTCGATCGATTTATCTTCGGATAGTTTTGATACGATCGTAACGCTGTTGACGACCCAAGGAGCGATGGTTGCAGAGAATGATGACGGGCCAGATGGAACCACAAATTCGCTGCTGTTTACTCGAATTACGCGCAGTGGAAACTACATTGTGCGCGTCAAAGCGTTCGGAGAAACCGCAGGCGGGCCGTTTAAGCTAAAACTAACGCGATTAAAACCTGTTCCCTAAGCAAAAGAGGCAACGCTGAGTCGGTTGCCTCTTTCCGTTTCACTCAGAAGGGTTGCCGTTAAACTGCTTCAAAGTTTTTCTCGCCTGTGCGAATCCGAACCACTTGATCGACCGGAGTAATGAAGATCTTACCGTCTCCAATTTCCCCGGTTCTGGCTGCCACAATGATTTTGTCAACCACCATATCTACCTGGTCATCTTCGACCACGATTTCAATTTTGAGCTTTTGCAAAAACTCGACTGTGTACTCAGATCCCCGGTAACGCTCGGTTTGACCTTTCTGTCGCCCAAACCCTCGGACTTCAGAAACCGTCATTCCCACAATTCCAGCATTCACTAATGCAATCTTGACTTCATCGAGTTTAAATGGGCGAACAATCGCTTCAACCTTTTTCAAGCGCCTACACTCCTTAATCCTAATCTCTATAATTCGGGCATGACACTATCTATCATTGTTCACAAAAAGGATTTTGTAACAATTGATACAGTTAGCAACTCGGTCTGCCCGATCGCAGTGCTGTCTCCGAGTTTCGCACGAGCCAGTAAAATTCGGAATTCCTTAGTTGCAATTCGTAATCGGTGAGATTACTTTGAGGCAGGAGTGAGCAATGGACGCACCAGCAAGAAGCCTGCACCGAAGGCACTGATCACGATTAGTCCGATCACAACGGCAAGCATCCAACCGTTTAGCTCAATGTGGGTATCTTTTTCGAGCTTGACCTTACGACGCGGTTTGCTGTCTTGTTCGATCACCAGCTTTTCTTCGATCGCTTCTAACGGGGGTAGCTCAAGATGTGGCGGGAGGGATTCAGCTTGCGGCTCAACGGGCATTCGAGGTGGCATTATTGGAATTTGGAATGCAGTGGGTTCGGGGTCGAGCGTCAGATCGAGGCGCGGGGGAGCCGATTGAATCGGTGGAATCGCGTTGGAGAATTTCCGAAGCTGGAGTGCTGACTGTACCGTTTTTTCAATCTCTTGACGCAATTGCTGATTTTGCTGTGCCAACTGCTGATTTTGGGTTTTCATTGTCTCCATCGCGGTTTTCGTTGCTTGAAGTTCAGCAACGACTTCGCGATACACCGAAATCGGAACGGCAGGGGAATATCCGGTTGAGGGCGCGTGTGGGGGCAAATTAACCGATCGAGGAGGCGTTTTCTGCGTCATAGCATTCATAGCAATAAAGTAATCTGAAAAGTGCGAAATTGTGATGCCCTCAGAATAGCTGCAATTGAAGCAACCAACGCACTTTTAGTCAAGATCTTTTCAGAAAAGTTTTCACTTTGGGATCAATTTCGGAGATTGCTGAGAGAATCGCAAACAAAGAACTAAAAATGATCGCGATCGCCGTGTAAATTCGATTGCTAAGATCGATTGGGTATTTTTTCTAAATTCAACATGACACAAGCGCAAGAACGCCCGGAAGTGAAGTACGGGGAACGCCTGATCGAAGAAGGCAAGCTAATTACATTTCCAAATCCGCGACCGGGACGACGCTATACGATCGCGATTCAACTGCCAGAATTCACCTGCAAATGTCCGTTTTCGGGCTATCCAGATTTCGGCACGATTTATGTGACTTATATGCCGGATCAGCGCGTGGTGGAACTCAAAGCGATCAAGCTTTATATCAATAGCTACCGCGATCGCTATATTTCTCACGAAGAAGCCGCAAATCAAATTCTCGATGACATCGTAGAAGCGTGTGATCCGCTAGAAATCACTGTGAAAGCGGACTACACGCCTCGCGGTAATGTTCATACTGTTGTAGAAGTTAGCCACGTGAAAGCCTCTTAAGACTACGCATCCAAAGCCATCCGATCATACTTCCGACCAGATAAGGCGGAAAGTCCGACCACAAGAAGGTATTTCCGAGAAGCAATCGTCCGGGAAGCGTTGCGCGGATGGCTTGGAGAAAAGGAGGCTTCCAGAGTTGCAGAAATTCGATCGCACAAGAATAGAGAAAAACACCGATCGCAGTTTTCACGATCGACCACTTTGGAAAGCAAAACTGAACCAACGCGACAAAGAAAATCTCATAAGCAATGCTGCCGAACACATCGCTAAACCAGTCTGGAAAGAGCGGCGAGAATCGGACAAAGTAACCAAGCGGAACGATAACGACGATCGTAATCAGTAAAGCAATGCGGTAAGGCATAAATTAGATTTGGGCAAGTTGGCTAGTCGATTCGGATGCACCTTGATCGATCGAGTCCAGAATGCCCAGGAATTCCCGCTCGAATGTAACTTGAGCGCGGTTGGTTCTGCCGCCGATGTAAATCGCGCCATCTTTCTCTAAGCCCCAAATCTGCGAGTGAGAAACATAGCTCATGACCACACCCAACATCAGTAAACCGAAGCCGAGATAAACGATCGGAATTCCCGGATCGGCTTTGATTTGCAGTCCGGTACTGCCGATTAGATCCACGATCGACAATCGTACTCCTTTGACTTCAACCGCCATTCCCTTACGAACAGTCGCAATCAGCTTTCCGTCCATGTCATAAATCAGCAGTAAACCTTGTAAGTCTTTTGCAACCAGAGAAACGCCATCGCTCATATCTGGCTTCAATGGTAGCCAAGTGCCCCAGACTCGACCGCCTACTGCGTTAAGCTTTGCCATTGGTGACTGAAGAACCGGACTGTTATTGAGTCGGACTTGGATTGCAGCGATCGACCAATCTGCCTGATACATTGTCACGCCCTTGTGTTTCATCGGTTGATTGACGTGAATGGTTTTGTGATCGACTTCTTTCCCATCTTGATCCAACACAGACAGATCCGAATAAAACTGATCAATCTCGCCTGTGGGTAAGTAATCAATCCAGAACCGATTCACTTTCACCGACCAATCTTTGGGAATCTGTGGAGCTGCCCAGATTCCAGCATCCACCACGTTATCGATCTTGAACGTTCCGCCGCTTGGAACCATTTCCTGAGCAATAAACCCAGTCGTTGCGCCAATCACTCCACCCAGGAGAATCAACAACATTGCAGCGTGAACAACGATCGGTCCGATTCGCCCGACGAGTCCTTTGTGCGCGTATAGCTTTTCACCTTCTCGGAAAAGCTTATAGTTGCGTTGTTGAAGTAGCGTTGAGATTTGATCAAGATTGCCTTTCGGAAACTCTGCGCTAAGCGCGAACTTGCGAAATTGGCGCGGCTGGCTGTAGAAGTTCCAAGTGCGTGAAAACCAACGTAATGCAGGCAATTGGCGCGTAAACGTACAAGCCGTTAGACTTGCACCAAATAGAATCAGCAATGATAAATACCACCAAGTTCGATACACATGATCGAATCCTGCGGTTAATAGCACTTTCCAAGTGAGGAACCCGAAGAGTGCAGGATGCTCAGGATAATTGGCTTGATAAAACGCGATCGATTGCCCTTGTTCGATCACGGTTCCTGTAATGCTAAACACCGCGATCGCGAGTAAGAGAACGATCGCGAGTTTCAAATCCGCTAAAACGGGTAATAATTCTTTCTTAAAATACCGTTTCGGAACATTCACAAATTCTGTAAAAGTCATAATCTAAAACGCAAATCGCGACATTAACGAAAACACACCAAATCCAACTAATAAAGCACCACTGGCAGGCGTAATCCAACTCGACCAGCGCCGCAACTCCAACAGTTTTTTAATTGCTGCCGTGAACGTTCCCGCTAATATCAATGGTGCAACATATCCAGCGGTATAACACAGCAAAAGTGAACCGCCTAAAACCGGATCTTTCGTCGTTGCAATCCAAGTCAAGATTGTTGCTAGCACCGGAGTGCTACACGGCGAGGCAACCAATCCGAATGTTACGCCTAACAGATACGATCGCACTCCCGCAGGCAGTTCTTTAGAAATCCATTCCGTTCCCCCGATCGATGGCATCGCAAACGGCAAAGCTTCGAGTAAATTCAGCCCCATCAAAATCGCGACAATGCTGACGACGATCGGTAAACCTGTTCCAACTTGTCCATAAACTTTCCCCAACACCGTCGCTCCGATTCCTAATCCTGCTAGCGTCGTCGCGAGTCCGAGCGAAAACCAGGTCGATTGTGCTGCCGCTTGCCAGCGAGATTTTGCCTCATAGCCGCCAATGTAGCCGATCGTAATCGGCAACATCGACAACGTACAGGGAGTCAAACTCGTCAGCAATCCCGCCGCAAAAATCACCCCGATACTCACAGGAGTCAAATGCGCCAGTTGAGTCGAAACTAAGCGATCGGCAAACTGCGACAGTTGATAGAGTTGGGTTTGAAGCGTCTCGAACATAAGGCTAACTCTTGAAATATGAAGCGATTTGAAGCGCTTTTCATATTCTAAGAGTTAGCGGGACGGTC
>CAXTDB010000316.1:0-6026 GCA_964242045.1 uncultured Leptolyngbya sp. | reverse complement strand
CCGTTCCGATGATTACCCGCGCCAAGGTTCCCACCAGAATCGAGCCTTCAAAAAACAGGGACGGAACTTTGAACCCCGTTCCTTCGTGCGACAGCAACAAACCCACAATCAGCATTCCGAAAGACACCAATCCGCCTGCGATCGGTCCTGCTACCGCGATATCAAACAGCGCGGTTCGATTCGGCAGCAGCGAGGCAAATCGCGTAATTGCACCAAACGATCCAATCTGCCAAGTCGGAATAAAAAATGGCAAATTCAATCGAACTTGATAACGCTTCGCTACGATCCAGTGTCCCAATTCGTGTGCCAACAAAACACTAAGAATTCCTAAACTAAACGGCAGTACTTCCGCGTATCGCTCTGGCGAACTGTAGAAGTCGAATCCGAGCAAGATACCACCTGTTTCCAGACTTGCAGCGATCGTCGCAACAAACAGCACGATCGATAACAAAGTTTGCGTGACGTTTAGCGGCTTCGGATCGTTTTTACTGGGTAGAACGATAACCACGGGCTTTTCGTCTTGGTTTTCAATCAAAAATAATCGATAGCGATCGCCCAACTGTGCCGTTAAACTTTCGGTCAATTTTGCCAAGGTCGGTTCTGGAGCGCCGCGCAAATTTCCCTGAAACACGGCTCCATCTTGATAAGGAATCGTTTCTGTCAGGAAAAATGTATCAATCCCAAAAATTCCTTTAATCGTTTGCAAATCTGCATCGGGAATCGAGACAGAATCGGGCTGTGGAATCGAGCTTGTTTGCGTTTCGGTAGAATTCTCGGATAGAGCGGATCCGATCGCCACTTTTGCCGCCGCTCGTTTTGCCAAAAAATCTTGTCCTTCGGCTCGAAGCTGTCGTCCGATCCAGATGTAAGCTCCGGTTGACACTACAAACAGCAGCAGCATTCCTGCCAAGTTAAGGTAAATTCCTGCGGCGAATAAGCCAAAGAACAACAGCCACGGAGCCATTAATACCACCGATTGCAACCAAGCCAAAATGCCAAGCTTGCCGTAGGGACGAGCGCGATTAAATCCCCATCCCAGAATTCCTAAAGCGATAAAAATTGTCAGCGCAGTAAACATCTCAACCCCCAAGCGATCGTGCTAAAGATCCGCACAATCCGAAACACGGTACAAGATCTACTCTATTAGATCTCGCTGCATCAGAGATTTTCAGATTCTTCATCGCTGCGACTTGAATCGCTACCCTGATCAATCTGTACTCGTTTTAACGAGCGAGAACAAAGATGAAAAATCGTGTCGGACTTCTTAATAATCTGCCTGAACTGGAAAAAGCGCGGTAAAACCTAAAAATAGTCTTGAGTTCCTCTGGTATGTGACCAAACGTAAGATACAGCTCACATTCTTCTACACGGTGAGTTTCTGGCGAGGTCGAAGCCAAAATCGCTTACGTTTGAACACTAATGGTGTTCTACCTAGAAACGATCAGACTCGATAAAACTCACTAATTTTTCTTATGCAACTTGTACCCCGTCCCCACCGTCGGGCAGCTTCAACCCTTGACGAAGATGCTCTGAACTTGCGCGATCGACATTTCCCACCCGCTTCTGCAACGTCTCTAGAATCAGCCAGCGATCGCATCGGAATTTTCATAGATGGTTCAAACTTGTTTTATGCCGCGATGCAGCTTGGGCTAGAAATCGACTACTCGAAGCTGTTGGGTTATCTCGCAGGCGGGCGGCGACTGTTGCGCGCGTATTTCTACACGGGTGTTGATCCCCACAACGAAAAACAACAGGGCTTTCTGCTCTGGATGCGTCGTCATGGATATCGAGTCGTTACAAAAGACTTGATTCACAACGCAGATGGATCGAAACACGCAAATTTAGATGTCGAGATTGCAGTCGATATGCTGGAACTTGCACAGTACTGCAACACAATGGTATTGCTCAGCGGCGATGGCGATTTAACTTATGCAGTGAATACGATCGCTTATCGGGGTGTTCAAGTCGAAGTCGTCAGCTTACAGTCGATGACGAGCGATAGTTTGGTAAATATTGCCGATCGCTATGTGGACTTAGCAAAAATCAGGGAACTGATTCAGCGCGATGATTCCAAGGCTCAAATGATTCCTTGAAATAGAAAAGGGTGTCACGATGGAGCACCCCCGATTACTGACCCATATTGTTCACTCACACTATAAAGAAAACGAGAAAGCCTGGCATTAGTCCAAAGGGAGATTAAGCAGATTCGATTTCTAACTATTGTAAAGAGGAGTTTCTGAACGATTCGGGAACTCCTCTTTTTTGAAAGTCTGTCTCTGAAGGTTGAGGCATGTTCTGTCAGTGAAAATGAGGCAAACTTTTCCACTTCCCAAAACGATAATTTTTTTTGTTGCTGCATTTCTAATCGCAGCGATCGCAATTATGATTCCTAGACCGTTACAGCAACCCGCAAGAACCGTTCAACCAATTGATCAGCTTTATATCTTTGGCGATAGTCTTTCTGATGTAGGAAATGTATTTCGTGCGACCGGGGGACAAATTCCAGCAGCTCCTTATTTCCAAGGACGACACTCAAACGGGCGGGTTTGGGTTGAAGAACTTGCCGCAAAATTAAACTTATCGAACGATCGCGTTAAAAACTTCGCCTGGGGCGGTGCAACCACGGGCATTAATGGGCTAAATCGTGTTCCGGGCGTTCTTGCTCAAGTCGAAACCTTCGTTCAGGCGCAGCCGAAAATTGATCCGCAAGCTCTTTTTGTGATTTGGGCAGGTGCAAACGATTACCTTTTCAGCGCTGAAACACCGAATACCTCGATCGAAAACTTAAATCGATCCATCCAATCCCTTTTAAAGTCAGGTGCAAAACGATTCCTAGTGGCAAACTTACCCGATTTGGGAAAGCTACCTGCAACCCGCACAACTGAAGCTTCACAGAGACTTACGAACATTGCGATCGCTTACAATCAATCGCTGAAAACAACGCTCGATCAATTGCAAAACCCCGACTTAGCGATCGCCGAACTTGATGTATTTAACATCTATCAAACTGCAATCAACAATCCTCAACAGTTCGGATTTACGAATGTGACGAATGCGTGTCTTGGCTCGTCTGCAAACTGCGATCGCTTTCTATTTTGGGATGGCATTCACCCCACCACAGCCGCTCACAAAGTCTTAGGAGATTTAGCATTCGAGCAGGTTAAAAGTGCGATCGCGTCACGCTGAGCATGATTTAGAGACTATACTCGCTAGCTTTGCCATACTCTCCTAGCATCGAAAACGCTGCTTTGAGATTGCTCAAGATGTAGAGTTCCAGCCGCTCATCTTGATGAAGTCGCGCCAAATGCAGTCGATCTTGATAGCATTCGATCGCTGATTGGGTTCGCCCGGTAGTTTCGTATGCCACACACAAACTCCCCAAAGCTTGCTCCTGAGTGCGGTCGTCTTGCAGCGATCGCGCAATTTCCAAGCGTCTAAGGTTATAAGTGATTGAGCTTTCATGTTCTCCCATCACGTTGCAGGCGTTTCCTAAGTTTCTCAACACCTGCATTTCGAGTCGCTGATTACCCAATTGACGCGCTAAAGCTAAACGCTGCTCATAATATGCGATCGCTTGCTCAAAATCTCCCAAGGCATAGTAAGCATTACCCAGGTTCTTCAGAATCTGACCCGTCGCCACATTGTCTTGCAAGTCTTGTGCAATCTCAAGTGCCCGACGCTCACATTCAATTGCGGCTTGTGGATCATTTGCTGCTTTGTACGCCAATCCCAAGTTATTCAAGGCTGCCATCTCACTCCGCTGATCTCGAAGTTCTTGTGCCAGCGCTAAACTCTGCCGCTGATAGTCGATCGCTTTTTCATGGTCTGCTAAATGTCGATAAGCATTACCCAATGTGCCAAGAATTTTAACGCTGCTGAGGTATTGACGAATTCGCTGTGCTAACACCAAGCTGCGCTGAGAATACTCGATCGACTTGGCATACTCGCCCATCGTGTAGCAGATCAGCCCTAATCCTTCTAGGGCTTGCTTGGTTCCTTGCTGATCTCCGACTTCCCAGTACAGCAGATGCGCTTTTTGTAGCGCCACGATCGCAGCTTGCAATTCTCCGCGTTTGTTCAGTTCCATCCCTTCTTGCAAAAGTCGATTTGCCTCGATGACAACCGGATCAGGGGAACCATCGGTCACGATCGAGGACTCAATCGGGAGCATTGTATCGCGCTCCAATGGCTTCAATTCAATCTGATCTTGCTTGGAATTTGCATCTAGGCTCATAGCACCCCCACAGGTTGAAGATAAAGTTCAGGAATTTCATCCTAGAGCCTAACCTGTCGAACCAATGAGGGTGTTCGGTGAAACTGCCTAGTTTTCGGTATCAAGTTCATGAAGATTAAGCCGATCGAGCCATTGAATCATCAGTGAATTCACAACCTCTGGACGCTCGTCGTGCGGACAGTGCCCTGTGTTCGGAATCGAGACAAATTCAACAGACTGAGTTCCCACCAGCGATTGATAGACTTGTGAACCTGCGATCGGTGTCCACGGATCAGCTTCTCCCCAAATCACCAGTAATGGAACTTGAATCTTCGGCAGAAGTTCAGTCGGTTTTGGTCCAGGAGGAGCCATCAGCACCGAGGCGAAAACTTGCTGCGCGCCTGGATCACACGAGGGTTCGTGCAGCAGATCGACGAGTTCATCAGTAATCGCTTCTGCATCGCGATACACTTGCTTCAAACTATTCCGAATCCGGTGTTTCTGCCGCACTTGGTCAAACATCCAGCGTCCAAACTGCTTCGATCCAACTAGTTTAGAAAACGTGCCCATCACAAAGCGCAGTGGCGGGCTGAGTTCTTCGGGTCGATGATTTAGTCCACCCGCAGGATTCAGCAACACCCCGCCCGCTGCAATCTCAGGATGTTGTGCCAACACCATCAAGCAGAGCAATCCGCCGATCGAGTTTCCTGCAAAAACCGTCGGTTTTCCAATATTCGCTGCCCAAAAATCCCGCAGCAATTCAACCCAAAGATCTACGGTGTAATTTAATGCAGGTTTCGCCGATCCACCGAAGCCTAAAAGATCGATCGCAAACACTTGATATCCCGCTTGCGCCAAAACTGGGATATTCTTGCGCCAGTGTCCGATCGAGGCTCCAAATCCATGCACTAAAACTAAAGGCTGACCCGCACCCATTACCGTGTACTGAATTGAGTGCCCTTGCCAGTCCCAAGTCAATTTCTCTAGCGTTGGCAGCGATCGCGTTTGTTCAGTCGTCGTCATTTTTGTAAAGATTCTTAACTCGTTTTTATCATAGTACGAGCGACGAAAAGAATTCTAGAGCGCGGACGTTCGGATATTGCGGCACTTATTTCTTTTTGGTTTCCGGCTCTGACGACTGTAAAGCACGATCGAGAACAGTGCGGGCTTCTTCGGCTTGCGATCGCGCTTCTCGGTATCTTAGATTCGTCTGCGCGTAGTTCTTCAGCACTTTGAATCCTTCTTTCAGTCCGTTGATTTCTTCTTCGGTCACTGGATCATCGGTAAACAGAATGTCAATTTGCTTGCGAACTTGAAGCGCTTCCGATCGTGATTCCTGTGCCTTCAGTTTCAGGGTTGCAAGACTGCTAAGAATCTGTACTGCTTGGTTAATTGCGTCTTCATCGCTTGCAGGTTGAGTGCCAGGATCTTTAACCTCAATGAAGTTTTGTGGTCCAAAACCATCGGCTAAATCGGTTGGCAGTTTGCCTTCATCCATTAGTTCCATCAGTTGATCCATCGCCTTGTCGCGCGCTTTTGGCGAGTCTTTACCTGAAACCGTGAGAATAATTTCGGGGCTTTGAGCCAGGGTATACTGAACCATTGAATGTAGCGTTCACTCATAATCAGAATATGTATACTAATCTTATCTCTGATGACCTAAATTTGTTTGGATTTCTCCAGACGATCGTTCTTCCAAGTTTTTACTGGCTTATCTTGACATCGCTAAAGCAATCTGCGACACTAATAAAGTATTAAATGCGGGTATAGCTCAGTGGTAGAGCGTCACCTTGCCAAGGTGAATGTCGCGCGT
>CAXTDB010000315.1:5074-6073 GCA_964242045.1 uncultured Leptolyngbya sp. | reverse complement strand
TTGAATAATCAACCTGCTCTGAGAACGGCTGCTTCTGCTGCAAAGTGTGATAGTAGCGCGTCAACTGCTGCACCACGCCTCGATCGACTTCGTTCTTGAGTTCGACGACGACAAGTTGATGATCTTGTGTCACTGCGAGAATATCGTAAACCTGACCATTGAGCCGATACTGACGCTTGAGTGGAAGAAATCCAAGTAGGCTTTCCAGATTCGTCCAAACAAATTCCTCCAATTCTGATTCGTTGTGAAATGTCCATTGTTTTCCATTTCGTCGCAACTGCATGATTGCATCCATTTCCGATACTTGCATAGCGAGTTCTTTCCTATACGGCTGATACAACAGGGTTACAATCTATATTTGTCGCTAGTCGGAACCGTTCCCCTAGAACTAATTCAAAATTAGATACAAATCTCGCTCGCTCACCAGGATTAAGCTGCGTGACATATTGATAGGAGGAGAGAACCGATTGCTGGGTTAGCAACCGCTTCATCAAATCCAGCCCATCATCTCCCTGTTCAAACCATAACTCTCTCAAGTTCCGTGATCGTGCTTCCGCCGCACTAACTCGAAGCAATCGGTTCATTGCTTCATTCGTCCAAACTTGGCAATCGCCTTCCATCAGAACCAGAGATTGAGGACGATCCGATAAGATCATCCTCTCAGCAAGTTTTAACACTTCGATTTCAGGCAAGTCGTTGGGATAAGGCATTCTAAGCGGGTCGCTATCTTGAGCCAGTGAAGCTGAAATATGCCACGCCATCTGGTTTGCTCCTTTCCAAGTCAGTAGAAGCGCCCTCATCTCACTGGCTAAAACCTCTGATGCCAAAAACTTATAATTCTCCCTCAAAACCTTAGCGTCTTCGCGAGTCAGACACTGAATGACTAATAAACGATCGCTCTCATCCTCCCACTGACTAACGGCTCGATAAAGTGCTGCTCCAGCTTTATACAATCCTTGCTGGAATGCTTTCGCTGCACACTTAAAGGTAAATATTCGC
>CAXTDB010000315.1:0-5064 GCA_964242045.1 uncultured Leptolyngbya sp. | reverse complement strand
CAATCTGATGTGCTTGAAGAACGAGATTTTGCGGTTGGTAGCTGCTCATTGGGCTATCCCCCATTAACGTGATTGGTGTGATGAGTGCAGGAAATTGCCTTCAACTCATCAAACGTCCACCTAGAGCCGTCTGACTTCGTTAATACTAAGGTTAAATCTAACAGTTGTTCCTCTGTAGGTTTATTGCCATTCCTTAAGCCAATCAAAGCCTCAAGCGATATATCAACTTCTGCGGCTAATTGCTCAAGCGTCCAACGTCGATTTCTAAGTTCAGTTTCGATCAAGTCCGCGATCGAGTGGCAGTCAGTACGCCTACGAATTAATTCTGTTGCTGCCTCTGCCAATCGCGCTAATTCGTTGAGCGATAGAGTTGGGAGCCAAGATAATACCCGATTAAGAGTTAATGGCTTCTCAGTTTGAGGAAGATTTCTGAGCAGGTCGTCTAATGCTGCTTCACCACCAAGATAGCGAGATAAATCATCATCGCTACATCCGATATAAGCCACCAGAGCCTCACGATTTCTACCTCTAGGTGTTTCAACATCCCCAGATAGCCAGCCCGATAGAGTTCCTGGGTCAACATTAATATCTCGACTGAAGGGACGGACACCTTTCCTGCCCTTCAGTCGAGATATCAGCGCCGCAAGTCTGCTAGTGCCTTCTGCCACAAAGTAACCGCATAAATCAAACATTCTCAAGCATAAGACGAAAAACAGGTTTTAATTCTTAGTCAAACTAAAGCAAATAATTTGTTTGACAATGTTTGATATTTTGATAACATGATTCGTAGGCGATCGAGGAAAGCGACGCAGCGATCAACCCCGAACGAACTCAAATCGCCTACGACCTTTGACTAAGGAGAACCCGAACATGACGAAAATGATTGATCCTACTGACCCCGCAACGGCAAAACTGTTTGAAAGAGTCGATCCTGCGATGCCCTCCCACAGCGACGTGCTCACTCGAAACCGTTCTTGCGTCCCCTCAACTGAAGCGGATGCGATCGTCGCAGCGAACGAAAACTTAGACGGATGCGAACAAATCAGTTCCATTCTTGAACACTGGAAACCGACAGAACCTCAGCTATGCGGCGCGATTGCCGCTCATTACGGGCAGTCGAAACGGACGATTCAGAAGTGGTTTGTCGCTCTTCGAGACCTTGCCCCTTGGTTGAATCAAGCGGCATTGCGACTGGAAGACGATCGCTACTCCCCATTAGCCGTTGATCTTCTCGGAGAGCGATATTTTGCGGGTTCAAATAAGAACGTTTTAGCGAATCGGGTCGATTTGCGACAGCAAAACGCTGAAGTCGCTGATTTAGAACAACCCGCAGCAGAATCTTCCGGCGATCGCTCATCACGTGCTGGCTTTGTGGAGCCACTTGATTTATCGCTGCAACCATTTGATGTTCCTGCAACCTCTGTAGAAATCGTTTCCGCAGCAGATCCTCTGACGGTTCGATCGCTTGGTCGAACAAACCATGAGTTACTTCAAGGACGTGCAGATGTTGAAGCCGCATTGCTTTTAGTCAATCAAGTGAATCAACTCGTTCAACACACGATTCATGTTGATATCGAGCAGTCTGAACTTGAAGAGCAACAGGTATCTCAGTTAGAAGAGGCTGTGTTTGATTTGCAGGTCCACAAGCAATGTTTACAGCGCCAAGAACGCGCTAGCTACATTCGCCGAGGATACCGCCACGCCCGTCGAAATCGCGCTCAATCGAGGATCGTAGAGACGCGGGATTTTTTCGCAAAGCGAGCAGGTTCTCCTGTCCCAGAGGTATCGCAGGGGTAGTTCTTCTCCTGTTGTTGCTATTGCCAGTTCTACTGCTGTTGACTTTCTCAAGCGTTTCTTCATCGAATCGCAACAGGTCAGATGCAAGAACATTTCTTGTTCGGTAAATTTTGCATTCTTTCAGGAGATTCAACCATGATCATGCTTGTGCTTGCTTTCATTGCGGGATTGATTTCCGCCAACTGGATTACGCTGCGGTTTGACGAGCAGTTTATTCAGACTTTACTAGATGGCTTAGATCAAGCAAACGCTTTAACTCAGAAGGGGATTGAGACCGGATGGAGACGTTATCAAAACCAACGCCAATCGACTGACGCTCCAAACCCTATCGCTCCCGTGCCGATTGATTCTGTGCAGAAGTAGGCTGCCTCCAACAATGAGCTTTTATTGCCCAAGTCTTCCGTTCAAGGAGATCATCATGGACAGTCGAACCCCGACGCAGCTACAACCGAACCAACTTCACTCCACGATCGAGGCAGCGACGCTACTCGGAGTCGCAGAAGCGACACTTCGCAGCCGCAAAAGCCGATGTAAGGGAATCTTAGTTGAAGGCACGCACTGGCAGCAACAAAATGGCGGGACGTTCTGGACGATCGCTGGACTTCTGACGATCGCGGAACGCACATCGACCCCTGAAGCAAAAGCATTGTTGTCCCAAGTCGCAAAAGTGCCGCACTCGCAGGCAACGCCATTGACGCTTGTAGTGGATAACACTGCCGCCAAGGATAACAATATCGAAGCGATCGCTTCGATTAAACCGAGCAATGGGTTAAGTGCTGAAGAAGCGCAAACTTTTGCCGAGACGATGGAAGGGAAACTTCCGAACCCTGAAGTTCAGAGTTTACTGCAACAAATGCAAGACCTGAGCGCGACTTCGGAGCAAGCTCAAGATCAAGCAGAAACACCGCTTCCACCCTCGCAGCCGCGTGATGCAAAACATCGCTTGATCATTGCCGCATTAGGTGTGGCTGTTCTCATTCTCGGTGGCGCAGGCGGATGGTTGATTCGCTCGACTGTCGCGCCATCAGCAACTCATTCTGATCGAGACGATCGCAACGTTGCACTCCGACTGAAACCAGACGTTGCAGCGCGCGATTCTGCGATCGACCACGCGCTTACCCTTGCGACCCAGCACCAAGACGCGATCGACCTATTGAGACGGGACTATCTGCTCATACAAGCCGAACGCGAGCGTAAATCAACTGGAACCGCGATCGATCAATGGCTGATTCGCCATCTCAACCGACAAGCTGAGACTTTGCAGCAGAGCGCCGCACGCAACTCTGGCAGTGCTGAGCAAATTGCGATCGCCCGATCGATCACAGGCGAAACGAAAGCGACGCTCTTAGCATTGCGTTCAGGAAGGATACCAACCGCGTCTTATTCATCTACTACAGCGGCACTAGATCGATCACTGCGCCAAATGACATCCAGCAAGGAGGCAAAAAGTAATGGATTGCAGCGTTGAAGACATGGTGAGAGAACATTTTGAACTTCCTAATGGTTACAGCTTAATGCTGACTGTAGCAAGAACGCTTTTTCCCGATCAATTGGATGAAGCCGTCGGTCATTGGAATCAGATGGAAGCAAAAAAGCTAGGGCTAATTTGAAAGAACAAATCAATCAAAGGACAACTCAGATGGAACTTTTTTCAAGGGTTCTGGAATTCATCGGAGCCTACGAGCCAGAAGAAGTGTCGGTCAACACAACTTCTCATTCAACAGGCGATCCAGATCGAGATTACGGAATTGGGCAGGAAGTTGCTGCAAGGGGACGTGCTGACAGTGTGAATTCGGATCGAGTTTCCCTAACTCCTAGGGCGGAATTGCTCACAGCAAAACGGGTGGACGTAATCATGAAGAAGAAGATGGTTCGTTGTATTGGGATTAACTTCTGAAAGGCTTCGATCGTTAGCATTAACAAAATTACTCATGCTTGAACAATTAATTGCAGTTCGGCTGGCAGTCAATCGATCGAGATGTTCTACTGCCAGATTGACAAACTGTATCTAATTCAAAGGAGAAGGCGGTTATGCCAATTCGAGGAAAATCAAAAACGGCTGAGAACCCCAATAGTGCGCTGAAGTCAAAGCGCACAAAAGCAGGAACGGCAGGCAAAAGAACTGTGCCGGATGGAGAACTGCCAACAGCCTCTCCCACGCCAACTTCCGCACCACAGATTGCACTTCCTGACATCAAGTTTCCAGGGGTTGTCAATCTGACTCCTAATGCTGGCACGATCGCGAACGGGCGTTCGTCATCAGCTGCAACTTCAGGCGGGAGCACGAACCTGCAGCGCGGTGCAAGCATTGCAGTGCATCGTCGAGACCTACAAGCGGTCGATCATGGCTTGCAACTGCCGCAGTTCGATCCGAATCAATGGATGGCGAAAGATCTCTTCGTCAACAGTTCGCCGCTGCCAGAGACTTCGCAAAAAGATGCTGATGCCGCTGTTTTAAGCATTGAGCGCAAGCTTCAAACAATGCGAATTGCCCGCGCGAACATCAGACTCAACAGCGATGTGGTTGCCGCTGCCACCGAGCAGCAGAAAGTGCAAGGACAGGTGATCGACTACGCGACCACGCTAGTGGACAACCAAACCAAGTACATCAAGTACGTGGATGCGGGTGTGAAACAGCAGATTGCGGGCGTGAAGCTGCAACAGTCACAAGAGCTACACCAGCAAGAAACGATCGTGCTGGATGGGATGCAGCAAATGACTCCGCTGATTCGAGAGGAGTGGAACGAGCGGCATGGTCTGCGTCGCGCCAAAATTAACGCCCTCAGAGAACAAACCCTCCGCGCCAACACGCAGCTCGATCAAAAGCGGCGTGAGTTAGAAGGGCTGTTCAATGTCACAGAGTTTCAGACCATCTAGCGCCGGAAGATGCAATGGCCCTGGCTGGAGGGTCACTGCATTCCTTTCTTGGAGAGTTTTATGTCAAGCAACACTCAGGACACCTATGGACTGCTCGAAGTCAGCGCCGTCGCCGGACTGCTCCTCAGCGGATTTCTGTGGATCACAGGCGCGCTGAATCACTCGCGGCTGGCGGTCTCGCTCTCGCTGTTGGGAGTCTCTGCCAGCGCTGGGGGACTTGCCGCTGCGATCGTCTTGGATCGCTCCCAACAAAAGAACCAAGAGATTCGCCAACTCATGGTGGAGAGTCAGAAAAAAGATGCGGAGATCGCAGAACGAGATCGACAGGTTCTCACGCTCACCGTGCGAGTCCAGGAAGTCACCCGGACACTGACTCAGATCCAGAACGCG
>CAXTDB010000314.1:0-6089 GCA_964242045.1 uncultured Leptolyngbya sp. | reverse complement strand
CCCGCGAAATCGCAAACACAGGCGTAAACAAATCGGTTGGAATTCCTAATTTGCTATAGACCAGTCCAGAGTAAAAATCGACATTCGGATAAATTCCTTTATGTCCGAGCCGCTCTTCGACCGCTTTTTCTAGTTCGACCGCGATATCGTAATACTTATCTTGACCAAACTTCTCAAACAGTTGCTCGGCTAACTGTTGCAGAATAATTGCTCTCGGATCTTTGACTTTGTAAACGCGGTGTCCAAAACCCATAATTTTGTCTTTGCGCTCTAAGCGATCATCTAAAAACGGGCGGACATTCTCAACCGATCCGATCTGCTCTAGCATCGCGATCACTTCTTCACTGGCTCCTCCGTGAAGTGGACCTGCCAACGTTCCGACCGCAGACGCAATCACCGCATACGGATCAGTCAAAGTCGAAGCCGTGACCATCGCTGAAAACGTAGAGGCGTTGATCGTATGTTCCGCATGAAGCGACAGGCTGATATCGAAAATTCGGGCTGCAAACGGATCGGGTTCTTGTTCGCTCAGCATGTAGAGAAAATTCGCGGCGTAGCTCAAATCGTCGCGCGGCTGTACCGGATCGTTTCCTTTCCGCATCAGTTGAAACGCTGCCACCATTGTTGGAATCTTTGCCAGAATCCGCACGACCGCTTCTCGAATGTAGGTCGGATCGTCTAATGCCCGCTTCGAGTAAAATAAACCGAGGGCTGCTGCACAAGCTTGCAGCGCGTCCATCGGATGTCCGCTTTCCGGGAAGCACTTCATCATGTCGCGGATGCGGTACTTCAAGCGGCGATGAAACTGGATCTCATGCTCAAACTCTGCCAAGGTTTCCCGGTTCGGCAGTTCGTTCCAAATCAGAAGGTAGGCGGTTTCCAGAAACGTATTTTGTGGCTGCATCGCGAGTTGCTGAATCGGAATGCCGCGATACTCCAGAATCCCTTTCTGTCCATCTACAAAGCTTATGCTGGACTGGGTTGCAGGAATGCCCTCTAGACCTGCCCTAAATTCGACAGTCATTGTTCACCATTGGCTGAATTTAAAGTCACAAGTTAACTTATCAGATCCGCTGGCAAGCTTTGTAGTGTACTTACCAGACCCAGCTGCGATCGCCCAATCTTTCACACAACTTCTCACAATCTTGGATAACACACTTTCGTGCTTAAAATTACAAAAAACCGATACAGATCTGTAAACATTTGCAGTTTTTTATAAAAGCTAATACTATCAAGATAGAAAGCTTTACATCTTGACGAAATTGCATCTACCCATTAGCCAACTGATTCTCTTCTCGACCTGGTTTCTGATCGGAAGAAGTTGTTTGGCGGTTTTTTATATTGGATCGTAAGGAGTTTTATGCCTCACAAAATGTCTCAGAAATACCAAACGGCTCACAAAGACAATCGCACTCATCAACGCACCCGCGACGACGCTCCCAAAACGATGCTGACTCGCCTGATCGAGCAGGATGCTCCCCTTTTCTCTCACAGCCAACTCGTGCTGATGTACGGATTCTTCCAAGCAGAGATGGCTCCCGAAGCAAATCAAGGCGTTGCTTCCTGGATTAAAGATTGCATTCGACAATATGGATTACCGAGCCTCGTCCGGTTTGATTCTCACCGTCGCGCTCAGATTTTCCGACGAGATCAGTTTCAACCTTGGCTCGAACCTTTGATGGATCAAGCCTGCTAGAGTTTCAGACCGATACAAGTTGTTAGCGCTACATCAGCTTGGGAACGCGGCTTAACGATGGGTTTGTTTTTGAAAGCTAACAACCGACTTTCTGAAAATTTGCACAATTCAGCACCTTTTGAACGTGATCGAATCCGCTAGAGTGGGTGGAGATCTTCTAAGATGCTGAGATTATGCCGAATTATGACCTTCTGCTTCGTCACTGTCAGCTCCTTCGATCGCCGGATATCTCTGAATTGGTGGATGTTGCGATTCATGCGGGTGAGATTGTCGAGATTGCTCCTCACATTGCAGCAACAGCGGAGATGGAACTAGAAATCCAAGCGCGTCTAGTCAGTCCTCCGTTTGTCGAATCGCACATTCACTTAGACTCTGCTCTCACAGCAGGTGAACCCCGCTGGAACCAAAGCGGCACGCTGTTTGAGGGCATCGAGATTTGGCGAGAGCGAAAACAAGATCTCTCGCTCGAAGACGTGAAACAGAGAGCGATCGAGACGCTGAAACAACAGGCGTTGCAGGGGGTTCTTTTTGTGCGGAGTCACGCGGATGTAAGTGAAGCAAGCTTAACAGCGCTCAAAGCCTTGCTCGAAGTCCGCGAAGAAGTCAAAGATTGGATTACCTTACAAGTCGTTGCTTTTCCCCAAGACGGCATTTATGGCGGGGCGAAGAATGATGAACTGATCGAAGAAGCGATGCGATTGGGAGCGGATGTGGTTGGGGGCATTCCGCACTATGAACTGACGCGCGAGGACGGAGTGCGATCGGTCAACCGAATTTTTGAACTGGCGGAAAAGTACGATCGCTTAATTGATATTCACTGTGACGAGATCGACGACGATCAATCTCGATTTCTAGAAGTCGTTGCAGCTTGTGCAATTCGTACCGGAATGGGGTCGAAAGTGACTGCGAGCCACACGACTGCATTTGGTTCTTATAACAATGCGTATGCGTTCAAACTGCTCGGATTTCTCAAACGCACACAGCTTAATTTCATCTCCAATCCGCTAATCAACATTACGCTACAAGGTCGGACTGATACTTATCCGAAACGGCGCGGCGTGACACGAGTGAAAGAACTTTGGCAACAAGGAATGAACGTGAGCTTAGGGCACGATTGCATTCAAGATCCTTGGTACTCGCTTGGTACAGGCAATATGCTGGATGTAGCATCAATGGCGATTCACGTCTGCCAAATGACCGGAAGGGATGAAATGGATGCTTGTTACAACATGGTGACTTGGGGTGGAGCGAAAACCTTGAACATTGAAGATCAGTACGGGGTTGAGGTAGGCAAGCCTGCGAATTTGATTGTGTTAGATGCGATCGACAAATATGATGCTATCCGCCGTCGTGCCACGGTGCAGTTTGTGATTTCTCAAGGCAAACTCTTAGCGCAGACTGAACCACCCAAACCGAAGTGGCGCGGGAATCCTTAGTCTGATTTTGGCTGCTACGATTCAAGCAATAAAATCCAAGCAACTAAAGTGAGAGCTAACTATGAGTTTGGTAATTTTGAGTTTGGTAATTTCAGACGACCTTGTAACAGCAAGCGGTTTGTCGGAATAAGAGTTGTTTCTCGAAATTGTGCTGCTATTTTGCCAAGACGAAATTAGTTTGGGAAAAGCGAGTGAGTTGATGGGAATGCACCGAATGCAGTTTCAAAAACTTTTGAACGATCGAGGAATTTTTGTATATTACGATGTTGCGGAGCTTGCAGAAAAACTCCACAACTTACAGGAAACTTATTAATCGTTCCATCACACACAAAATTTAAATAGATCAAAGGGTCTGGCAAACTGCCAAACCCTGAAATTTTTGGTCACTTAGTTGTATGTGTAGCTGGAACAAGAAGCAACAAGATAAGGTGGACAAAATCGCAAACTTTCTAATCAACAACTACAACGCATTCAGCCAAATCAGGCTGTAGTTTTCATTCGACTTTAGCTTGTCTCAAATAAACCGATAATCTGAAGTGAGTGAGACACTTGCAAAGGAATTGAAGTTTGATCGTCGTTTCGTTTTTTAGATTTTGCGAGGCGACTAAAGCAGGAGACACAAGCTTTAATCTGGCTTGGAAGAAGGGTTTCAACTTCTTTTGTGTCATGAATTTAAAGTAGCATTCCTTTCGCTGTCCAACTCACCCAATTCACCAAAGTTCACAGCCCTTCATTGACTGCAACGATCGGAGATATTAGCGTAAAATTGCCGCCCAGGTTGCGCCCCCGACAACACCATCTGCTTCTAATCCGAATTTGCCTTGCGCCGTTTTCACTGCCGCTTCGGTTCCCGCTCCAAACACGCCATCAATCTCACCGTTATAAACTCCGATCGCGGTTAGTCGATTCTGCAATCCTCGCACCGCTTCGCCTTTCGCTCCTCGCCGCAAAATCGGAAACTCTCCGGCTGGCGCAGGCTCAGGACGAACCGGGCGCGACTCAGTTACAGGGGTCGTCGGTCTAGGTGCAGCATTCGCAGCAACGGGTTCAGAAGTGGGAAACAAGCGATTCCAAGTTGCGGTTCCAACGACACCATCCGCTTCAATTCCAGCCGCTTGCTGAAAGCGTTTTACGGCTTGAGCAGTGTTTTCTTCAAACACACCATTCACTGAGCCTGCAAAGTATCCTAAAAGCTTTAGTGTGCTTTGTAGCTCGGTGACATCTGTGCCTTGACTGCCTACTCTAAGAATCGATCGAGTCGGAGCTTGTGTGAATCCAGGCGCGATCGTACTGATCACAAGCATGATTGAAATAATCAGCGATCGTAGAGGGTGCATAAAAAAACGACATTGAAGACGAATCATGGGACGTAATTTAGGGGGATAAGGTTGCAATCGAATTGAGTTGAATCTGCCAAAAACGAATCAAATCAGCGAAAATTTTACACTAGGTTCTGAGAAATAATCATGCAGTCTGCACTTCTCTATCGATTTCAAGCAGCAATGACGGGCGCGATCGTCGGAGAAACGATCGGAATTCAGGCATCGGGTCGGGTTCCAACTCGGCGCGATTCGCTTGGATTAATGCGGTTTTATGCGGAATCGCTGATTCATCCTAGTCGTGTCGAAGCGGAAAGCGATCCGATTTTTCAAGAGCCGCTCACGACTGCCGAATCTGCGATCGCGCTTTTACCTGTCTTTCTATTTTTTCACGAGGACTTTACGAAGCTACGGCAGAATGTTCAAACCGTTTTCAAACTGTGGCAGAATCCCGCAGTGTCGGAGTTAGATTTACTCGCGATCGGCTACACCCTGTCTCAAGCTTTGCTCGAATCGCTCAATCCACGCCGTTTTGTGACTTTGATGTTCGAGGCTTTATTAGCGCCACCCGAAGGCATTCCCAAGCTCCAGCGGCTTCAGCAAGTGGAAACAATGGTACAACAAGGAGTTGGACTCGAAGACGCGACTCAGTTAATTCTGACGCTGAGTGATGCGACGTTAGGAGATGCGGCGATCGCGCTTTCGCTTTATTGCTTTCTCAGCACCCCAGGCGATTTTCGCTTGTCGATTTTGAGAGCGATCCAGACTCGCTATCAAGTTCCCGGTGTTGCCGCGTTAACGGGGGCACTTTCTGGAGCGTATAACAGCACGATCGGGCTTCCGGCAGAATGGCGCATGATGACGGCACAACAAGCAGAAATTCAGCAGTTGGCTCAGCAATTGTTGGCGAGTTGGTCGGGAATGTATTCAGTGGAGGCGGAGAGCTTGGCGTTGGGTTCGCTTCCTGGAGGAATCGCAGCTCCTCAAGTGATGCGGCGAACTTAAACCGCTTTTCCAGGCTGTTTAGCAGTTGAAGCTGACGAGGGCGAACTTAGACCACTTTTTCAGGCTGTTTAGCAGTTGAAGCTGACGAGGTGCAACATCCCAACCGATCCGTTCGGAAATTCCCCTCAGATTTTTCTGAGTCAGAGAAGCAAGTTTGTTAGCCTAGAGATACATGAAATCGGGCATTCTGCCTTTAGGATGTCCATATCCATCGATGCTATTTTTTACGAGGGGATGAGCGAGTGGCTGCAACAAACTTCAAAGATTACTACCAAATTTTAGGGGTGAGCAAATCCGCGAGCGCTGATGACATTAAGAAAGCGTTTCGCAAACTCGCGCGCCAGTATCACCCCGACGTGAATCCGGGCGACAAAACAGCAGAAGCGAAATTCAAAGAAGTGAACGAAGCAAACGAGGTGCTGTCTGATCCCGATAAGCGCAAAAAATACGATCAGTTCGGACAATACTGGCGGCAAGCGGATCAAGCAGGTGCAGCACGATCGTCATCGAGTTCGAGTTCTCGTTCTCCGTTCAACACAACTGGATTTGATGATGTCGAATTCGGGCGCTACGACAACTTCGAGGAGTTCATCAACGATTTGCTCGGTCGATCGGCATACGGACGTACCGCTG
>CAXTDB010000313.1:1516-6106 GCA_964242045.1 uncultured Leptolyngbya sp. | reverse complement strand
GAGTGCCAATGACATTAATGCTCTCGATCGAGCCTTCGATTACTTGAACTTTGACGACTCCACCCGAAAGCACTTGCGGTGGCAAAACTGCAGCCGAGGTAACATACCCCTTTTTGATATAAAGATCAGCAATCTGCGATCGCAATTGCAACAATTCCGCAAACGAAACATTTCGATTGAGATAGGGCTTTGTGATCGCTTCAAAATCTTTGGCGCTAAACACCGTACTACCCACGATATCAAACTGCTTTACCTGAATCGTATCGGGAACGCTGCCCGAATTTTCGGGGGTCGATGGTGGCGTGATCGGTTGAGGAATCAGTTGATTCGGCGGCGGAAGCGGAGTTGGGATTTGCGGTTCGGGCGTGGGTTGGGGAGGCAGCGGACGCGGCAAATCTTGAGGCGGAATTGGAACAACGGTTTGGGCAGATAAAGGAACGGGAACAAAGGCAGCAACGCCTAACACTAAAAGAATTTGAAGCAGCGATCGGGAAATCATCTTAAACCATAGCCTGTAGTACAAAAGAGCATCAGAGAACAATGTCCTCGTCTAGTTAAACCACAGATTAAGCGACACATCCGTCACCTTTCCTGAATTTCAGAACAATCCATAGATTTAGCTGAACTTAGCATTCTGTACATCAAAGTAGTTCAGCAGATCAAGAACTCATGCAAAAACTAACGTCGATCCGTTACTGACGAACCTGATCGACTTCTGCTCAATTCCGCAAATCTATAGAGAAGACAAGAATCTCGACTGGGGTTAATGAATTCAACAAGAGTATTATGCCCATTCGTCTAACAAACGAATGGAAATGTTTGCGCTCTATTTAGCAAAGACCAGCAGAGCTAACAATGAAACCGGAACAGACAGGGCTGATTCTGCTTGGATATCAAAACGACTACTTCTCACCGAGTGGAATCCTTAGTGACGAATGTTTTAGCAAACACAGTTCATCTGTTATGGCGTTTTGCTTCTACATCTGTGCTAACGATTACAACTCCGATCTTCCTTACTTCCAACAGAGATCGCAGCTCGATTCTGATCAGGCTTTAGAGGCTTATGTGCTGATTGCACCGGATTTGCAGTTCTGGATTGAAATGCACCCCTCGAAGCGCGATCGACAAATCGAACTCTTTTCACCCGACAATCCCTATTTCACGATTTACAGTCTTCTTTTGCACATTCAGCTACAATTCGGTGTTGTGCGATTCGAGCGTTCTATGATTGTGCTTTGGATTTTGGCGATCGTACTCGGTGTCGCTCTGATTGTGTGGGGTGCAGAGACGTTTGCCGAACACCTTGGAACCGCAGCAGTACGGTTAAGAGTCAGTTCGTTTGCGCTGGCGTTGTTGCTGGCGGGAGCAGAACCGGAAGAATTAGCAACAGCAGTCACCGCATCTTTGAGAAATAGTCCTGCGATCGCGTTTGGGGATGTGGTCGGTGCAAATATCGCGATTTGTCTTGTGGCTTTGGGAACGGGAGCCTTGATCGCACCGTTGCCGTTTGGAAAGCGAGTGATGCGGTATGCGTTGTTTGGATTGCCGATCGGTTTGATTGCAACGGCATTTATCTGGGATGGAACTGTAGATCGGCTCGAAGGCGGAATTTTAATCGGGCTATACGCGCTTTATGTTGCCAGCATTTGGTGGGCAGAGCGACAACCGCCCGCATTAGGTGAAACCGGGGAATTGGAAGAAGCGAGGGAAGAACTAGAGCAAGGCGGAGCGCGATCGCGAATCAGCAAAGAGCTTTTGCTCGTTCTTGCGGGAATCGTAGCGATGATTTTGGGTTCGATTCTGCTTGTAGAAGCAGTGCGGCAAATCAGCCAGGTTGAAGAAACTCAAACGAAGCTGGCATTAACGCTGGTAGGATTTGCGACGGCGTTTGAATTAGTGGTGTTGGCTTGGTCAACCGCGCGACGAGGTGCAACCGAAGCCGCGATCGCAGGTGTGGTTGGATCATTTACTTATAACGTGACGATGACTTTAGGAGCCGCTGCGATCGTCCGCCCGCTATCGATCGTGAATGCAGGTCTGCTGCATTTCCCCTTGGTTGTGATGATGGGTAGTTTGGTGTTTGTGATTTTGTTAGCGTTGACGACCGGAGCGATCGGCAGATTTGCGGGCGGGATTCTAGTTGCAGCTTATCCAGTTTTTATCGGCGTATTGCTGCTGCGCTAATCCTGGATGTATTCTCGATCGCTCAACAAGCACTGTTCTGCTCGCACGAATTCGCGACCTAAATAGGCTGCGTGATCGAGTCGGGTAATGCAGCAATCCGGCTTCTCAAAAATCTCGATACAAAGTTCTTTAGCAGTTCTACCTTTGAAAACCGCACTCGGTCTACGCTTCAACTCACCATTACAAGGAAGGGGTTCTCCGGTTTCGGGATCGCACGCCAAGCCTCGATCGTTGATCGTATTCGTGTAGTGTTCTGCACAAATCAAACGAGTGGCACGATCGACATAAATAATAAAGTAGCCACTCGGATCGAGTTCGATAAATCGATTCGATAATTTGTCATCAAAGGCAACTGGATCAAAAACAGCTTGAGTCATGTCATCAAAAATATGGGTCTATTTGATCATTCTAAATTTTGAAGTCGATCGTTTGCTGTTTGAACGGTAATTCTTGATTAATCGCGTCGATTTCTTGCTGTTCGAGATCATTGATTTGCTCAATGTGCGATCGCAAAATCTGCGACAGCCGACTGTTGTAAAACCGATGCAGCGAATGATTCGGAGTCGCCGGAAATCCTCGCCGCTTTTTGTGCCGTCCACCTGCTCCCGGATCAAAAGTTTGAATTCCATTATTGATTCCCCATTCGATCGGTGCGTAGTAACAGGCATCGAAGTGCAAACAATCGATTTCCTGCGTACAGCCCCAATAGCGACCGTATAAACGATCGCCTTTGGTCAAACAAAATGACATCCCGATCGGATGATGATCATTTCCTTCTGCATACGCCGCGAAAAAAACCACCCGATGCCGATAGGTTGAGTGAAGTTGCTCAAAGAATTTCTTAGTGAGATATTTACTGCCCCACCAGCCGAATTTGTCGCAGGTATCGCTGTAGAAACTGTACATCTGCGAAAAGTGCGATCGAGGAATTTCATCCCCGGTCAGCGTTTTTAACTGTAATCCCGCATTCACAACGGCTTTACGTTCTCGCTTGATGTTGCGGCGCTGATTGGCATTAAACGCATTCAGATAATCATCAAACGTTTGATAGCCCTGATTCGCCCAGATGAACCCATGATGCAGCCAATTGCAGCCCGAAATTCGATTACGCGAACAAAAATGGTCGATCGCGCTGACCATCATTTCAGTAATTTCGTCTTCATCTTCTCCGGGAGCAATCATAAATCGATAGCCTTCTGCCGGAGTAAAGGGCGACATGCCCAACAGCTTTGGATAATATTGGACACCTAAGCGATCGGCTAAATCCGCCCATTGATGATCGAACACAAACTCGCCGTAGCTGTGTCCTTTGATATAAAGAGGAGCCGCTGCGATTAATTCGCGATCGCGCCACACCGTAAGATGATTTGGCATCCAGCCCGATCGAGCCGTAGTACTGCCAGAAGTCTCCATATTGTTCAGCCAGTCCCACTCAAAAAACGGCGTTTTCAGCGGGGCTGCCAACACATCCCAAGCAGGCTGCGGGACTTCAGAAATTCGATTAATCCAAGCGATCGAAGTGCGGGGCTGGAATTGTTCAACCATAGCCAGAGTTCAGTAGCTTCATACAGCGTAATAGATTTGTTCAAATCTGGCACAGCAACGCTTATTCCCTGAATGGGGAATGCCAACAAGAAAAATTCTGGTGAAAATGGCAAGAAAGCGATATCGCCGCTAAAGTGAAGACATGATTTTCAGCGAAAGCTCGTTCAAAATCACTGATTTAGCGGATGAACTCCATCGTTTTACATCGATAAACTGATGTTCCCGCTCTGAGTCAAGTTATCGCACGATCGCGGTAAGCTTGCGTTTGTAGATCACTTTATATCATCGGTTCTGCTCTGCTGCTACATCCCTCAATCCGGTTATCAAGGGCTTATGGCAAAGTCACGTCAATCCTCGTTCCGTCGCATCCTGCTGAGACGCTTATTACTGCTCAGCATTCCAGTGCTATTGACGGGTGAGGTCGTTGCGTACAAAAAAGCAAGAGCAGGACTCTTGGAAACCGCACGACATAATCTCACTGCGAGTGCTTCGCGCAAAGCCGAATCGCTCCAAGCTTCGATCGCGAATTTACGTTCCAACCTCGCACTCGCGACAACTTCTTCACTTTTACAAGTCGATTCGCCTCAATCGACCTACAACTTTCTCGATCAGCTTCAGCGGGCATCTTCGACCTCGCTTCAGTGCGTCCAGTTAATCAATATCCAGGATAGAACGGTCAAAGCCAGCACTTGCGGCAATCAATCGATCGCTCAATTTCCGATTGATCCCTGGCGAAATCGCGCGACTTCCGCAAATGCCATCAATGCCAAAGATATTCAGGTTTCGCTGGTACAGCCCGCTAAGGTGGGCGATTTGTCGGTCGATCATCAGCTTAATTTAGTGCTGAGCGCTCCTGTGACG